>JAZBPA010000120.1:0-44891 GCA_036351435.1 Candidatus Competibacteraceae bacterium
ATTGCTTCGATAGAATACTCGTCATCGCCGCCGTTAGCGTGGTCTTCCCATGATCTACATGGCCGATCGTTCCCACGTTGACGTGCGGCTTCGTGCGCTCGAATTTCTCTTTGGACACCTTAAATTACCTCGTTAATCAACTAAACGCTCACGACGCTTTCTTTATTACCGCTTCTGCGATATTGGTCGGGGCTTCGTTATATTTGGCGAACTCCATGGAGTAATTGGCACGCCCTTGAGTGGCCGAACGTAAATCGGTTGCATAACCGAACATCGCAGCCAACGGCACTTCGGCGCGAATCGCTTTGCCGGAAGGAGTATCTTCCATACCTTGCACCAAGCCACGGCGACGATTGAGATCGCCCATGACATCACCCATGTACTCTTCGGGCGTGACCACTTCGACTTTCATAATGGGCTCCAACAAAACCGGAGACGCTTTCCGCGCACCTTCTTTAAAGCCCATAGATCCGGCAATTTTGAAGGCCATCTCGCTGGAGTCCACCTCGTGGTACGAACCATCGAACAACGTGACCTTAATATCCACCACTGGAAAGCCAGCAATCACGCCATTACTCAATTGTTCTTGGATACCCTTATCGACAGCGGGAATATATTCTTTGGGCACCACACCGCCCACAATGGCGTTAATGAATTCGTACCCTTCCCCTGGCTCGCGCGGCTCAATACGCAACCAAACATGCCCATATTGGCCACGACCGCCCGACTGCCGGACATATTTGCCCTCTTGTTCCACCGGTTTGCGAATAGTTTCACGATAGGCCACTTGAGGAGCACCCACGTTAGCCTCAACCTTGAATTCGCGTTTTAACCGGTCAACAATAATTTCCAGATGCAACTCACCCATCCCGGAAATGATGGTCTGTCCTGATTCTTCATCGGTATGGACTCGGAACGAGGGATCCTCTTGCGCAAGCTTACTGAGCGCCAACCCCATTTTTTCCTGGTCAGCCTTGGTTTTGGGCTCGACTGCAACCGCGATCACCGGCTCAGGAAACTCCATCCGCTCCAAGGTGATCACTTGATTCATATCGCACAAGGTATCGCCTGTCGAAACCTCTTTCAATCCGACCGCTGCTGCAATATCGCCTGCCCGCACCTCTTTGAGGTCTTCACGACTGTTGGCATGCAACTGCACAATACGTCCAATCCGCTCCCGTTTACCCTTAACCGGATTGTAGATTGTATCGCCGGAGTTCAGGACACCGGAATAAACCCGGAAGAAGGACAAGGTCCCCATGAACGGATCAGTGGCGATCTTGAAAGCCAACGCCGCAAAAGGCTCATCATCAGAAGCATGGCGTTCCCCTTCGCTGCCGTCGGCATCCAGTATCCCTTTAATCGCAGGCACTTCAGTGGGCGCAGGCAAATACTCAATCACCGCATCCAGCACGGCCTGCACACCCTTATTCTTAAAGGCCGAACCACACAGAGTGGGCACAATCTCGTTGGCTAAAGTCCGCGCCCTGATTCCCTCTTGGATCTCCGCATCAGTCAGTGACTCACCTTCCAGATACTTTTCCATCAACTCATCAGAAGACTCGGCAGCGGCTTCAACTAAATGTTCGCGCCATTCTTCGCAAGAGGCCAGCATCTCGGCAGGGATATCACCATACTCAAATTTGATGCCTGCGCTTTCCTCGTCCCACCAGATCGCTTTCATTTTAAGGAGATCAATAACCCCCTTGAAATTCTCTTCAGCACCAATCGGCAGCTGCAAAGGAACCGGGTTTGCCCCTAGCCGGTCTTTGATCTGCTGAACAACACGCAGAAAATCGGCCCCAGCACGATCCATTTTGTTGACGAAAGCCATCCGTGGAACATGGTATTTGTTCGCTTGGCGCCATACGGTCTCAGACTGAGGCTCAACACCACCGACAGCACAGAATACCGCAACCGCGCTATCTAGGACTCGCAATGAACGCTCTACCTCAATGGTAAAATCCACATGTCCCGGTGTGTCGATAATATTGACGCGATGCTCATCGAATTGTTGCGCCATACCCTGCCAAAAGCAGGTTGTCGCAGCTGAAGTGATTGTAATGCCCCGCTCCTGCTCTTGCACCATCCAGTCCATAACAGCAGTGCCATCATGCACTTCACCGATCTTGTGCGACACTCCGGTGTAAAACAGGATGCGCTCGGTCGTGGTGGTCTTACCGGCATCGATATGCGCCATAATCCCGATGTTTCGGTAACGCTCGATAGGGGTTTTACGCGCCACAATTCAATTCCTCAGTCCTTACCAACGATAATGAGCAAACGCTTTGTTGGCTTCCGCCATACGATGCGTGTCTTCGCGCTTTTTAACCGCAGAGCCACGGCTTTCAGCGGCATCTAAAAGTTCTCCAGCCAATCGCCTAGCCATCGACTTCTCACCGCGCTTTCGGGCAGAGTCAATCACCCAGCGCATTGCCAGAGTGGTACGCCGTACTGCGCGCACTTCGACAGGGACTTGGTAGGTCGCCCCACCCACTCGGCGAGATTTAACCTCAACGACTGGACGTACGTTTTCCAAAGCCTGCTCTAACAGACCCATTGGGTCACCTTTGCCGCGCTCGCCCATCTGGTCCAAAGCACCGTAAACAATCTGTTCAGCAACCGATTTTTTACCGCGCTCCATGACCATATTGATGAATTTTGCCAGCATCTCACTACCGAATTTAGGATCCGGCAGAATAATACGTCTTGGGATTTCTCTTCTTCTCGGCATAGCCGCTCAAGCTCTCGCTGCTTAGGACTTAGGACGCTTAGCGCCATATTTAGAGCGCCCTCTGCGGCGCTTACTCACTCCGGAAGTATCTAAACTACCCCGGACAACATGATACCGAACACCGGGTAGGTCCTTGACGCGACCACCGCGAATCAGTACCACGGAATGTTCTTGAAGGTTATGTCCTTCACCACCGATATAGCTGGTCACTTCGAAGCCATTGGTGAGCCGCACGCGAGCGACTTTACGCAAGGCTGAGTTAGGCTTTTTCGGCGTGGTGGTGTAAACCCGAGTACAGACTCCCCGTTTCTGAGGACAGCTCTCCAATGCCGGCACGTTGCTTTTTTCTTTCTTGCTAACGCGCGGTTTCCGCACTAACTGGTTGATCGTTGCCATTCGCTTCTGAACTCCGACGGCGCCAAAATAACAAAATCACTTTTTGGCTGCAAAGACGTGCAAATATAGGTTTATCGGCTAAGCCTGTCAAGTGTGGGGTATTGATAAATGTTTTAGTTTTATAGTAGACCTCGGTAATTGGAAAGCATCCGCGTAACGCACCCCCATCAGATAAAGCCCTTCCGGTGGTGCGGTGACTCCGCCCAGTTTGCGATCACGTCCCGCCAAGACTGTCCGTAGCCAATGCTTAGGCTGCTCTCCGCTACCGATGGCTAGCAATACGCCCGCTATATTGCGAACCATGTGATGCAAAAAAGCATTGGCTTCAACATCCAGAATCACATACTCATCATGACGCTTTACCGTTAGCGAATACACCGTACGGACTGGGCTTTTAGCTTGACAATGGCGACTGCGAAACGCATTAAAATTTTGCTTGCCAACCAAGCATCGGGCAGCTTCGTTCATGCACTCTGCATCCAGAGGTTGGTAATATCGGGTTGCTCGCGTGCGTTGCAAAGCCGAACGCACAGAACGATTCAGAACAACATAACGATACCAGCGCGTCAATGCGGAGAACCGGGCATGGAATGCGGCGGGCACTCGTTGTGCCCATAGCACATTCACATCAGGTGGCAAATGGGTATTCACACCCAACACCCAAGCGCGGGATGGCCGTTGTGCAACGGTGTCAAAATGTACGATTTGTCCCAGGCTGTGTACGCCAGCATCTGTACGACCAGCGCATACTGTCGTCACTGTATGATCTGCCACAGCACTTAACGCGCGTTCCAGGCTCTCCTGTATCGTCCGAACGCCAGGTTCTTGAATTTGCCAGCCACGGAACTGGGCACCATCATACTCGACGCCAAGCGCTATCCGTGTTAATTCATGGGTTCGTTTGCTGTCATCAGCCATTCATAATAACCGTAATTATTCGCCATGACGGGGTTGACTACGATGCCTCAAAATGCCGCAAAGGCCCAGCACCGCGATGCTGTGATACTGCTGTTAATTTTTGCCGTATTCATGTTAGCGTCGCCTTTCTTTCGTTGGTTAGCTACTCCGAATCGTCCCTGGTATCTACCCTATGTCGTATGGGGAGGCATTATCTTGTTTATCTACTTGATCCAACGCCGCTACCCTTATGATGACCGATAAACTCGACTGATCGACTGGAGATGTTGAGCGTGCCCATAGCAACTCCCCCTTTAGATTCCCAAGAGATACTCGTCACAGTCCATGGGTTGAGCTTCACGCGCGGTGAACGGCTGATTTTCGATGGCATCGACTTGGTGATTCCGCGAGGGCAAATCACCGCCATAATGGGACCTAGCGGCACCGGAAAAACCACTTTATTGCGCCTAATTGGTGGCCAGCTTCGGCCTGACGCCGGCAGTGTCGAGGTGGCCGGGCAACGCATTCATGAACTCAATCAACAAGACGTTTACCGGTTACGCAAACAAATGGGCATGTTATTCCAAAGCGGTGCCTTATTTACCGATCTGTCGGTTTTCGAAAACGTCGCTTTTCCACTACGAGAGCACACCCGTTTACCGGAGAACCTACTACGCACGTTGGTGTTGATGAAGCTGGAATCGGTAGGTTTACGAGGTGCGGCCGCTTTAATGCCCAGCGAACTCTCCGGCGGCATGGCGCGACGCGTGGCCTTGGCACGGGCTATCGCATTGGACCCACTGATGATGATGTACGATGAGCCGTTTGCAGGGCAAGATCCTATTTCCATGGGGGTGCTGGTCAAACTGATCCGCACCCTTAACGATGCGCTGGGAATGACCAGCATCATCGTTTCGCACGATGTACACGAAACGGCGGCGATTGCCGATCAAATATACCTGATTGCCGACGGCCAGGTGATTGAACAAGGCACTCCGGCCACACTGGATCGCTCGTCATCAGCCTGGACGCAGCAATTCATGAAGGCGCTACCCGATGGCCCCGTGTCCTTTCATTACCCAGCGACCGATTATGAAACGGATTTGCTGGCTGGGGGTCGGCGATGATATCAGCATTACAACAACTGGGCACCTGGGTACTGGAGCGATTAGCCCGTTTAGGTAGAGCCAGCTTATTCTTGGTAAGTCTACTCAGCGCGCTGGCGAAGTTTCTCGTTACCCGTCCCGGGTTAGTAATCGGCCAAACTTATTCTGTCGGCGTGCTGTCTTTACCAATCATTCTGGTGTCGGGATTGTTTGTCGGCATGGTGCTCGCCCTGCAGGGGTATACTAATTTGGTGGATTTCGGCGCTGAATCGTCACTCGGCACGGTCGTCGCTTTATCCTTGGTGCAGGAACTGGGACCAGTGGTATCAGCGCTGTTGTATGCCGGACGCGCAGGCTCGGCATTGACCGCCGAAATCGGCCTGATGAAGGCCACTGAACAATTATCCAGTATGGAGATGATGGCGGTGGATCCGATGCAACGCATCATCGCCCCACGCTTTCTGGCCGGACTCATTGCTTTACCCCTGTTAGCAGCAATTTTTACGGCAGTCGGTATTCTGGGCGGTTACTATGTGGCCGTAGAACAGCTTGGCGTAGATGCAGGTACATTCTGGTCCCAAATGCAATCGCGCGTTGAGTTATTTGACGATGTGGTCAGCGGCGTGCTGATCAAGAGCGTTTGTTTTGCTTTGGTCGCCAACTGGATCGCCGTTTTCGAAGGCTATGACGCCGTACCTACCTCGGAAGGCATTGGCCGCGCCACGACCCGCACCGTCGTCAACACCTCGTTGGCCGTGTTGGGATTAGATTTCGTATTGACCGCCTTAATGTTCGGAGATTAATCGCAATGTCCACCACGAAAACCTTAGAGCTTACCGTAGGATTGTTTGCAGTATTAGGTCTGGCGGCGTTTTTCATGTTAGCCATGCAAGTCAGTAACATCCGCGATCTAGGTGATCATCAAGGATATGTAGTCAATGCTCATTTCGACAACATCGGCGGCCTTAAAGTACGAGCACCCGTTACCTTGGCAGGCGTGCGCATCGGCCGGGTTGTGGGTATCAATATCGACAAGCAAACCTATGAGGCTGTGGTAAGTCTGTCCGTCGATTCCAACTATCGGTTACCGACGGATTCCAGCGCCAGCATTCTGACCTCGGGGCTATTGGGCGAACAGTACATCGGGCTGGAACCTGGTGGGATGGACGACTACTTGCAAGCAGGTGATCGCATTAAGTTGACTCAATCGGCCTTGGTGCTGGAAAAGTTGGTGGGACGATTGTTCACCAGCATGGCTTCGGATAGTAAATAGCCCGATGATCAGAACGGCCTCGGACTATTCGCGAATCTGTTAAACTGAGCCATTATCCGCAACAAAACCGCACGGTTGGCTGCATGAAAAAATTCATTCTGGTGTCGTTGATTTTACTGTTGGGTTGGCAACCGTTGATCGGCATCGCCGCTGATTCGCCTCAAACGGTGGTTGAAACCACCTCTGAGCGTATGTTGGATGCTTTGCGTGAAAATCGCGCGACGTTGCAGAAAGATCCGCGGCAGATTTACGACCTAGTCAATGAAATTGTATTACCACACTTCGATTTTACGGTAATGTCCCGCTGGGTCCTGGGAAAATATTGGCGCCAGGCCACCGCCGAACAACGCAGTCGTTTTGTCGAGGAATTTCGCACCTTGCTGGTTCGGACCTATTCCCAAGCTTTGCTCGAGTACTCCAACGAGACCATCAAATTTTTACCGATGCCGCAATTGGCTCCCGAAGCAAAGGACGTGACCGTACGTTCCGAGTTTCACCCGCAGACGGGCGCCCCCATTCCGGTCAATTACAGCCTTCATCTATTCGAAGGGGAGTGGAAAATCTATGATGTGACCGTCGATGGAGTCAGTTTGGTGACGAACTACCGCAGCACTTTCGCCGATCAGATCCGCGCCGATGGGATAGAAGCGGTCATCAATAGCTTGGCTGAACGTAACCGAGAGTAGTTGGAGGAGGCAATGCCCGCTAGTCTGGAACAACGTGGCGATAATCATTTCGCTGTGCAGGGCGAACTGAATTTTGCTTCCGTCGTCGGCTTATGGCAGGAGTCCGAACGGCTATTTCCCAACCACTCCAATTTGACAATTGATTTGACAGGTATTAGCCGTTCCGATAGTTCTGGGGTTGCTTTGTTGGTGGAATGGTTGCGCCTAGCTAAGCAGCGTCAACAATCGGTGCAATTCAGCCATATCCCAACGCAAATGCAAGCAATCATCCAAGTCGCCGATTTGACGAAATTACTGCCTGCGGTTCGCTAATCTCAAGAGGTTGTCAATGCAAGCAAGCGATATCGAACAGTTAATCCAAAAAAGTTTACCTGATGCTCAGGTAGTAGTGCGTGGTGATGATGGGGTGCACTTTGAAGCTACGGTGATTAGTGAATCTTTTGCCGGCAAATCCCTATTGCAACAACACCGTTTAGTGTACACCACTTTAGGAGATCGCCTGAGCAACGAAGAAATTCATGCATTGGCGCTGAAAACCTATACACCAGCGAGCTGGCAACAGAGACAAGCTTGACGCTCCTGCGGGCGTCCAGGAAAAACCAAGCACTTAAATGAGCAAATTAATTATCCGCGGCGGCGTTCCACTGTACGGTGAGTTACGCACGTCGGGTGCCAAAAACGCCGTTCTGCCTATCTTGGCGGCGACCTTGTTAGCTGACGGACCGGTTGTTCTCAGCAATGTTCCACACCTTCAGGATGTCACGACCACAATGGAGCTGTTAGGCCGCATGGGTGTTGATCTGGTTGTGGATGAGCGGATGAATATAGAGGTGAATCCAGGTCCGATTCATCACTTCGGCGCTCCCTATGAATTAGTGAAAACCATGCGCGCCTCAATTTTGGTCCTAGGACCACTACTGGCGAGATTCGGCCAAGCCGAGGTTTCCTTGCCCGGCGGTTGTGCAATCGGTTCACGACCAGTGAACCTACACATCAAAGGTTTAACCGACATGGGAGCCGAGATATGGATGGAGAACGGTTACATCCACGCACGCGCCAAGCGACTTAAAGGAACCCGGCTAGTGATGGATTTGGTGACCGTAACCGGCACTGAAAATCTCATGATGGCGGCCACCCTGGCGGAAGGCACCACGATCATCGAAAACGCTGCCCGCGAGCCAGAAGTCGTCGACTTGGCAGAATGCTTGAATACCATGGGGGCACAAGTCAGTGGTGCGGGTACGGACACATTGATTATTGAGGGGGTGAAAACCCTTCGCGGGGCGCATTATCGGGTGCTGCCCGATCGCATCGAAACCGGCACCTATCTGGTAGCAGCCGCGATCACCGGTGGACGTATCAAAATCAAGGATACCCGCCCGGATATTTTGGAAGCTGTCTTACTCAAACTGGAGGATGCCGGCGCACAGATCAACACCGGGCCTGATTGGGTAGAGTTAGACATGAACGGCAATAGGCCCAAAGCGCTGCATGTACGCACCGCACCCTATCCGGCATTTCCGACCGATATGCAGGCTCAGTTCGTAGCGCTCAATGCCGTTGCGGAAGGACCCGGCACCGTAACCGAAACGGTGTTCGAAAACCGCTTTATGCATGTTCAGGAACTGCAACGGATGGGCGCTCAGATTCAACTCGAAGGTAATACCGCAATCAGCGTTGGAGTCCCCTCACTGACCGGCGCACCGATCATGGCAACGGATTTACGGGCCTCCGCCAGCCTGATTCTAGGAGCGCTGGTTGCCGACGGCGAAACCGTTGTGGATCGCATCTACCATATTGATCGCGGTTACGAGTGTATTGAAGAAAAACTTTCCCAGCTGGGGGCTCGGATTCGGCGGGTGCCTGGTTGAGATATGCACTCCGTTTTGACGATTGCTTTATCTAAAGGACGTATTTTTAAGGAAACCCTACCCTTGCTGGCCACTGCAGGTATTAGTGCGGTTGACGACCCTGAAACCAGCCGCCGGTTGATACTGCATACCAGTCGTCAAGACGTCCAATTAGTTGTTCTCAGAGCCAGCGATGTGCCGACTTATGTGCAGTACGGGGCGGCAGATCTCGGTGTGGCCGGCAAAGATGTGCTACTGGAGCATGGTGGCGAAGGGTTGTATGAACCGCTTGATTTAAAAATTGCTTGTTGTCGGTTGATGGTAGCAAAACAAGTCGGCATGTTTATCCCTACCGGGCGATTGCGGGTCGCCACCAAATACGTGAATACTACCCGCCGTTATTTCGCCACCCGAGGCCAGCAAGTTGAAATCATCAAGCTGTATGGTTCTATGGAACTAGCACCCTTAGTGGGTCTAGCAGACTATATTGTCGATGTGGTGGATACCGGCAATACCCTCAAGGCTAACGGGTTGGAACCCATTGAACCACCGATTGCGCAGATCAGTGCACGGCTTATCATCAATCGGGCTGCAATGAAGATGAAACGAGACCAAATTAAACCATTGATGGACTGCTTAGCCGCTGCGGTGAACTGAGCGAGTGATCTGAGACAACCCCGATGAGAAGCTGAAATGCTGGATATCACACGATTGAACACCGAAAATGCCGATTTCTGGAACCGGCTGGAAACGCTGGTCGCCTGGGATGGTCTTGCCGAACACACGGTGGTGGATACGGTACGCGAGATTATCCAACAGGTGCGGGAGCGTGGTGACACGGCACTGCTGGATTACACCCGGCGTTTCGATCGGGTTTCGGCGGACGCCATGGACGCGTTAACTATTCCGGCGAATCGTTTGCAGCAGGCACTACAGACTATTCCTGCGCCGCAACGGGAAGCATTAGCAACGGCAGCAGCCAGGTTGCGCGCTTATGCCGAACATCAACGACTCACGGCATGGGATTTCACTGAGGCTGATGGCACCATATTGGGCCAGCAGATCACCCCGCTGGATAGCGTAGGGCTTTATGTGCCCGGTGGGAAAGCAGCCTATCCTTCCTCTGTGCTGATGAATGCGATTCCGGCCAAGGTGGCGGGTGTCGAGAAACTGGTCATGGTGGTGCCAACCCCGGGTGGCGAAGTCAACGAACTGGTATTGGCCGCTGCTGCCGTCGCCGAAGTCGATCAGGTCTTTGCGATAGGCGGAGCGCAAGCAGTTGCTGCACTAGCTTACGGTACGGCTACTGTTCCTGCGGTCGATAAAATCGTCGGTCCCGGTAACATTTACGTAGCGACTGCAAAACGGATGGTGTTTGGTACGGTTGGCATCGACATGATTGCCGGCCCATCGGAAATTCTCATCGTCTGCGACGGGCAAACCGATCCAGATTGGATCGCCATGGACTTGTTTTCCCAAGCCGAACACGATGAAGATGCCCAGCCTATTTTGATCACCCCGGACGCAGATTTTATGGAGCAGGTGCAGGCGAGTATTGAACGGCTATTACCCACATTGGATCGACGCGAAATAATTTCGGCTTCCTTGAACCGACGCGCGTTATTCATTCTAGTTCGTGATCTTCCAGAGGCTGCCCAGGTCAGTAACTTTGTCGCGCCGGAACATCTGGAATTGTCTGTTGCCGACCCTGAAGCTTTGTTACCCTTAATTCGTCATGCCGGAGCTATTTTTGTAGGTCGTTATACGGCTGAGGCGCTGGGCGATTACTGCGCGGGACCCAATCATGTCCTACCCACATCACGGACCGCCCGCTTCTCGTCGCCGTTAGGGGTTTACGATTTTCAAAAACGCTCTAGTGTGATTCATTGCTCAGCGCAAGGGGCCGCCACTTTAGGGAAAACCGCCTCAGTATTAGCCCGTGGCGAAGGTTTGACCGCCCATGCCCGCTCTGCTGAATTCCGGCTGGATCAGCGGTAAGCGCATGGCTGCTTTAACCCCAGACACTCTAATCCGGCCCGAAATTCGCGCTCTGCATGCTTATCATGTACCGGACGCGCAAGGCATGATCAAGCTAGATGCCATGGAAAATCCTTATGGTTGGCCAGCCGCATTACAGCAGGCTTGGCTAACCAAACTGCGGGATGCGCCACTCAATCGGTATCCTGACCCCGGTGCAACGGCACTGAAACAGCGATTACGTCAGGCGATGGTAATTCCGCCGGCAGCCGATTTAATCCTAGGTAACGGCTCCGACGAACTGATTCAGCTGGTCGCATTGGCAGTCGCTGCGCCGGGACGTGTGTTGCTAGCGCCCGAGCCCAGTTTCGTCATGTATCGGATGATTGCCGGCTTTACCGCCATGGAGTTCGTCGGTGTTCCCTTGCTGGCCGAGGATTTTAGCCTGGACATGCCCGCCATGCTGGCTGCGCTGGAACGCTATCAGCCAGCTGTGGTGTTTCTGGCTTATCCCAATAACCCCACGGGCAATCGCTTTGCTCAGGCCGAGGTACGGCAGTTGATCACTGCAGCACCGGGGCTGGTGGTGGTCGACGAGGCCTATTTCAGCTTCGCCGAGCACAGTTTCCTAAATAGCATACTGGGTTACGACAATTTATTGGTGATGCGCACGGTCTCCAAGATGGGGCTAGCCGGATTGCGCCTCGGGTTATTGGTAGGCGCGTCACAGTGGTTAGTCGAATTAGAGAAGCTGCGCCTACCCTATAACATTAACACCCTGACTCAGTTGAGCGCCGAATTCGCGCTTGAGCAGCAGGATTTGTTGCATGAGCAAGCCCGTCTAATCCGCCGGGATCGGGCTGAACTCGGAGCAGCGTTAAACGCATTGCCGGGTATCGTCGCTTATCCCAGCGAAGCCAATTTTATTCTGTTTCGCACCCCTTCCGGTCAAGCGCGTGATCTTTGGGCTGGACTGCGCGAGGCGGGTATTTTGATCAAGGACCTCAGCTCAGCCGGTGGACTGTTACACGATTGTTTGCGTGTCACTGTAGGGACAACCGAGGAAAATCGCATCTTCTTAGAGACCTTGGCGAGGTTATTGTGAACATCATCGCCAACTTGCTGTTTCCCCGGCGAAACTGGCTTATGACTTGACCCTCTACAGGTATTGTAAGAAAATCATCGGGTTAAATAAGTTTAATAACATCGAATCATGTATCCCTGCTGCGGTTTCCACCGTGTGAAGGGATGAGATATTCGCTTAATATTTAGGAGAGCGCCCATGAGTACGGCAGACAGTGTCAATCCTGACAGACGCCGTTTTCTAACCCAAGCCACCGTCGTTGTTGGCGGTATCGGTACCGCGTTTGCCCTGGTTCCCTTTGTCAAATCTTGGTCCCCCAGCGAACGGGCTCGCGCAGCAGGCGCACCGGTCGAGATCGATATCAGCAAACTCGAACCCGGCGCACGAATGATTGTTGAATGGCGCAGTAAACCGGTATGGGTGGTCAATCGCACCCCTGCCATGCTGGACGCATTGCCCACGCTGGACAAGGAGCTGAGCGATCCCAGCAGCGAAGAACCCCAGCAACCGGCCTACGCGCAAAACGAACACCGCTCCATCAAACCCAACCTGTTAGTCATGGTGGGGATTTGTACCCACCTGGGCTGCTCGCCGGTTTTTCGGCCAGAGCCGGCCCCTGCTGACCTGGGGCCGGAATGGAAAGGCGGTTTCTTTTGCCCCTGTCACGGCTCAAAATTCGACCTCGCGGGCCGCGTCTATTCCGGCGTACCCGCACCGACCAACATGGAAGTTCCTCCTCACCAATATCTCAGCGATACGCGCGTCCTCGTCGGCGTTGATTCGGAGAGTGCATAATGGCGAATACGCAAGGTACAACAGGCTTCGTTGGCTGGATCGACGAGCGTTTTCCGCTCACCCAGCTGTGGCGTGAGCATCTCGGTGAATATTTCGCGCCGCCGAACTTTAACTTCATGTTTATTTTCGGCGTTCTGGCCCTGGTGGTGTTGGTCAACCAGCTCCTCACCGGGCTGTGGTTGACCATGAATTACAAACCGTCCGCGGCTGAAGCTTTCGCCTCAGTGGAATACATCATGCGCGATGTGGAATGGGGATGGTTAATCCGCTACATGCATTCCACCGGCGCATCGGCCTTTTTCATCGTGGTTTACTTACACATGTTCCGCGGCCTGATGTACGGTTCTTACAAGAAACCCCGCGAGTTGGTGTGGCTGATCGGTATGCTGATTTTCCTGTGCTTGATGGCGGAATCCTTCTTCGGGTATCTACTGCCTTGGGGCCAGATGTCGTATTGGGGTGCGCAAGTAATCATCTCGCTGTTCGGTGCGATTCCCGGTATCGGCGACGATTTGACTCTGTGGATTCGTGGTGATTACGTGGTCTCCGACGCCACTCTAAACCGCTTCTTCGCCTTGCATGTGGTTGCGATTCCAATCGCCTTGCTCGGCCTGGTGGTGGCGCATGTCATCGCCCTGCACCATGTGGGTTCCAACAACCCCGAAGGCATCGAAATCAAAAAATACGTGGACGAAACCGGCAAGCCTTTGGACGGCATTCCATTCCATCCCTATTACACCGTGAAGGATTTGGTGGGCATTATTATCTTCTTGATGCTCGCTTCTATTGTGGTGTTCTTCTGGCCGGACGGTGGCGGTTATTTTCTGGAACATCCCAACTTCGAGCCGGCTGATCCGTTGAAAACCCCAGAACATATCGCTCCGGTATGGTATTTCACCCCTTATTACGCCATCTTACGGGCGGTACCGGACAAGTTGCTGGGGGTCGTTGCAATGGGGGCATCAATCTTCCTATTGTTTCTGCTGCCCTGGCTGGATCGGTGTCCGGTCAAGTCGATTCGCTATCGCGGTTTGAGCTGGAAAATCGCGCTGATTTTATTCTCCATTTCCTTTGTCATACTCGGCTATGCAGGCGCTAAACCGCCTAGCGATGGCCTGACGCTTATAGCCCGCATTTTTTCCTGCGTCTATTTCGGGTTCTTCATCTTCATGCCCTTTTATACCCGTAATGAAAAAACCAAACCGGTTCCGGATCGAGTGACCTATACCACAGTCACCATTGACGGCGCAGGCGATGCTAAGAGCGCGGTTCCCTTCGGCGAAGTTGACAAAGCAAGGATGACAGCAGAATGAATAAGCTAATCCTGACCCTGTGCTTACTATTACCCGGTCTGGCGACGGCAGCGGGCGGCGGCGGTTATCCCAACGATCACGCCCCTATTGATGTCAGCAACAAAGCGTCTCTGCAACGAGGCGCTCAACTGTTCGTCAATTACTGCATGGGCTGTCACTCAGCCGAATATCAGCGTTATAACCGCTTGGCGCGGGATCTGGACTTGCCCGAAGAGTTGGTTGAACAGCACTTGATCTTTACCTCAACCAACAAAGCGGACAATTCCGGTATTGAAAAAACCAAGATTGGCGAAACCATGAAAATCGCCATGTCTAAGAAAGATGCTAAGAATTGGTTTGGGGCAGCTCCACCCGATCTAACCCTGGTTGCTCGCTCGCGAGGGGCGGATTACCTCTATACCTATCTGCGCACGTTCTATGTGGATGATAGCCGACCCTGGGGTGTCAACAATGCGGCCTTTCCTATGGTCGGTATGCCGCATGTGCTGTGGGAATTGCAGGGCTGGCAAAAACCCATTTATGGCCCCGATCCGCACGATTCGAGTCGTGAAGTCATCTCTGGCTTCGAAGTGGTGCAACCGGGTTCCATGACGGTACCGGAATTTGATCGCGCCATGGCTGATTTGGTCAACTTCCTGTCGTATACCGCTGAGCCGATTCAATTGGAACGGAAACGTATCGGCATCTGGGTTTTGCTGTTTTTGGCGCTTGGCCTGGCTGTAGCCATTCCGCTCAAGAAAGAGTATTGGAAGGACGTTCACTGAGTTGCGAATTGGGGGAGGATTTCCTCCCCCAACGCAGGAGAATGAAGACCGCTAATGACCTCCAATCGCCCTTATCTGATTCGTGCGCTTTACGAATGGATTACGGACAACAACCTGACGCCTTATTTGTTGGTAGATGCCGAAGCGACTGACGTGCAAGTGCCTCAGCAGTTCGTTCAGGAAGGGCGTATTGTGCTCAATATCAACCCTAGTGCTGTACAGGGTCTGCTGTTAGGCAACGAGTTCGTTGAATTCAGCGCCCGCTTTAGCGGTTCCCCCCATCAGGTCATTATCCCGACTCCGGCGGTGATGGCGATTTATGCGCGAGAAAATGGCCAAGGGATGGTGTTCGGCAACGAACCTGGCGGTGATCAGCCGCCCCCCTCGACACCGCAGCCGACGACTAAACGTCCGACGCTTAAAATCGTCAAATAGCGCTGGATTCTAATCCGAGTTAACTGCTTCGTTCGATATACTCGAACAGTTTGACCACTTTTTGTACCCCATTCACCCGGCGCACCACATTGGTCACTGCCTCGGCCTCACGCGACGTTAACAAACCAAACAGGTAAACCTCTCTCCGTTCGGTCACCACTTTGACGCGAGTCGGGTCGAAATCCCGAATACCATCCACCCGAAATAAGGCGGTCTTGACTGATGCGGTAACCGCCGCGTCCGCACTACGACTGCTCAGCGAGCTTGGGGGACCAACCCGCAATTCATTATGGACATATTTCACTTTCTCGATCTGGCGCGCGATATCACCTGCTCGTTGCGACAATTCCGGCGTGGCAACCTCGCCGCTCAGCAACACGGCGGTATTGTAACTGGTTACATTAATGTGGCTGCGTCCCTGCAACAGCGAATCCTTGCTCAGCGCGTCATAAGTCTTAAGTTCAATCGACTGGTCTTCCCAAATCGTACCGGTAGTACGCCGATCATGGCCCACGGCTATGGCGCTTGCCGCAGCACCTCCCATAAACAGGCCCACACAACCACTAAGATTAATAAGCAATCCCAGGCCCAACAGCAGGCATCCTATACGTCGGATCATGTCAGCCCTCCCCATCGAATAACAACCGATCAACCAAATCACATAGACAGTGAATGGTCAGTATGTGAACTTCTTGAATACGCGCCGTTGAAGTACCGGGAATACGAATTTCCACGTCATGTTCGCCCAGCAACCCCGCCACTTCTCCACCGTCTCGTCCGCTCAGCGCCACCACCGGCATACCGCGAGTATGAGCCGCCCGCACCGCAGCGGTGATATTGGCAGAGTGTCCGCTGGTGGAAATCGCCAGCAGGACATCACCTCCTTTTCCCAGCGCGTGGATTTGCCGAGCGAACACTTCGGTAAACGCATAATCGTTAGCGATTGCAGTTATTGCAGAGGAATCGGTGGTCAAAGCAATTGCTGGCAAACCTGGACGTTCTCGTTCAAAGCGATTGACCAACTCGGCGGCGAAATGTTGCGCATCAGCAGCAGAACCCCCGTTGCCACACACCAAAATTTTGCCTTCATGCGCTAAACAATGAGCGAGGCACTGCGCAGCCCGGACAATGGCTGGACCCGCGTTAGTAAGAGCCTGTTGCTTAGTTTCAATACTTTGCCTGAAGTGCAGGCTGATTCTTTGTAATAACTCATCCATCAACTTAGCTCGCACAAATCATGAGACCATCGTCATCGACTCGACTCAAGGGAACAATACACGCAATCCCGAATCCCGCTGTGACGCATCCTTAATGGCTTTACGAGTTAACGCACTGTCAATGATTTCACTAAGCAGGGCAGTATAGGTCAGCGGCGGTGTCGAATTTTCCCATAGGTAATATGACATTGATCCCGGTATAGGATTGATCTCATTCATAAACAACACGTTCTGAGTTTGATCGAAGATAAAATCGATCCGCGCAACCCCGGCGCAGTCGATCAATTGAAACGCTTGCACGGCCATAGCCTGAGCCTGCGCTTTAATCTCGTCCGGTACGTCCTTGGGATCAATGCGTCGCTCTGCATCGGCGATGCTACCGGTGCGCTGTTGTCCCTTTTTTCCTTTGCCGCTGGAACCGTACTTGTCCTGATAGGTCAGGACACCGCTTTTGGATAACGGACGTTCCACCACTGAGGGATGAATCTCGGCGCCCCGCATGACGCTGACGTTGATTTCGGTAATCGCCACCACTTGCGGTTCGATCAAGGCAACTTCATCAAAGCGGAATACTTGCTCTAAAGCCGCATCTAACGCAGCGGCATCGGTCGCCGATGCTATGCCGATTGACGAACCGAGATTGCACGGTTTGACGAATAGCGGAAACTGATCCGTACCAGTCGTCGCTAATACCACATCGCGGGCCGCAACCGGATCACGGCGCCAGTCTTCCCGATTGACTGTCGCCCACGGCAAAACCGGAACACCGCCGGCGTGTAATAACTGTTTGCACTGCGCCTTGTTCATGCTAAGCGCAGAGGCCAATACGCCGCTACCGACATAAGCCACATCGGCCATCTCCAGCAAGCCCTGCATACAGCCGTCTTCGCCGTAAGAGCCGTGAAAAGCCGGAATAAAAATATCGACCGGGATGGTGCGGGACTGTTTTTTTCCGGAAACCCGTTCGGAAAGGGTCAAGCTGTCCGCTAAAATAGTCAGCCCTTGATTTTGTGCGTTAGGCAGCAAAGTCACCTGTGTTCCTTCCAACAGAGCCTGTGGTAGACGACTGTAGAAAGCTTTGTCGGCCAATTCCGGACCAGCATACCAACTCCCATCCTGGGCGATATAAACCGGTATGGCTTGGTATTTTCGGACATCCAGCGCCCCGACTATTTCCAGACCGGTGATGACGGACACTTCATGTTCGGTACTACGTCCGCCGAACAGCACGGCGACCTGGGTAAGATTAGGATCTATCTCCATCAGTGAGCCTCGTTATGAAAAACTTGTGGCAGCTTTTAGAAACTCGGTTGATCTTCGTAAATATCCGGCAGATCATTTTCCCAGAGTATCACATCCCCCTCGGCAACCGTTTTCTCTAGATAGGCTCTGGCCGATTCCCGATGCGGGAAAAATTGAGCGCGATCAGCCCCCGCACCACCGGCCTGCAATCCTTCGGCAAAGGCTTTGGCATTGGTCTCGCCCACCACCAGGACTAAATCACAAACAGTAGCCGCCAGGGTTGCCAGGCGCCGATTTTCGGATTCTTGCAACTCGCCCAATTCAATCATGCCCGGTGTGATCAGTAATTTACGGCGACCGGGCAATTGTCCCAAAATGGCCAAGGCCTCAGCAAAACCAACCGGATTGGAGTTATAAGAATCATCAATTACCAACGCACCGTACTGTTGTCTGAGTTCCAGACGATGCGCTGGAGGACTGAGATTACGGGTGGCGGCGATCAACGCGGTCGGATGAGCACCTAAAGCGCAAGCAGTGGTAAACGCGGCCAACAAATTGGATAGCATAGGTTGGCCCAGCAAGGGAGTAGTGCCTGGATAAGCCTGCCCATCCCAATGGATGACGAATTGGGTGCCCGCAACGGTGATGGCAATATCGGACATCCAGCAATCCAGCTGCGCATCTTCGGGATTCAGGCCATAAAGCAGGGTGCGGGCCTTGGGATATTCGGCAGCCATGCGACGAGCACCAGGATTATCACCGTTACAGACGAGAATGCCGGATTCCGGTACGGCTTGGGCCAGTTCGGACTTGGCCTGATAGATCGCTTCTTGACTACCAAATCGTTCCAGGTGCATGACTCCGACGTAAGTAATCACGCCAACCTGAGGCGGAGTGAGATTGCATAACTTGCGGATAGAACCGATTCCGTAGGCCCCCATTTCAATGATGGCAAAACGATAACCGGTTTTTAATCGCTCACGGATTTCCCGCACCAAGCCCATCTCGGTATTGATGCTGCCCGGCGACCAGAAGGTTGGTGCAACCGTGTCCAGCAACGCACCGAGTATGGTTTTGGTGCTAGTTTTGCCGTAGCTGCCGGTGATACCGATCACCGTCGGATCGACTTTGGCGAGCACAGTGCACGCTTCGGCGCGAAAACTTTGTTGTATGCCTCTTTCATAAGGAGCCAGTATGCGATTGGCTAAGATGAGCAGGAATGGCGAACACTGGATCAATAACAGAACGATTAACCAATAAAAGGGCAAGTAGCCGTTACTGACTGTTAGCCACCACAGGATCGTCATTACCAACACAACGCCGAGAAACAGCCCGCTGGCCGTATACCAAATGCGCCGGGCGCGCTGGGTGATCTTGAGCGTCACCTTGCCGGTTTTTCGAGGATCATCTTCACGCCAAGCTATCCACGCTAAGGCTCCTGCACCGAGCAACCAACCTAGCAAAGTCAGCGATGTTGGGGCAATTACCGTTAGCCCACCCGTCACCAAGAGCGTCAGCAAACAGATCACACTGCCACGGCGATCAAACGCTCTATAGCGCCAGAACCAAGCTAAGAACCGTTGCCCGTTGTACTCTTCTTGCTGGAAGTAGCGCAGATAGGTCAAGACGCGACGATGAAAAAATAGCAACACACCACAACTAGCGCTTAGCAAAGCAAGCGAATTAATCATCAATTAATCCTGGCTGGAAAGAGGAGCAGATGCTAACAAAAAATCACCGATAATTTGAGCACAAGCGTGCACACCGTTGCCCGCGAACGGAAAATGATCCTGCTCCGGCAGCACAACGACTTCCGAATGGGGAATTAGCTGACCGAAGCGGTGCGCCATTTCGACTGGCGTTTCCTGATCCCGAGCGCCCCACAACACCAATGTCGGCGCTTGGATCAGGGCAGTATTAGCGGTTTGATCTTCGTTGACTACCTTCACGAAGGTGCCACGCAAAACGCCGGCGTTTTGGTAATCGCGTGAACCGTAGCGTTGCCGATGCCAGCTATTCAAGGGGCGAGACCAAGCAGTCGGCAATAAGCGAATTCCTCGCCCGAGTGTGCGAATTCCCAAAATCCGCATATGTTGCAGCAGTGTGCGTCGGCGCGGCAATCCCGCCGCGTCCATCAATACCAAGCGGCGCAACCGCTCCGGCCACTCGCTCGCTATTCGCAAACCGATGCGCCCGCCGAATGAATGGCCTAACAGATCAACTTGAGCGAGACCGACACGATCCAAATAAGCTAGAACGCAACGAGCATAATCGCGAGTATCCCAGTCCCCGCCCGACCAGGGCGATTGACCGAAACCGGGCAAATCCAGCACATGTACCTGACGATGCCAAGCCAAGCGCTCACCCAATGGACGCATGGCGTCTAAACTCTGCCCCCAGCCGTGGAGAATCAGTAACGGTATACTGTCAGTCGCTTGGCCTAGCACGACTGCGTTAAGCTGGGTAGCATTCATCATTTCGCTATCGTTACCAATCCGCTTGGAAGGCATTATTAATCCATTCCACAGTATCAATACCATTATCCGAAGTTATCCCCACCGCATCGAAACGACAGGGTGCCGAACAAGCGGTTTTTTGCAGATAATAAGCGGCAGCACGCAACAACCGCTTTTGTTTGGTTGGAGTTATCGTCTCAATGGGTCCACCATAATTACGGTTGGAACGGCTACGCACTTCCACGAACACCATTTGCGAACCGTCTCGCATAACAAGATCCAGCTCGCCCAGGCGACAACGAAAGTTGCGGGTCACCAGCACCAACCCTCGCGCCTCAAGATAACGGCAGGCCAATGCCTCGGCCGCATCGCCGCGCTGACCGGTCGTTGGTCCATTAATCTTGGAGCGAGTGCTGCGCCGCTTCATGAATCGCCAAAGGTAGATTGCATTTGAACACGATGATCATTGAACCCGGCGTGTTGTACGTGGTAGCCACTCCAATCGGCAACCTAAGCGATATCAGTGCACGTGCCTTACAAGTGCTGCGAGAAGTTGCTTGGATTGCCGCCGAGGATACTCGGCATAGCAAACGTTTACTACACCATTTCGGCATACACACACCATTAATTTCTCTGCACGACCATAATGAACAAGCCCGCATTCCGCAACTGTTAGCGGATCTGGAAACCGGTAAGGCCATTGCACTGATCTCCGATGCGGGGACTCCTTTAATTAGTGACCCTGGATTCCCGTTGTTGCGTCAGATCAGTGCTGCAGGCATGAAAGCTTCGCCAATCCCGGGGCCAAGCAGTTTGGTAGCAGCATTGTCAGTGGCGGGATTACCAACTGACCGGTTTGTATTCGAGGGTTTTTTACCGGCCAAGCCACAAGCGCGCTGCAATTATTTGAGCGCATTGCAACGGGAATCGCGTACTTTGGTATTTTTCGAATCGAGCCATCGCATTCAAGCCACGTTGACCGACATGGCTACGATTTTCGGCACCGAGCGGCAAGCAACACTAGCCAGGGAACTGACCAAACAATTCGAAGAGATCCACCCGGGCAAGTTGGGCACACTTTGTGATTGGCTTAATGCAGATGCTAATCGATGTCGTGGTGAGTTTGTTATTGTCGTACAAGGATCAGCGCAGGCACCCGATGAGTGGGTTCGTGTCGAAATACCTCCATTGTTGTCTCTGCTATTAAAGGAAATGCCTGTCAAACGCGCCGTCGCTGTCGCTGGTCAGTTGAGCGGTTGGCCGAAAAACAAGCTTTATGAATTAGCGCTGAAGTTAAAGGATCAAGCGGTTGCAAGTGAATCGGGAAAGGAGGACACTGGCCATTAGGGAGTCGGCCAGGCAACCGCTGCTTCAGAGCGGAGGAAAGTCCGGGCTCCATAGGGCAGGGTGCCAGGTAACACCTGGGAGGCGTGAGCCTACGGAAAGTGCCACAGAAAATACACCGCCTAAGTCCTTCTTAGTGGACCGGTAAGGGTGAAATGGTGCGGTAAGAGCGCACCGCGCTGGCGGCAACGGCAGTGGCAAGGTAAACCCCACCTGGAGCAAGACCAAATAGGGAAGCGCTATTGTGTGGCCCGCACCGCTTCCGGGTAGGTCGCTACAGGCACATGGTGACATGTGTCGCAGATGAATGGTTGTCCTTGACAGAACCCGGCTTATCGGCCGACTCCCACCTCAACGCTAAAGATTCCATTATGCATAGACTGTACCCAGCGCGGGTAATTTTTGCTTTGTTGTAATCCAGCACATCAGCAGATTTTTTTCGACTGGTTATTCGCTGCTTTTTCCTACCCCTTTGTATATTGAAAGTATTTTTTTCTGCCCCTGCAAAGCTTATTATAAATTCTTATTAAATAAGAGATTTTTTTATCCCTAATCTACCTAAAGCAGCCTTGACAGGGGCGGTTAAACCTACCTATAGTGTAGAAAAGTGGGACAAAGTGGGATATTCGGAAAACAAAGCGGAAGAGGAGACGCATGGTGTTTAGGGGCTTTAATCCCTTGTCACTGGATAGCAAAGGACGATTGTCCATGCCAACTAAATACCGTGAGCGTCTCGTGGAATCGTGTTCCGGGCAGTTGGTGATAACTATTGACCAAGACCACTGCCTGCTGCTCTATCCTTTGCCTACTTGGGAGCACGTCGAACAACAACTCATTCGTCTTTCCAGCACCAACAAACGGGCGCGCAACCTTAAGCGGTTATTGTTGGGGCATGCTGATGAGTGCCGAATGGATAGCCACGGACGCATTTTATTACCTCAGCCACTTCGAGAATTCGCGCACCTCGACAAGCGAATCGTATTAGTAGGGCAGGGCAATAAATTCGAGATCTGGGATGAGCCGAGTTGGAATCAACTTAGAGAAGAATGGCTTGAAGGCAAAGATCAAGATGGAAACAGTTTATCTGCTGAATTGGAGCTATTAGCGTTCTGACGACTATGGATGACAGCGTACCGTTAACCCATCAACCCGTTATGTTGCAGGAAGTCCTGGCTGGACTCGCTATCCGGCCCGACGGCGTTTATGTGGACGGAACCTTTGGTCGCGGCGGGCATAGCGCAGCAATTCTAGCAGCTCTAGGCGAGACGGGATGGTTGCTTGCGTTGGATCGTGATCCGCAAGCGGGCCAATTTGCTCAGACCCAGTTTGGTAATGATCCACGGTTTATTTTTGAAAGGTGTCCTTTCGGACGCTTGGCGGAGGTGGCCGAACGGCACGGATTCAACGGCCGGGTTCATGGCATTTTGTTGGATGTGGGGGTCTCATCGCCGCAGCTTGATAATCCACAACGCGGGTTTAGCTTCGTTAAAGAAGGGCCTTTAGACATGCGTATGGACCCAACAACCGGTGAAAGCGCCGCCCAATGGCTAGCCCATTGCAGCGAGGAAACGCTTTCACAGGTGTTGAAAACATTGGGCGAAGAGCGATTTCATCGCCGGATCGCCCGTGCGGTAACGCAAGCCCGGTTACAGGAGCCGCTCAGCAACACACTGCAACTCGCGCGGATTATCAGTGCTGCCGTACCGACCCGAGAACCCGGCAAGCACCCGGCCACCCGCAGCTTCCAAGCTATTCGTATTTTCCTGAATCAAGAACTGGAAGAACTGCAAACCACCTTGCAGCAAACTCTTCAGCTGTTGGCACCTGCGGGTCGGCTAGTGGTCATCAGTTTTCATTCGCTCGAAGATCGATTGGTCAAGCGATTTATCCGTGAACAGGTCAATGGCCCTGGACTGCCGCATGATTTGCCGGTTACGCAAAGCCAACTCCGAACCACTTTGAAGCAGATCACGCGTGCTGTTCGTCCAAGCCCGACAGAAGTGGCGCGCAACCCGCGCGCGCGCAGCGCAGTGATGCGGGTCGCGGAGCGGTTGGCATGAACAGCGTTTGGTTGAGTGCGGTATTGTTGGTGGTGCTAATGGGGTCCGGTCTGGGGGTCGTCTACACCAAACATCAGACCCGTCAGTTGTTTGTCAATCTGCAAACAGAGCAGGACCGCCGTGACGCACTGGAAATCGAATGGCGGCAATTGCAGTTGGAACACAGCACGCTGGCCACTGCAGCCCAAGTTGACCAAGCGGCGCGCAAACGCTTGGACATGGCCATTCCTTCGCCTGACGCCGTGATTTATATCATCCGCTGATGAATCACTCCACCCCACTATCCCTCAAAGTACGCCGTCACCTAGTGATCGGCGTGTTGGCATTGGCCACGACAGGCATTTTAACGCGGGCCGTATACTTGCAAGTCGTGCACAAGGATTTTTTGCAAGGCCAAGGCGACGAACGTTTCCTACGCGTCATCCAGACACCCGCTTACCGGGGCATGATTGTCGATCGCAACGGCGAACCATTGGCCGTCAGTTCACCGGTTGACTCGGCTTGGGCAAACCCGGCTGTCGTGCTATCTCAGCCCGGTCAATTGGCTAAGCTTGCCAAAATCTTAGGGATCAACCCCAAGCGACTGCAAGATCGGTTGGAAGAGCGCGCGAATAAAGAATTCGTTTATTTGCGTCGCCACCTACCACCGGATACTGCGCAACGAGTCCTAGACTTGAAGATTAAGGGAGTTCATCTACAGCGAGAATATCGACGCTTTTATCCGACCGCCGAGGTGACTTCTCACTTGCTCGGCTTTACCAACATCGACGATATCGGCCAAGAGGGGTTAGAGCTGGCCTTTAACAGCGAACTGCAAGGAAAACCAGGTAGTAAGCGGGTGCTCAAAGATCGCTTCGGTCGTATTGTGGACAATATCGAAAGCATTCGCCTCCCGGAGTCGGGTAAGACGTTAGTATTGAGCATTGATCGGCGTATTCAGTATCTGGCCTATCGCGCATTGAAAACTGCGGTAAACAAGCATAGTGCCGCCGGTGGTTCAGCCGTGGTGTTGGACGTCGATACCGGCGAGATTCTGGCTATGGTCAATCAGCTCGCTGCCAATCCTAACGACCGCCAGCAACGCAAGAGTGCGCTGTTGCGCAACCGCGCGGTAACCGATGTGTATGAACCCGGTTCCACGCTCAAGCCTTTCACCATCGCCATGGCCTTGGAAAGCGGCGCCTACCGGCCGACGACATTGATCAACACCAATCCCGGCTATTTACGGGTGGGGCGTAATCGGGTCCGGGATATGCACAATTATGGTTTGATTGATGTGGCGCGCATTATCAGCAAATCCAGCAATGTGGGTACCAGTAAAATCGCTCTGTCTCTGCCCGCCGAGCAACTGTGGACGTTGTATAAAAACCTGGGTTTCGGTTCGCTGCCATACATGGGGTTTACTGGAGAGCAGGATGGTGTGTTGCGCCATTTTTCTCAATGGAGCCCCATCGGTCATGCCAATCATTCATTCGGCTACGGGCTATCGGTCACCACCTTGCAACTGGCCCATGCTTATTCCGTATTGGCTGCAGACGGCATAAAACGTCCACTCAGCTTATTGCGTCTTGAGCACCCCCCCCACGAAGAGGCTCGGGTTTTATCGGCCACTACCGCCCGGCAGGTGCGCGCCATGATGGAAGCGGTAGTCAGCAACAAAGGCACGGCGCCTAAAGCCGCCGTGCCCAGCTATCGGGTGGCCGGAAAAACCGGCACAGCCCACAAAACCGTCGATGGCCGTTATGCACGCAATCGATATTTTTCGGTGTTCGCCGGCATGGTGCCTGCCGAACAGCCACGCTTAGTGATGGTAGTGATGGTTGATGATCCACGCAAAGGCGGTCACTACGGGGGTCAGGTGGCAGCACCCGTCTTTAGCACGGTGATGAGTGGTGCGCTCCGTATGCTTAATGTGACTCCTGATGAAGTACCCGCTGTGAACCTAGCGGTAGCCACACCGGTAGAGAATAAGCAATGAGAGCCTCACCACCTCATTGGCCGCTACGTGCGTTATTAGCCGGATATGCCGAAGTACCGACAGCGCTGGATCGACCCATTACTGGCTTAACCAACGATAGCCGACAAGTGCGTAACGGGGACCTGTTTTTAGCAACGCAGGGCTTGCACCACCACGGTTTAGAGTTCTTACCGACGGTTCGTGCGGCCGGTGCAGCAGCTGTTGCTTGGGAACCCCCTTATGCCACAGCTGCAGAGCACGATAGTGATTCTAGCTGTCCTTTGGTAGCTGTTGCGGGACTCAGCAGTAAGGTCGGCCCAATTGCTGGACGCTATTACGGCGAACCTACCCGCGAATTAACCGTAGTCGGAATCACCGGCACCGATGGCAAAACTTCCTGTGCCCACTTCATCGCCCAGGCTTTGCATGAGGAAACCGGCTCTTGCGGAATTCTCGGCACTTTAGGCTATGGCCGTTATGGGCAAACCCTGTCCGCAACGCACACCACGCCTGACGCACTGAGTTTGCAAAACAATTTGGCGACATTACGCCAACAGGACGCCAAGTACGTGGTTATGGAGGTATCCTCTCATGCCCTAGCGCAGGAACGGGTTGCCGGCGTGGATTTTGCTGTGGCGATGCTCACTAATTTGGGCCGTGATCACCTGGACTATCATGGTGATGTCTCCCATTATGCGGCAGCCAAAGCACGCTTATTTTTAGCTCATCAACCGAACCATGCGGTGTTAAATCTGGACGATGCTTTCGGCCAGCAACTGCAAAACGCAGTCACTGCCGATGTGGTGGGCTACGGATTAGGTGAACGGCCACCAAAATCAACTGCCTGGATATGGGGCGAGGCATTGACCTTATCCCCGCAAGGATTACAGATAAAAATTCGCTCAAGCTGGGGCGATGGCGAGTTATCCAGCCGTTTACTGGGCCGATTCAATGCCCATAATTTGCTAGCGGCATTAGCTACCCTGCTAGTGTTAGACATGCCTTTCGATGCGGCACTGCGCCGTTTATCACAAGTCGCGACGGTGAGCGGACGTATGGAGCGGTTCGGTGGCGACGGTTTATGCCCACTGGTGGTGGTAGATTACGCCCACACACCGCAAGCGCTGGAACAAGCTTTACAGGCATTGCGTGGCCACGCTGCTGGTCGTTTATGGTGTGTATTTGGGTGCGGTGGCGAACGCGATCCCGGCAAACGCCCGCTGATGGGAACCATTGCTGAACGTTACGCCGATAACATTATTGTCACTAATGACAATCCCCGCGGCGAACAGCCCCGGCAAATCATGCGGGACATCCTGGCCGGGACGCATTATCCCGACCGCACAAGTGTTATAGAGGATCGTCATAGCGCAATTCAACAAGCGATTACCGCAGCAGCGGCTACTGACATTGTGCTCATAGCCGGCAAAGGTCATGAAGACTACCAACTGATAGGTGAGCAACGGTTGCCTTTCAGCGACCGCGAAGTGGTCAGCCAATGTTTGGTGGAATGGGCTCTACCAACCCAGCAACGAAGGGCTTCGTGATGCTGGTGCTGCTTTCAGAATGGCTGGTCCAATATTATGGTGGGTTCAATGTCTTTCAGTATCTGACCTTGCGAGCCATCCTGGGGGTATTGACGGCGTTATTCATTTCCTTTCTGGTCGGCCCGATCATGATTAGAAAACTGAGTTTTCATCAGGTCGGCCAGCACGTGCGTGACGATGGTCCGCAAACTCATCTCACCAAAGCTGGCACACCGACCATGGGAGGGGCGCTGATTCTGGTCGCGATTGCGGTCGCCACGCTGCTGTGGGCAGATCTGCGCAATCACTATGTCTGGATCGTGTTGGCAGTCACTCTGGGGTTTGGAGGGATCGGTTGGGTCGACGACTACCGCAAGTTGGTATTGCGCAACTCCAAGGGGTTACCCGCCCGCACCAAGTATCTGTGGCAATCGGGTATTGGCTTGTTAGCCGCCAGTGTGTTGTATTTTACTGCGCAGACTCCGGCAGAAACGCAGCTGCTGATACCGTTTTTTAAAGCATTATCCATCGAATTAAATCTATTTTTCATCGTGTTAGCGTACTTGGTTATTGTAGGTTCCAGTAACGCAGTCAACCTAACCGATGGATTAGACGGCTTGGCCATCATGCCAACAGTAATGGTGGCGGGGGCTTTGGCTATTTTCGCCTATGCGACAGGTAACGTGAACTTTGCCGACTATCTCGGTATTCCTTATGTGGCAGGCACCGGAGAAGTTGTGATTTTTTGTGGCTCTTTAGTGGGAGCCGGATTGGGTTTTTTGTGGTTTAACGCCTATCCTGCCCAAGTCTTCATGGGCGATGTCGGCGCTTTGGCCTTGGGAGCCGCGCTGGGCACTATCGCCATTATTGTGCGCCAGGAATTGGTACTGCTGGTTATGGGTGGCGTATTCGTCATGGAAACCCTGTCGGTGATCTTACAGGTCGCCTCCTTCAAACTCACCGGACGACGTATTTTTCGTATGGCCCCTTTACATCATCATTTTGAGCTGAAAGGGTGGCCGGAGCCGCGGGTGATTGTCCGTTTTTGGATTATCACTGTTATTTTGATATTGATTGGCTTGGCTACACTCAAGATTCGTTGAGGCTGCGATACCGATGTCATTGGCTGCCGCTAATCCTGATCACTTTCACCGACGCCTGGTCAATGCAGAGACGTTGGATCTGCACGGGCTCACGCTAGTGATCGGATTAGGTCGCAGTGGGTTATCTGCGGTGCGCATGCTGGTGGAGTTAGGTGTGGAAGTCGCCGTCACCGATAGCCGTGCGAATCCTCCCGAGTTGGCCACGTTGCAGCGAGAGTTTCCTGACGTGCCCTACCGGGTCGGTCGATTCGATACCGGGTTGTTCGCCAAGGCGCAACGACTGGTGGTCAGCCCCGGCGTCTCGGTACAAACGCCATTGATTGCAGCGACAGCGGCGCGCGGTGTGCCGCTGTGGGGAGATATCGAATTATTTGCTCGGGTTGTGCCAGCGCCGGTAGTTGCAATCACCGGTTCCAATGGCAAAAGCACGGTCACGACTTTACTCGGCCACATGATAGAACAAGCCGGTATACCGATTGCTGTGGGAGGCAACCTAGGCACACCGGCCCTGGATTTATTGCGCCAATCGGAAGCCATGTTGTACGTATTGGAACTATCCAGTTTTCAACTGGAAACGACGTTGAGTCTAAACGCCCAGGCAGCAACGGTATTGAACATTAGCCCTGATCATATGGATCGTTACCCTGATCTGAACGCTTATGCGCAAGCCAAGCAACGCATTTTCCGCGGCGACGGCTGGCAAATCCTCAATGCGGATGATCCTCAAGTGACGGCGATGCAGATCCCGCACCGCAAAACCCTGCGCTTTACCTTAAACCCCCCGGCTACCGGAGAATTCGGATTGCGGCAGATCGACGATAAAATCTATCTCGCCTATGGGGAAGATAATTGGCTGGCTGCAGATTCACTCAAGATTCGGGGCAAACATAATTTAGCCAATGCATTAGCAGCATTAGCACTAGGACATACGCTGGATTTACCCAAAACAGCAATGCTGGCCGCTTTATGCTCATTTCCCGGGTTACCCCACCGGACCGAGTGGGTCACGGAGGCGAGAGGAATCAGTTGGTTCAATGATTCCAAAGGCACCAATGTCGGGGCCACGATAGCAGCTGTGCAAGGCTTGCCTGGGCCGTTGGTACTGATCGCCGGTGGTGATGGCAAAGGCCAGGATTTCACCCCGTTGGGATCGGTATTGGCGGGCAAGGTACGCGCTCTGATCGTGCTTGGTCGTGATGCGCAAGCCATTGCCGCTGTATCCACCGTGCCAGTGCATTGGGCGGACGATATGGAACAGGCCGTGATGTTGGCCGCGCAAATAGCCCAAGCCGGCGACAGTGTATTGCTATCACCAGCTTGCGCCAGCTTCGACATGTTCAGTCACTACGAAGAACGGGGTGAGGTGTTTAGCGCCCTTGCGCGTAGGCAAGCGACATGCTGAATTCAGCCTCGCCCCAAAACCCGGTATCGGTGACTTGGTCTGGATTGGATCCCTGGTTGGTATTGCCGGGGGTGATGCTGTTGATCATGGGCTTGTTGATGGTAACCTCGGCATCTATGCCGATAGCCGAAGCTCAGTTGGGCCAGCCCTTCTATTTTCTGATCCGACAAAGCATTTTTATGGGCATTGGGATAGCGACGGCGATCATCGTCTTGCATATATCGTCAGATCACTGGTATCGCTACAGTCCTTGGTTGCTGATGCTAGCGGTTGCTTTGTTGCTGCTAGTCCTGTTCATCGGCAAGGAGGTCAAGGGCAGTACCCGGTGGATTAGCTTAGGGCCAATTAATTTACAACCCTCTGAATTGGCAAAACTATTCGTTCTTATTTATGCCTCCGGTTATTTGCAACGACATCGTATCGCGCTACGCCATTCCCTAGAAGCGATGATTCGCCTGCTGATCGTATTGGCAGGGGTATCCTTATTGTTACTGTTGGAGCCTGATTTCGGTACCACAGTTGTGTTGCTAGGCACTGTGCTGGGGTTGGTGTTTTTGGCCGGAGTCAATCTCTGGCGCTTTGCCACCCTGCAAGGCCTAGTCCTCATCGCCATGGCTTTGTTGATCTATTCGTCAGACTATCGCCGAGCTCGTTTGGTCAGTTTTCTGGATCCCTGGGCTGATCCGTTTAACAAAGGCTTCCAGCTCACCCAATCGTTGATCGCCATTGGCCGCGGTGAGCTATCCGGAGTCGGCTTGGGGGCCAGCATGCAGAAATTATTTTATCTGCCGGAGGCGCATACCGATTTCCTATTTGCTATTTTGGCCGAGGAGCTAGGGCTAATCGGAGTTCTGGTGATCATCTGCTTGTACGCCATAATCGTAGGGCGCGCCTTCACGATAGCTGCCCAGGCTGAACATTTGGAACATTTTTTTGCTGCTTATCTGGCCTACGGCATTGGTTTGTGGCTCAGCATTCAGGCCCTCTTCAACATGGGCGTCAACATGGGTGTACTGCCTACCAAGGGCTTGACGTTACCGTTGCTCAGCTACGGTGGCAGCAGCTTGATTGTCACTTGTGCCGCGGTGGCCTTGTTGCTCCGTATTGAGTTAGAAACCCGAAGCGCAGACCAGCGACTCCAGCCCGAACTGCCAGCCCGCGCCGCGCCGGAGCTATCGCAATGAGCATACAGGCGCCTGTTTTAATCATGGCGGGAGGGACGGGGGGCCACGTGTTTCCGGCTTTGGCGGTGGCTGAACGCTTACAGCAGCATGATATTCCGGTGGTGTGGATGGGGTCACCTCAAGGACTGGAGGCTCAGCTGGTTCCGCCTGCCGGCATCCCTATAGAATTTATCGGTGTCTCGGGCCTACGGGGAACCGGTTTACAGCGCTTGTTGGCAGCTCCCTTAATGCTCGGCCGAGCTTTATGGCAAGCAACCGCTGTGCTACGCCGGATCAAACCTTGTCTGGCCTTGGGTATGGGTGGCTTTGCCAGTGGGCCTGGTGGACTCATGGCACGTTGTTTGGGTATCCCATTGGTGATTCACGAACAAAACGCGCTCGCTGGCTTTACCAATCGCTGCTTATCAAGAATAGCCAACCCAGTATTAGAGGCTTTCCCGCATAGCTTTCCCGCTTCGCGTCAGGCATTGCACGTCGGTAATCCGGTACGGGCTAGTATTGCCGTATTGCCAAAGCCGGAGCGCCGTTTTGCAGAACGGCATGGACCGGCGCGTCTGTTGGTATTAGGCGGCAGCCAAGGCGCTATGCAGCTAAATCAATGGGTGCCGGAAGCGTTGGCAGCATTGGCTCCAGCTGAGCAACCTACTGTGTGGCATCAAACCGGCAGCAAGTGGCACAAACCCACGTTGCAACTGTATAACGAAGCCGGGCTAGAAGCCCGCCTAGCGCCGTTCATCGAAGACATGGCTGAAGCCTATAGTTGGGCTGACCTTGTGTTATGCCGGGCAGGCGCATTAACCGTGGCCGAATTAGCAACAGCGGGAGTAGGTTCGATCTTGGTGCCCTATCCTCATGCCACCGACGATCACCAAACAGCGAATGCCTGTTTTCTGGAACAAGCCGGTGCTGCCTTAGTCCACCAACAAGCGGATTTGACCCCCGCACAGTTGACCGAACTATTGCGCGAGTTATTTAATGATCGTAACCGCATGTTGGCTATGGCCAACGCAGCACACCGGTTGGCACAGCCCGATTCAGCAGAGCGTATCGCAAAGCTTTGCCTGGACAGGATCAACACCCACGAGGTAAGCCGTGCTAAGCCGTGCTGAATCACCAGCGGTAAAACCGCTTGGCACCGACACCAATCAAGAGATGCGCCGCATCCGGCGAATTCATTTTGTCGGTATCGGCGGAGCAGGCATGAGCGGCATCGCCGATGTGTTGCTGACGCTGGGTTATGAGATTTCCGGCTCCGATTTGCATGGTAATTCCGCCACCGCCCATCTGCAACGCTGCGGCGCAACGATCCATCAAGGACATTCAGCAGAGCATATTGCGGGTTGCGATGCCGTGGTAATCTCCAGTGCGATTACAAGAGATAACCCCGAAGTAGCGGCCGCACAAGCTGCGCGAATTCCGGTCGTACCGCGCGCCGAGATGCTCGCCGAATTAATGCGTTTTCGCTACGGTATCGCGGTGGCCGGAACGCATGGCAAAACCACCACGACCAGCTTAATTGCCAGTCTGCTGGCGGAACATGGCCTAGACCCAACCTTCGTCATCGGCGGACGTTTAAACAGCGCCGGCAGCAATGCTCGGCTAGGTGCCGGTCACTATCTGGTCGCTGAGGCTGACGAAAGCGACGCATCATTTTTACATTTAAAACCCATGTTGGCGGTCGTCACCAATATTGACGCCGATCACCTCCAGACTTATGACGGCGATTTTCTCCGCTTACGCGATACCTTTATTGAATTTCTGCATCATTTGCCCTTTTACGGTCTGGCCGTGTTATGCGCTGATGATCCTCAGATACAGGCCATCTTGCCGCAGGTGGGACGCCCTGTATTGACATACGGCACAGGCGACGATTGCGATGTACGGGCCATCAATATCACCCAAAACGGAATGCGCACCCGCTTTCAGCTGAGCCTGCCGGACCAAGCGGAGCTGTGGCACATATCTCTCAATTTGCCGGGTCAGCACAGTGTGTTGAATGCGTTAGCAGCTATCGCCGTAGCACACGAGTTGAATGTACCGATCCAAGCCATTCAGCGGGCGCTGGAAAATTTTCAGGGTATCGGTCGACGTTTCCAAAGTCGCGGTGAATTGACATTACCCAACGGCGGGGCGGTCACGTTGATTGATGACTATGGTCATCACCCGCGGGAATTAGCCGCCGTGTTACAAGCGATTCGTGCAGGCTGGCCCGACCGTAGGTTGGTATTGGCTTTTCAACCGCATCGCTACTCCCGTACCCGGGATTTGTTCGACGATTTCGCCCAGGTCTTATCCACTGTCGATGTACTCATTCTGACGGAAGTTTATGCTGCCGGTGAGGCACCGCTCGCCGGGGCCGACGGGCGCACGTTAAGTCGAGCAATTCGAGTACGCGGCAAGGTTGATCCGGTATTTCTAGAATTGGTAACCGAGTTACCGCAAATTTTACCAAATGTCTTGGAAGACGGTGATTTGTTGCTGTTGATGGGAGCCGGCAATATCGGCGCGGTGGCCGCGCAGCTGGGACACCAAGGTTTAGGAATCAGCGGATGATGGCGATACAGGATAGTCCACAGTCAGTCGTGCATAGCCCAGTGCGTTCGCATGAGCCTCTGGCCGGCTATACCTCCTGGCGAGTAGGCGGCCCAGCAGATCGCTTTTTCCAGGCAGCCGACGTACAGGATTTAGCAGTGTTCCTGTCTCAACTGCCACAGGAGGAACCGCTGTTCTGGTTAGGTTTGGGCAGCAACTTGCTGGTACGGGACGGCGGTATTCGCGGGACGGTCATCGCCACCCACGGCGCATTGACCGGCCTGACACTGTTGGAGCCGCACACCGTACGCGCCGAGGCGGGTGTGCCTTGCGCAAAAGTGGCTCGCTTTAGTGCTCGCCATGATCTCTGCGGGGTTGAGTTCCTGGCCGGTATTCCCGGCGTAATAGGCGGCGCCTTGGCGATGAATGCCGGTGCCTGGGGCGGCGAGATCTGGCCCTGGATCAAGGCAGTAGAAACGATAGATCGGCAAGGAGTCATCCGCCGCAGAACCCCGGAGCACTACGCGATTGCCTATAGACAGGTACAAGGCCCACTTGACGAGTGGTTTACAGCGGCTCTTTTGCAGCTTAACCCGGGTGACGGTACAGCCTCTATGGCGCGGATTCGAGAACTATTAGAACAGCGTTCCCGTACTCAACCAACCGGTGTGGCCAGCTGTGGTTCAGTATTTCGTAACCCGCCGGGTGATCATGCAGCTCGGTTAATTGAAACTGCCGGACTTAAAGGTTTGCAGCTAGGCGGTGCCTGCGTATCCACCAAACACGCTAATTTCATCGTCAACACCGGTAAGGCCAGTGCATTCGACTTAGAGCGGTTGATTACCAAAGTGGCGGAAACCGTTGAACGGATACATGGCGTTCGCCTTACCCCCGAGGTCCGTATTGTCGGGGAATTTGCTGCAGCGCATGAGGTACGCGACGATGAGATTTAGGCGCGTTAAACAACATGGTGCTACGCCACTTAAGTCACGGGATGAACAGGCAGCACGACGCTGGTTTAGTTGGCGCTCTGGGTTGCGATGGGTAGGTGTAGCTGTGGTGCTAGTCGGCATCGGGGCAGCTCTGTACTCGGCCGGTCAACGGTTGCTGGATCCCGAGCAATTTCCGTTACGCCACGTCCGGTTGAACGGCGAACTACACAATCTCAACGCCACTGACCTGCGGGCAATACTGGAAGACCGTTTGGGGGAGAACTTCTTTGCGTTGGATATTGATGCTATCCATGCGGCTTTTACCGCTAATCCTTGGATCCGTGAAGTACGAGTGCAACGACAATGGCCGGATACATTGCGAATTAATTTTCACGAACGGACCGTTTTCGGTTATTGGGGCGAGGATGAAATGATTGACATTCACGGCCAGCGGTTTCACCCCAACAACATTAAGCAGACCGAGGGCTGGCCTCGACTGGCAGGACCAGATGGCCATGAATTCCATCTCATGAAAGCCTATCAGGAGGCATCCGTATTATTAAAATCGGTGGGCCTGCAGTTAACCCGCCTAGTGCAGGATGAACGCAGAGCTTGGTGGATGGAAATGGCTAACGGCCTTAAGCTCAGCTTGGGCAGAGACCACTTTGACCGACGGCTGCAGCGTTTCATCGACATCTATCCGCGTATCTTAGCCGAGCAAATCGACCGTATCGCGATGGTGGATTTGCGTTATGTTAATGGATTTGCCGTGCGTTGGGCGGATTCGACAGAAACCAATGACTCACGACGCATCAGCCGCGCATCACCCACAGCGAAATATCGCACACATTCTGCAGGCTGACCGGGCGAGAGAACCAAAGTATATGCCTAAAAAAGACGAAAAAAGCTTAATTGCCGGATTAGACATCGGGACTTCCAAGGTTGTTGCTATTGTTGGCGAGGCGAGCGTGAACGGCGCAATTGAAGTCGTTGGTCTCGGCTCCCACCCATCACGCGGTTTGAAGAAAGGGGTAGTAGTCAACATTGAATCCACCGTTCAGTCCTTGCGGCGTGCCGTCGATGAGGCTGAGCAAATGGCCGGCTGTCGGATCCATTCTATTTACACTGGTATCGCCGGCAGCCATATCCGCAGCCTGAATTCTCATGGCGTCACAGCTATCAAAAATAAGGAAGTGGTATCGGCCGATGTCGATCGTGCCATTGAAGCGGCCCGGGTGGTCGCTATTCCGGCGGATCAGAAACTTCTGCATATCCTGCCGCGGGAATTCATTATCGACAACCAGGAAGGCATTCATGAGCCGGTCGGCATGTCTGGTGTGCGCTTAGAGGCCAAAGTTCACATGGTCACCGGGGCAGTGAGCGCCGCACAAAATCTGGTCAAGTGCATTCACCGCTGCGATCTGGAAGTGGATGACATTATCCTGGAGCAACTGGCTTCCAGCCGAGCGGTGCTTAGCGAAGACGAAAAAGAATTGGGTGTTTGTTTAGTAGACATCGGCGGTGGCACGACGGATATTGCGGTGTTTACCAGCGGTTCTATCAGCCATACAGCGGTTATTCCCATTGCGGGCGATCAAGTGACCAATGATATCGCGATCGCCTTACGCACACCGACCCAACATGCTGAAGAAATCAAAATGAAATATGCCTGCTGCCTAGCGCAGTTGGCCAGTGGCGAGGAAAACATTGAGGTCACCAGTGTCGGTGATCGCGCCCCTCGGCGTTTTTCCCGATTAAGCCTGGCCGAGGTGGTAGAACCGCGTTACGAAGAGTTATTCACCCTGATTAAAGAGGAGTTACAACGCAGTGGTTTTGAAAACCTGATTGCTGCCGGGATCGTATTGACGGGGGGCAGCGCTCAGATGGAAGGTGCCGTCGAGTTAGCCGAGCAAGTGTTTCATATGCCGGTCCGTCGGGGTACGCCCCAAACGGTTACTGGTTTAGACGACATGGTGCGCAGCCCCATCTACTCGACGGCGGTTGGCTTGCTATTGTTCGGCAATGAAAATCGTTTAGCGAAACTTAATGTGTCGTTAGCTTCGGGCAACAAGGGTTTGTTCGCTCGCATGAAAAACTGGTTTAAAGGAAATTTTTAATCGCCGGGATACGAAAACCTATCGTCTTAATGAGGAGATGCCGTTATGTTTGAATTGATGGATGCGCATAATGACAGTGCCATTATCAAAGTGATTGGGATAGGCGGCGGCGGTAGTAACGCCGTGCAACATATGATGAGCTCCAATATAGAAGGTGTAGATTTCATCTGCGCCAATACCGATGCGCAGGCCCTCAAAGCCTGCACTGTGCGCACGGCATTGCAGTTGGGGGCTAATATCACCAAAGGCTTGGGAGCCGGGGCGAATCCGGAAATCGGCCAGAAAGCCGCCATGGAAGACCGGGAACGGATACAGGAAATATTAGAGGGCGCCGATATGGTATTTATAACCGCCGGCATGGGCGGTGGCACGGGCACTGGCGGTGCCCCAGTTATAGCCCAAGTCGCTCGGGAAATGGGTATTCTGACAGTCGCCGTGGTCACCAAGCCGTTTCCATTCGAAGGCAAGAAACGCATGGAGATCGGCATGCAGGGCATTAAGGAACTTAGTCAGTGTGTGGATTCCTTGATCACGATTCCTAACGAGAAATTACTCATCGTACTTGGCAAAGGCGCAAGTTTGTTGGATGCCTTCAAAGCAGCCAACGATGTGCTGCTGGGCGCGGTGCAAGGGATCGCCGAATTGATCACCCGTCCGGGCCTGATCAATGTCGATTTTGCGGATGTGCGCACCGTGATGAGCGAAATGGGTATGGCCATGATGGGCACCGGTCGTGCGGTGGGTGACGGTCGTGCCCGGGAAGCCGCAGAAGCCGCTATCAACAGCCCACTGCTAGAAAATATCGATCTGGCCGGCGCCAAGGGGCTACTGGTCAATATTACTGCAGGAATGGATATTTCTATCGGTGAATTCGATGAGGTCGGCAATAACATCAAGGAGTTGGCATCTGACGACGCAACAGTAGTCGTTGGGGCTGTGATTGATCCGGAGATGCAAGGCGAACTGCGAGTCACGATTGTCGCCACCGGTCTCGGTCAGGCCGCTGAAAAAACCATGGATGTGCCGGATAAAGCGACCCGTCCGCCAGTCAAACTAGTACAGCGTGCAGGCGTTGGGGGGGGTAATGGTGAGACCGACGCCAGGCCGGAGCAACGGACCCCGAATCGACAAAAAACCGCAGAAGGCTTCGGTAATCGTACCGAAGGTAATCTTGAGTATCTTGACATACCGGCGTTCCTCCGTCGACGAGCCGATTAACTGAAGCATCGGTTCTTCATCGCTGTCTGACCTATGACCCGCCTATCCTGCCCCAGCCACCGTTGGGGCAGGCGCCAAACATCCGGTCCCGGATAAATATTACCCGCCCCCAACGTTCTGTGTTATATTATCAACATTAGTTGCGAAAGGGAAACACAAGTTGCGAAAGGGAGACGAGTAAGGTATCTTATGACACAATGTATACCGGCATAATAGATTGCTAACGGGAAATCCTGCTAGCGAAAGCCCTTGCCAAAGTGCTTAACGCCGTTCTGGTTTGGTTAAAGAGTTGGGGACGATGAATGATTAGGCAGCGAACTCTGAAAAACGTTATTCGGGCCACCGGTGTCGGACTGCACACGGGGGAAAAGATCTACCTTACTCTGCGACCGGCAGCCCCTAATATGGGAATTGTATTTCGCCGCGTCGATCTTGAGCAGCCGGTTGAAATCAAGGCCAGCCCCCAGAATGTGGGCGATACACAGATGTCCACATCACTGGTCAAAGGCTCAGTGCGTATTTCCACGGTCGAACATTTATTGTCGGCCTTTGCTGGTTTGGGCGTCGATAACGCCTATGTCGATGTGAGCGCACCTGAAGTACCTATTATGGATGGCAGCGCTGGCCCTTTCGTATTTTTGATACAATCTGCAGGCATCAAGGAACAGAGCGCACCAAAGAAGTTTATTCGCATTAAACGCCCGGTAGTGATCGACGAAGGTGAGAAATGGGCACGGTTTGATCCCTTTAATGGGTTTAAAGTCGGATTCACCATTGAATTCGAACATCCGGTTTTCGAGAAGCATCCCCGCCAGGCTACGGTGGATTTTTCCACGACATCCTTTGTTAAGGAAATCAGCCGGGCGCGCACATTTGGCTTCATGCGTGATATCGAACAGTTGCGCGAACGGCGCTTGGCGTTAGGCGGCAATCTTGATAACGCCGTCGTAGTGGATGATTATCGGGTCGTGAATGAAGACGGTTTGCGTTACGAAGATGAATTTGTCAAACACAAGATTCTTGATGCGATCGGCGATTTGTACCTGCTGGGGCATAGTTTGATCGGTTCCTTTTCCGGTTATAAATCCGGCCATGCCCTCAACAATCGCCTCTTGCGGGTTCTGCTTGCAGAGCGCTCAGCTTGGGAAGAAGTGACCTTCACTGATGAACATGCGGTTCCTATCTCTTACTTGCAACCTGCCGAGATAGCCAGCAGCTAATTGCTTGGCAATTGGCGGAAGCGCCCAACCCGCTTTACTCACTTCCGATCAGCGGCACTGCAAAGATCCCAACGAATAGCAACGATGGATAGTGCTATTCGTTGTCTTTACGTCGTTCTGCGAAAATCTTTCGGATTAGGTTATCATTCAGCATCTACCCTCGACCGAACTGGATAAGAAGGTCTCTCCATGGTCAGCAAAGTATTAAGAAAGATTTTTGGCAGCCGCAACGACCGCGTTCTCAGGCGCTTCAATAAAGTAGTTGATAAGATTAACGCTTTTGAAACCCCTATTAAGGGGCTAACCGATGCGCAATTACGCGCTAAGACAGAGGAATTTAAAAGCCGTTTGACCAAGGGGGCGACATTAGCCGAACTCCTACCCGAAGCCTTCGCTGTGGTGCGTCAAGCGGGTGAGCGCGCCTTAGGCATGCGCCATTTCGATGTCCAGCTGGTAGGTGGGATGGTCTTAAACGGCGGAAAAATTGCCGAAATGCGCACCGGTGAAGGTAAAACCTTGGTGGCCACGCTGGCAGCTTACCTCAACGCCCTTACCGGTAAAGGCGTACATATCATTACGGTGAATGATTATCTCGCCCGTCGTGACGCGCAATGGATGGGGCAGATCTATACCTTTTTGGGAATGACCGTCGGTGTAGTGACAGCCGGCATGAGTGCAGAGGACAAACGAGCCGCTTATCACGCCGACATCACCTACGGTACCAACAATGAGTTCGGCTTCGACTATCTGCGAGACAACATGGCGTTCAGCCTGGAGCAAAAATTCCAGCGTGAATTGCACTTTGCCATTGTCGACGAAGTTGATTCCATTCTCATTGATGAAGCGCGCACTCCTCTGATTATTTCCGGCCCGACCGAGGAAAGTTCAGATCTGTATCGCCGGGTTAACGAAATCGTCCCGAAACTCAACCGCCAACAGGAAGAAGAAGGGTCTGGCGATTACTCCATTGATGAGAAGCTTAAGCAAGCGTACCTGACTGAAGAAGGGCACCAACACGTCGAAGACCTGTTGCTTGAGGCAGGCATGCTCAGAGCCGGTGAAAGTCTCTACGATCCTGCCAATCTGGGCCTGTTTCATCACTTAAACGCCAGTCTGCGTGCCCATACCCTGTTTCATAAAGACATCGACTATATCGTTCGCGACGATCAAATCGTGATCGTTGATGAATTCACTGGCCGCACCATGCCGGGCCGACGCTGGTCGGATGGCTTGCATCAAGCCCTAGAGGCCAAGGAGCACGTAGCCATCCAGTCAGAAAATCAGACCTTGGCATCAATCACCTTCCAGAATTATTTTCGCTTGTACGAAAAACTAGCCGGCATGACCGGTACTGCCGATACTGAGGCCTATGAGTTTCAGCAAATTTACGGCTTAGAAGTCCTCGTCATACCGACTCACAAGCGCATGGTCCGCAAAGACATGGGCGATTTAGTGTTCCTCACCGGTCAGGAAAAATTCGACGCGGTACTAGACGATATTCGTGATTGCCATCAACGCCGACAACCGGTGTTAGTAGGCACGGCGTCCATTGAAAGCTCGGAATTACTTTCTAAGCTACTGACCAAGCAAAAGATTCCTCATGAGGTGTTGAATGCCAAACAACACCAACGAGAAGCTGAAATCATTGCCCAGGCGGGACGCCCTGGGGCGTTAACCATTGCTACCAATATGGCTGGGCGCGGCACCGACATCGTGCTCGGTGGTAACTTGCAAGCGGAATTGTCCGCGTTGAGCTCGGACAGCGACGCAAAGACCCGTGAGACCCTACAGCAGGATTGGCAAAAGCGCCATGACGACGTGGTAGCCGCTGGTGGCCTGCACATCATTGGAACCGAACGCCACGAATCACGTCGGATCGACAATCAATTGCGCGGGCGTTCAGGACGTCAAGGTGACCCAGGTTCCAGCCGATTTTACTTGTCACTGGAAGACAGCTTAATGCGCATCTTTGCCTCCGACCGAGTAGCGGGCCTGATGCAGAAACTTGGTATGGAGAAAGGCGAGTCCATCGAACATCCCTGGGTCACTAAGGCCATTGAAAACGCCCAACGCAAGGTCGAAGCGCACAATTTCGATATTCGGAAAAATTTGTTGGAATTTGACGACGTCGCTAATGACCAACGCAAATTTGTGTATAACTGGCGCAATGAGCTGTTAGCGGCCGAAGACATCGCAGAAACTATTAAATCCATCCGCACTGAAGTGATTGAGCGAGAAATCAGTCATTACATTCCGCCGCAAAGTCTGGAAGAACAGTGGGATGTAGCAGGGCTGCAAAACATTTTAGACAATGATTTCGGTCTGCAGTTGGACATCCGAGGCTGGCTTGATGCAGAGCCCAACCTGCATGAAGAACCTCTCAGGGAACGCATATTGGAGGCGTTGGAAAACGCTTATGCGGAAAAAGAGCAGTTAATAGGAACCGCTGGAATTCGTCATTTCGAGAAAGCGATTTTGCTGCAAATTTTGGATACCCACTGGAAGGAACATTTGGCCGCTATGGATTATCTCCGACAGGGCATTCATTTGCGTGGTTACGCCCAGAAGAATCCTAAGCAGGAGTATAAACGCGAAGCGTTTGAGATGTTCACCGCCATGTTGGAACGTATCCAACATGAAGTCGTCAGCATCGTTGCTCGCGTACAATTTCAGCCGGAGCGCACCCAAGAACCATTACCCGAGCCGCAGCGACAGTCTAATACCGCGTTGCGTTTTGAACATGCCGAAGCGTCCGCACTAGCAGGTGATGAGGACGATGACCCTGAAAACGAAGAATTACCCACACCCTTCGTGCGCCAAGAACGCAAAGTCGGGCGTAACGAGCCCTGTCCCTGTGGATCCGGCAAGAAATATAAACATTGCCACGGTCGCTTGAACTAATACCTGTTTTCCAGCTAAGTAACGCCTGTGCTTGATTCCGCTGAAATCCTCCCGGTTCCCGGCATCAAGTTAGCCAGCGTCCGCTCTGGCATTCGCTATCCAGATCGGCGTGACCTAGTTCTCATCGAAGTAACGCCGGCCTGCCGCTGTGCTGCGGTGTTCACCCGTAACGCATTTCAGGCTGCACCGGTTGTCGTAGCCCGGCAACACCTCGCCACCACCAACCCTCGTTATTTGTTGATTAACACTGGCTATGCCAACGCCGGAACAGGGCAACAAGGTTTGGTTGATGCCCAAGCTAGCTGTGAAGCCGTGGCGAAACTGACCGGGTGTTTGCCCTACGAGGTATTGCCCTTTTCCACCGGCGTCATTGGCGAGCCGTTACCCGTGGATCGAGTCGTCGCCAGTCTACCAGCAGCTGTACAGGGCTTGAACTCCGATAACTGGCTGGAAGCGGCTCACGGTATTATGACCACCGACACCCGTCCCAAAATCGCTTCATTGAGAGACACAATCGGTGGGCAACCCGTAACGGTGACCGGCATCGCCAAAGGCGCCGGCATGATCCGGCCGGATATGGCAACCATGTTGGCTTTTATCGCTACTGATGCGGGTGTAGAGCAACCCCTATTAAAAGCTTGTCTCAACGAAGCCGTCGCGGATTCTTTCAATGCCATTACTGTCGATGGCGACACTTCCACTAATGATGCTTGCGTGCTGTTAGCCACCGGGCTAACGACTTTAAGACTCACGAAACAGAATGCGGACTATGACGCGTTCAAAGCGCTTATTTATCAGGTCTGTAGCGAGTTGGCGCAAGCCATTGTGCGAGATGGGGAAGGGGCCACGAAATTCATCACCGTCATAGTTGAACAAGGCAAAGATTCTGCCGAATGCCGTCGAGTTGCCTATACCATTGCCCATTCGCCGTTGGTTAAAACCGCTTTTTTTGCTTCAGACCCGAATTGGGGGCGTATCTTAGCTGCGATAGGTCGCTCGGGTTTGGATGACCTTGATATACAAGGTGTCTCTATCTATCTGGATGATGTCTGTATTGTCAGTCAGGGAGAACGAGCAGTGAGTTATACCGAAGCCCTTGGGCAACAGGTCATGCAGCGCGAAACGATTACTGTGCGGGTCTTGTTGGGCCGAGGCCAAGCGGCAGCTCGTTTATGGACGACTGATTTGTCGTTCGATTATGTACGTATCAATGCGGAATACCGGTCTTGATGATTGCCTCTACATCTTACGTACATGTTGCGGTCGGGATCGTCCAGGATACTCAAGGTCGGATATTGATCACCCGTCGTGCTGACGGCGTCCATCAAGGCGGCTTGTGGGAGTTCCCTGGCGGCAAGTTGGAAACTGGAGAAGATCCTCAGGCTGCGTTAATCCGTGAGCTGCACGAAGAGTTGGGTATTGAAGTGCTCACCGCAAACTCCCTGCTGAAGGTATACCATGAGTATCCCGATAAACGCGTGCTATTGGACGTGTGGCGGGTTGAGTGCTACCGGGGACAACCGCAAAGCGCGGAAGATCAACCGCTCGACTGGCTACTTCCTCAGCAGCTGTCCGAACGCGCGTTCCCAGCCGCTGATAAGCCGATTATAACGGCTCTGCGGAAGAAAAAAGCTTAAGCCAGCAACATCTCACGACTAAACGAGTTTAGAAGACGCAACAAGCCAGTTGGAAAACGATCTTATCGGAACAATGGCGAGGGCGCTCCTTGTAATCACGCTGTTCCATAAAACGGACGGATAAACGGTGTTTGCTGCCGCTCGTTTCTGGGAATACTGATGTGTCGTCGGGTAAAATAATTCGTACCAGCTGACTGGGTACGGTAATATCCAAGGTCTTCTGAAAAAGCCCCTGTTGGGCAACTACTTCATCCGGCACTGCGCTGTCGCGAATAATCCCCAACAACAACTTTACTGCATCACGAATGGGCTGAACGGGCTGCAACCATTGCTCCAGACACTCAACACGCACGGCACGCTCCTGGTGTAACCAATGGTATAGCGCTGGCGAATCAAAGGCACTCGCGCTACCCTGCACAGGAATCCGTCGGCTCAGAGCGTCAAGGAATTCATTCTTGCGTGCCTGCCGCAAGGTCTGATTACTTAAACTTTGCAGGTGTTGAGTCATTCGACTGATATCAGCTAACACCGCATCCAAAATCGTCACATCCACTGCAGGGGTTTGGCGCAAGCGACTTAACGATTGAGCATAACGCTCCAGCTCTTTCAACAGCTCGGCCTTGAGTTCGGCGCGACTAGTAAGTCCGAAGATGCCTAATATCCCCTGGACAGCAAGTAAACTAGACCATTCAGAAGATTCGACCAAGCCTTGGTGTACCTGCTGAAAAAACATCTCAAGTCGTAGCAACAGCCGGATCCGTTCGTTAAGAGGATGCTCGTAGCAAATAGGCACAAAAACCCCGCATTAAGAGAAACGCTTAATATTAGTGACGTGTTTGCGTTTAAAGGCAGCGGCTACGATACATCAGCAACTCAGCTGAGAGATAGATATTTCTCATGCAAAACTTCAACAACACCGTCCAGTGATTCAAGAGTACCATCGTTGTGGATTACATCGTCTGCTACCGCCAGTCGCTGCGCGGGCGCTATTTGAGCGTCTAGGATACGTTGAACGTGTTCTTTATCCACTCCGTCGCGCACCATGACACGCTGCACTTGTAATTCTTCTGGAACATCTACTACTAAAATGAGGTCCATCAACGCTCGTAAGTGTTCGGTTTCTGCTAACAACGGAACCACAACGAGACAATAGGTCGCACTAATCGCTGCCAGTTGATCTTGAACCGCTTGCTGTATACGTGGATGCAGAATGCCCTCTAAACGGGTCCGCGCCAGCGGGTCAGCGAAAACAGTTTTACGCAGATAACTCCGATCCAGGACACCGGCTTGGTTCAGGCAACCCGGACCAAATGCAGCGACGATCTCTTGCAATGCAGGCTGCCCAGGGGCCACCAGATCTCGCGCTAACTGATCGGTATCAATTACGGGTACCCCGCGTTTCTCGAATGCTGCGCTGACCGCTGACTTGCCACTACCGATTCCGCCGGTTAAACCCACTACCAGCATGTCTTATAATCCCAGCCAGCTTAAATACCAGTCGTTCAGCGACTCCCCCCAAAGCAAAGTGATCCA
>JAZBPA010000121.1:0-12216 GCA_036351435.1 Candidatus Competibacteraceae bacterium
ATAAAGACTAGCCTTTTGTGTATCACAATCAAGCAAAAACGATACACAAACCATATTGTGCTATCTACGCGATACACAAAACGACTTTGGTCCCTAACCCAAGCTGAACACAGTACTCACTCCAGCAAACCATCCACCCGCATAATCAGAAAATCGCCGTCATGAAACTGCTGATGGCGGATTTGGCGGGTGAGTCGTTTGAGGATGCGTAATCCGACCTCGTCCGGTTCTGGAGCCTGACGTTCTTTTACTTGCGCGAGCAGCTGCTCTAAGTTCGCATCCCGACTGCCACTGGCAAATTCCAACTCCACTTGTCCGTGTTCGGTTCTGGCTTGCACTAGAATTTGCTTTTGACGAGTTTGAGGCGCTTGGCGTTCCAGTAAAAATAACAGCGCTTCTTCGGTGATCAATTCAAGTCGCTGAACAGCTGCTTTGTCCCAGCCGACGGACAAGCCCACCCGGCGGGCAAAATCATGTAGCAACGGCAGCGCTGTAGGTTCAGCGGGTAAGATCAGTTGTTGTTGGGGGCGCGCCTTCAGTGACAGGATAAAGGTCAGTACCAAAGCTACCAAGGTGCCGGCGGTCATGCCGTTATCCAACAAAGAATGCAACCAGACCGGCATCAAATCGGTGTAAATCAATTGATTCTGGAAGCCAACCCCCAGCCAGAACGCCAAGCCCACCACAAAGCCATTTTCATAAGACAAGCCATCCTCAGTAACCAATTTGAGGCCGTGGGCAAACAGCATGACCAGTAAAATCACGATATAAACCCCCGCCACCGAGGGAGGAACGGCTTGCAACAAAGCTGAAATCTTGGGCGAAAATGCCAACGCAAAAAGAAAGAGCCCGCCATACCAACCGACTCGGCGGGCTGCCACACCGGTCATATCCACGACTGCGACGCTGGTGGAATACGTGGTGTTGGGTAGGGTGCCTGACAATCCAGAAAGCAGATTGCCTAATCCATCAGCATTGACGGCCCCTTGTACGGATTTGTAATCCACCGGTGCTTCGTCACGCCGGGAAACGTGCTGAATCGCTATTCCGTCGCCGTAGGTTTCAATTGCAGAGACAATAGTGACTAGGATAAAGCTGGGCAACAGCAACCAGAACGCTGTACCGAACGACAGATCAAGACCCGGCCAGGAGGCGGTCGGCAGACCGATCCAATCCGCGTTGAGAAAGGGTTGCCAGTCGATAATGTTATACCATTGCGCCGCTAAACAACCGCACACCACGCCGATCAACGGTCCCCATAACCGCATCGCTCCGCTGGTAAATAGCGAAATGCCGACGATTACTGCAAAAGCGATTAGCGCGGTGATCGGTGCTGCAGTCGGGGTCGGTGCGGTGATGGTTGCCGGGACCTGGCCCAGCATTTTGAAACAGATCGGAAAAATAGTGACGGCAATCAGCATGAGGGCTGTGCCGCCGACGGTCGGGGTCACGATACGGCGCAACAATCCCAACCGTGCGGAAAACAGAAATTGCGCCAACGATGAGACCACCACCAGGGTTGCCAACAAAGGCATCCCGCCGGCCTGTACGGCGGTAACGCCAATGGCGATAAATGCTCCTGAAGTTCCCATGAACAGTACGAAGCCCGAACCCATAATACCGATCGGTCGGACTTGCAGAACGGTCACCAAACCACTGACAATAAGAGCGGCGAACACGACCCAGCCGATGGCCTGTTCCGCGCCTGCAGCGCGCAGCACGATAATGGGGGTCAGTACAATGCCTGCCAGAATCAATACCACGGTTTGCATGCCCAACGCGGCGGCTAGCAGGTGCGGTGGACTTTCATTGACGGCATAGCGAAGCCGGGTGGTAGCGGAACTGTCGGTCATGAAAGTATTCCTGACGTTACGGTGGTTCTGTTATTGGAACTTACGCGATGGTTCAAAACTGTAACAAGCTTCATAATAATCGGCATAATCCGTGATTGCGCACGCTGACACCAGAATAAAGCACCATGCTTCACGCTCGACACCGGCATTACATTTTGCAATTGAATAAGGTAACTCGATGGAAATTCACCAACAAGCTCACGGTAAGGTTTTAGTGATCAGTCCGACTGGTAGACTGGATAGTCTGACTTACCACAGCCTTGAGGACCATTTGTCGAACTTGATTCGCAACGGCAAAACCACCCTAGTCATCGATTTTACTCAGTTGGAATACATCAGCAGTAGCGGCTTGCGGGTTTTACTGATGGCGGCTAAACAAGTCCGTGCGGCACAAGGCAAAATGGCATTAGCGGCGATGTCAGCCTCGATTCGCGAGGTGTTTGATATCAGCGGTTTTTCCTCAATCTTCGAAATCTATCCATCGGCACAAGAGGCCATTCCAGCGGTGGAATGAGCAGCCAACAGCGGAAACTATTTTTCAGAACCCGCGGTTAGCCGTTGGCGCAGAGTGAGACAATTCCACCCCTCTGCCCGCTGATAGTCCAGTTCGTCGATAAATTGGCTGACCAGATGCAGGCCGAGACCGCCGATGGGTTTATCTTCTACTGATAAATCCAAATCCGGCGGCTTGGCCTCCAGCGGATTGAAGGCGATACCGTTATCCTTCACTGCTGTGATCAGGCAATCATCCTCCACCAGCAGATCAATGGAGATCGCCGGAGAATCCGACCCGGCGGGATCGTGTCCGTGACGAAAAAAATTGCTGACTAATTCATCCAGGGCTAGATCGAGATGGAAAATGCGTTCGGGAGCGATATTGTGCGCTGTACAAAACAGCCTGATTTTGTCGGAAGCCTGCTCAAGTTCCGTCAATGCGGTAATGGTTCCGATCTCAAGGTGCTTGCTCATGAGACTGCACTCCCACTGCCAGGACCGTGGTAAGCCAACGCCATCACGGTGATGTCGTCGAACTGAGGCTCTTGACCGGCAAATTCAATCACGCCCGCAATCACGGATTGGGTCAGTTGCATGACATCTTGTTCGGCTGAGGCACGCAGCGTTTCCTCCAATCGCGCGACACCGTACTCCTGTTGATTCATATCGATCCCCTCGGTCACGCCATCGGTATAAAGCAGCAGTCGGTCACCCGCCTCCAGGGTAACGGTGTTCTGTTTGAAAGGCATACCATCCATCACGCCCAAGGCAATCCCACCAGTGCCCTCTAGTGCTTCCAATCCACCATCAGCAGTCATTCGATAAGGGGGCAGGTGTCCGCCGTTGGCGTAGACGATTTTTCCGTTTGCAGGGTCCAGAACGCCGTAAAAGGTGGTTACGAACATATTGGCGTCATTGTCCTGACTGAGAAAATCATTAGCGCGTGCCATGCATTCACCCGGTTCGGGCACGATTTGCGCCGTGGCTCGGATCACGGTGCGCGCCACCGCCATGAACAGAGCCGCACCCATACCCTTGTCCGAGACATCCGCCACCACAAAGCCGAATCGCCCATTGGGCAGATCGAAATAGTCAAAAAAATCGCCGCCGACCGCGCGGGCGGTGAGCAACTCGGCGAATACGCTGAGATCGGGTCGCTGCGGAAACTGCGCCGGGCGAATCGAACGTTGTATACGAGTCGCCGTATCCATTTCTTGCTGAATGACCGCTAATTGCTGACGGGCTTCCTGAGCTTGCCGGAACCGTTCCACTGTGCCCGCCAACCGACCGATTTCGTCGTTGCGGTCGGCATCGGCCACCGCAACTTGGGTATTGCCTCGCGACAGCGCGTTCAATACCCGAATGACGGCATTGAGCGGTCGAAACGAGTAGCGCAAATACCAGTACAAACCGGCTAAAAATAACGACAACACCATTGCGACTAAGCCATAGGACAGCGCACCAACCAATAATCTACGCCAATGGTTGATAGTGATGTCGCGGGCAACAAACAACGATGCCACAGTGTTCTCAAACGGATCCTGCAGCGGCAGCCGCGCAAGCCTAAACACTTTACCTAGACTATGAACGATGGTGGTTTCGTTGGCTTGGACTATAGGCTCTTCAGCCTGTAATGCCTGCCACAGGTCAGGATCAGCGCCTTGGGCTAAACTACCATCAGGCCGAACTATGAAGACCTCATCGCCGATGCTATCAGCGAATTGGGACAATGCCGTCTCAAGATCAATATACAGTGCAGCTACGCCGGATGGTCCGGTGCGCGCCAGGATAGCGAAGATAACTGCTAAACCGAAGCTATCGTCCTGCAATCTGATCATGCCGACTATCGGCGTCAAGGTGTTGACTGCCGCCGCCACTAATTCAGGAGACAGGGCATTTGGAGGCAGCGCTTGGCGAGCAGCGGCCAGCAACTTTGCCTGAATCAACGGATTCTCAACTTGCCAGGTTTCATTCAAGTTGTCGGAGACTGTAGTGAAAAAAAGCTCGTCTTGCGGTACCGTCACGGTTTCCAATTGCGGCGGAACCAAGCTGTCTTGTAAGGACAGCAAATTGTTACGCAGACTGTCCGCATAAAGAATCGGGTCCCGCTTTGCCAACGCACTGATGGCATCATTGTTACGGCTAATAGGGGAAATATGGACTTGCATCCGTTGCAACTCAACGTTGGTTATTCCTAACCATGCACTGCGATAGCCTGTGATCAGGGCTTTGTGATACCGGTTTTCAGTGTTCCATTCCCGAAATTGCCCTTCTAAAATTAGAACAATAGCCACGATGGCAAAACAACCGCAGACCATCAAAGTAATGCGGGTGCGTAATTTCACGGGCGTTCGGTCCGACGGGGCACCGGGTGATGCTGTGGTTCAAGCGGCCTCATTGCCGCTATCCTGTAGGGGTTTGCCGTACAGCAGGCATTTTTCAGCAGAGCCGCAATAGTTCAGGGCATACCCCCAGTATCCCTGAGCCAACAAGTCCTGTTGGCCGGTAATATCACCGGTCGGCATGGAAATCGTGGTGTCGAAGTCGACCCAGCTTGGATTGGCCAGATCATCATGCAGGATGTAGCGTAAAAAACCGCCATATTTGTGTTTCAATCCTTTGACGCGCAATCCGAGGGTCAGCATGTTGTTCCAAACCACTACATTGTCTGGTGCGGTAGTGGCGATCATGTGCCGACGACCGGCGCAGCTGGCCAGACGGATGCGCCAGGACAACAACAGCCAATGCAGGTGATTACCACGCCAATCTGGGATGACGCCGACACCATCCAGGTGTGCCGCTAAAGCCAATTCAGCAGCTGAAAGGTTCAGGTCGTCTCCAAAGGTAGCGACGCTTTCCAAAGCTAAGCCTAGCACCGCGTAGCCAATCATTTCATCCTCGACGAAAATCCCAAGACTGTATCCCGAGTCCGTGAGGTGGCGGATAAAAAATTCCGGTTTGTTGGGTCTGAGCAGATGAGGAGCAGGCAACTCGTTAAGTATCCGCTTATGCAGTTGGCAGAGGGGCTCCAAATCATTCAGGGTGAGTATCCGAGCCTGGTACGGGACAATGGCCAATTGTCCCTGGCGGCGGCGAAGCACGCCCGCTTCGCGAAACTGCTGGATAAACCGCGACATTTTCACTCAATCACTTCTGCGTAATTCAGGATAGTCATCGGTGGGAAAATACCTAATTCCCGGGCTACCGGCATTTTCACCACGTAGTTAAACCGATTCAGCGTTTCCACCGAGATGGTTTCGGGGGCTTTGTTGTAGAGCAGAATCTGTTCGGCTTTGAATGCTGTAAAACGGCCTAGCGCGAAATAAGGCGTCACTAATCCGAACAGCGCGTCGCCGTCGCGGATAGGGCGTTCAGTAGCGGTGAAAACCGGTAACCGTTGTTTGATGGCTTCGCGCGTGACCAAGTGACGGTGGATACTGATAAACGTATCTGGACCCATGTACAGAAACTGCGGTTCACGCAGAGCTAAGCCGGCAATCAAATCGGCCAAGTTATCGGCCATAGGATCACCTTGTTCATCCAACGGGACCGGTTGATCCAGCAGTTCAAAATCCATCTGCTTGGCGAGTATCTTTAGTCTGCGTACAAATAAACGCGAATTCAATTCAGCCGGGTTATAAAGCACCGCCAGCCGGTTTAACGGGCGGTAAGCGCGAATGGCGTTAACCTGGGCTTCTAGCGGAGCAATGTGGGTTGTGCCGGTCACGTTACGTTCGGATGAGACCAATTCCGGAACAATACGGGAACCCAACGGGTCGGAGACCATGGTGAATAGCACTGGCAGCGCGGTAACATGCTGGTCTGGATTCGCTTTATCGTATTCGCCGACCACATTCAAGGTAACCGAGGTGCCCCAGGTGTAAACGAGGTCGGGCTCAGTATGTTTGGCTTCCTCGACCATGGCTGGGATTTGCCGTCGGTCGCCGGCGACGTTGCGGACTATCAAATCAAAGGGTAGCTGATTCTCCTTCACATAAGCGCGAAACCCGGCTTCCACCTCGGTCTCACCACGCCACAGAATCATAAAAATGCGATAGCGGTCTTGCTCGGCTTTGAGTGACGGTTCCGCTGATAGTCCGGGTAACCATGCCGCTAACACAAGCCACGCGATGCATCGCCATAATCGGTTCATCATGCACTCGCCTGGGCTGGAGAAAAATCGTCCTCGTCTTGGTCGTCTTCCTCAGGAACCACACCCATGATCAGGAACAGCACACTGAACAGGGTGGCCGTCAGCACTCCGAGTATTCCGGTTGCCATCATCGCGCCCACGTAGCCGAACAAGGTGACGAAACCGGCGACGACAAACGGTCCTGCAGCGCCACCGAGTCGTTCGATGAATCGATACAAACCCAATACCGCGCCTTGGCCATGGGCTGCAATTTGTTTATGGCAGACCTGAGTGGCCAGCACCAACTGGGATGAAATGCTCATCGCCTGACCCACTCCTAACAAGACGACACCAAGCAACACTAGGGAGCTGTTGGGGAAAAATATCATCGGGATCATCCCGGTCCCCGCGATGACTCCGCCGCTACCGACCATGAAGCCATGAGCGTTGAGACGATCGGCAAAGCGAGCGCACAGGGACATCAACACCACGTTAGCTAGCCCATAGGTCATGACGATACGACCGATCTCGGCTTGATTGGAGCCCAGGTGGGTCAACAACAAGGGCACTAGGAAAAACAGAAAACCACTGAGCAGCAATTTAGCTGGAACAGCGGCGAATAACATCAATACCACAAAGCGAGGCTCGCTCAGAACGACTTTGAAATCGGCCCACTGGATGCCTGACCGTTGGGTTTGCGGCGAATGTCGTCGCGCGCCGGGCGTCATCAGACCATAGGCCAACCAAGCTGAACAGGCAGCCAGCGCGGCACCCACGAAGAAGGTCCAAGTGTAGCCGATGCGATCAGCAAGCATCCCGCCGATGGCGGGCCCGCAGATCGCCGCCACCATGATTCCACCGACAAAAACAGCGATTCCTTGAGCCCGATTATCAGCTTGGGTTTTTTCCACCACATAGCCTTGGCAGGCGGCGAACATGATGGCGTAGCCGATAGCGGCACAAACCCGCCAAGCGATTAGGTCATAAAAACCGGTCGCAATACCTGTTCCGACCAAACCGGCGCTAGCCAGCGCGGCCCCGCTCACGAACGCTTTCCGATAACCGATTCGCTCACACCACGGTCCGGCGAAAGGCATGGTCAAGGCGACCCCTAACATGAACGCCGATAACGGCAAGCTGATTAACAAGTCCTGGGATATGCCGACGAACGGGGTAGTGAACTCACGGACGTAGAGCGGCAAAAAGGGGCGGGCAATTTCCTCGGCAAACATGAACAGAAAAGTGGCCGCCCGGATTCCCAATAACACGGATTGTCGGTAGACCTTTGGCGCACCGTCTTGGGCAAAGGTAAACCGGTGTTGCAGATGATCTAATACCCGGGTCTGTTGTGCTGCCGCTGCTGGCCGCATCAAGCTGGTATAGCCTTGATTCACCCGTTCTATCAGCGAATCCAACTGTCTTCCTAGATGACCGATTTGGGTACGTGTCCGCATGGCTAGGCGATGATTAAAATTACCTTTGGCGGCCTCGCTCATGACAAAATGCACGCGCCGCAACGGCTCGGAGAAATTCAACGTCACTACCAACAACAACAATTCGAAAGCGGCTAGTAATGCGACCACGAACACGATGCCGATATCGAACACGATGTCCCGCATCTGCTTCACCGCGAATCGCTGGTTAGCGCCGACGTGGAGAACCCCGACCAATTCATCGCCTTGTTCAATCGGCAGGGCAGTATTATGGAAGTTACCCAACACACGGGCCTGGGTATTGTGTTCTGCCTGCTCCCGACCTAACAGCGCGGCAAGCGGTGCCAACGGGTCACTGTACTGGGGTATCGGTAATCCCGAGCGAATTCCTTGCGCCTCTGCTGCTGCAGGGGCTAGAGATTGACGCTGATCGTCCGGCAGCGCCCATTGGTAGCGCACCGTGCCGTCAAGATCGGTGACGGCTAGATAAGAAATATCCTCGTTAGTGGCCAGAATGGGAGCAAAAAACTCACTCATTCCCTCCAGTTTGTCGAATGGAATGCCGAAATCCAACGCCCGTTCAATTTTGCTGTTGACGAAGAGGCCAACCGTCAGCGCCTTCTTATCGAGTTCGGGTAAGAGTTCGCGTTCGAAAGCCCGCAGGGAGTAAGCGGATAGTCCGGCCAGCGGCAGGATGACTAGGACCGCGGTAATCAGCAATAAACCGGTAAGTGGTCTGTCAATACGCCTAGCCGTCATGTTGTGCTGTTCTCCTCAGTGTGGCCAATGTGGCTGGGAAACTTGCGGAAAACCGCTGCAGGAGTTTACTGTTTCTGGACTGCCCTAGCCACGCCCAAGGCGCTGTTCCAGAACAAGCACTTTTTGTGCAGCCGCCAGCTGATTCAGTGCTTCGAGGCTTTTCTTTTCCGTATCGACGTAGCACATTTCGAGTTCGGAATTATGCGCTGGCTGAAAATCGCCGGTGCCGGGGTTATTCAACAACTCGCTAATGGCCGCCTGCATCCGTAGCAAACTTCGGTTGATGCCGTGAAACAGCAACCATACCCAAATGATAGCGACCAGTGCGGTAATGCCCAATATCGCAACAGCGGTGTGGATCAATTCCAACAACGTGTGTTGCAGCGCGAGCGTGTAAAAGGAGTCATCATAGCGCAGCACGATACTACCGACGCGATATCCGAAATTGTTGATCAATGCCATGCCTACGATGCCGACGTCGGGATCACCCACATAGCTATCCAAGGCTTCGTTGCCTTGTGAAGCAGCCAACCAATCGGGAGGAACGGTCTGTTCAGATGAGCCCAGTTCGCTGTGCTTGAATGCGAGATTATTTTGCTCGTCATACACCGCAATAGAGAGAATTTGGTCATCACGTTCAGCAGCTCGTTCGAGAACTGTCTGGATGTTGGACATGGCAGACAGTTCTAGCCCCAAATCTAAGCCGGTCTGAATCACCGTCCGCAAATCCAACACGACAAAGGCGAAACGTGACTCCAGCAGACGGGAAAAAGTGCGTTCGAATTTGACATAGTTCAGCATCACCGTTAACGCAAGCGCACAGGCAACAGCAGTGGTAATCGTGGCTGCTATTCTGAAGTTCATTTCTGGTTCCAGCTTTCCGACGTTAAGCGCATTCTCCCTGCATTCTATCGGAAAGTTTTGCTAAATCTACCGGATCACAAGATGGCAGGGGACTGTTGTATGTTGCGCAACGCGCCTACCTAGGTTGAGAGGCTATAATGTTACGGACAACGTAGAGAAAAAGTGGAAGATTAGGGTCGCATCATGTTTGCTGTAATATTCCAGGCCAAAACAACCGGCCAAGATGAAGACTACCAAAAAACAGTATTGAGAATGCGAGAACTCGCCTTGGCAAAATACGGTTGTCTGGATTTTATAGCCGTCACAGAAGGCAAGCAGGAGATCGCCATTTCATATTGGGAGAATGAAGCGGCTATCAATCGATGGAGAAATGACCCGGAACACCATTTTGCGCAACAGCGTGGTAGAGAGAAATGGTATGAATCATACATCGTCCAAGTTGTAGAAATTAAACGTGAATATAAATACAACAAATCCTATTAAGTAACTTGTAGTGAATAATGCATACCTGCTTACTGCAAAAGGAAGATATAGAAAAGCTATTAAAAGTAGAGCTTGATTTTTCAGTAGAGCAACTGCTTGAATTAGAAGAAGCCAAGCAATATGCCGTCATTCTACATAATGATCCGATTAACGGTGTTGATTTCGTGGTGAGGGTGATTCGCGCAGTTTTTAAATACTCCACCTCGAAATCAATCTGGTTAATGTTAAAGGCACATTTTTCAGGAAAAAGCACACTCTGGATCGGAGCTAAACACAAAGCGAAGGAAAAACAATTGGCCATGATTAAACATGGACCTGATCCGCAAATGGTAAGCAAAGGGGCAAAACCGCTGACAGTAACGATTGAACCAGCATGACTAAAAGGATCTATTTCGCGTGTTCAAGCTTCTGAGTGAAGACTAAGTTCCTGTCCCCAAGTGGTCCAATCCGCAGGACCTAGGCTGAATCTTGAACTGACATCTAAATAATCGTGGGTATGAACGACCACTCGATCTTCGTCAATGAGAACCACTCCATAGGCGGGTGGCTCATGGCTACCAGGGACTTCGTCCAGCGCCTTGAAGTCCAGACATATCTGGTGATTTGTAGCCCGCAGGGTACTGAAGCTCATTCCGCGCCATTGTCCGCTGATTGGCCGGTGAACATGACCGAAGAAGATATGACGGACTTGGCCGTGTTCTGTCAACAACTCTCCCAATGCTTCTGCATCAGCCTGTGGTATACCCACAACATCCAGGGCCGGTAGACCCACTGGAAACGGCGGATGATGCATAAACAAATAGACCGGCCGGTCTGCGGCGGCATCAAGCTCGCGTTGTAGCCAATGCTGGCGTTGCGGGCAATATCGACCGGCATGGGTTCCGGCTTCAACGGTATCTAGGAACAGCAAACGCCCGATGGCGGTATTCAATCCTGATTGAATGAAACCAAGATCATCTACAGACGTGTTTGGAAACTCCCGCCGCAGTTCGGCACGATTATCGTGATTACCCACCACTAGGCGCAGTGGCATTTCCAATTCTGCCAAACAAGCACGCAGGTTCCGATAAGCATCCCGCTCACCCCAATGCGTGAGATCGCCGGTGATGACACAAAGATCAGCATCCAGGTGGTTGCGGTTAAGATCGTCGATGCAGGCCGCTAGACGAGCACGCGGATTAAGACCATACAGGATTTGGCCGGAACCGACGAAATGGGTATCGGTGATATGGATCAGCTTCATTGATGTTGTCCGATGCGAAAAAGGCATCCCTGCCGAAACCTGTCGAAATTTGAGAAAGAGTTCGATAGTAACCCGTGTTCAGCTCACTACTCATGGCGAGGTATGCTAGGTGTGGATTACGACAGAGAGGTGAAAGATTGGTTAAGTAATGTCGGCAAGACTGGATGGGGTAGCAGTGAGTCAACTGGGCTATCGCCCGCTCGCGTATTGAAACTGGTTGCAATACCCCAAAGCTGTTGGGGAGTGTAATAACAACCAAAAAATTGCCGACCGATATTGTTGAAGATGTTGCTGGCACGGCCCACCAAACCGATGCCGTGCCAGCAACACGTTCACTTACCGATAATCAATGATGACAAAGTTCTGGTGAGGTTCTGACCAACGTACAGTCACCTCATCGCCGGTTTCCGGAAAGTTTGCCAACGTGTACTGGCCGCTGGCGTCCCTCAGATAATCCTCACCCAAGTTGGTGACAGTGAAATTGGCGCGGGTGAATTCCTCCCCGTCAACGTACAGTCGCAAGGTATGCTCGCCGCTACCGTAACTACTCCAGTTGACGGTAAAGCCGAACCCGTTGTCGACATCGCCGCAGATCTGGCGGGTGTCGCCCCGGTTGGTGCCGTAGGCCACTTCCCGGCGCGGCCGGTCATCGATTTGAATTTCTACGATGACGGCGTCGCAGACCCAGCCTCTCACCAAGCTAATACCGCTCTCGAATGAATCTTCCTGGGGACTTTCCAATTGGGCCAGCGCATCAGACTGCCCAGTCGCAGCGGGCGGTTGGAAGTTGTCAGGCGCAGATTGAGCCGAACTAGCGTCCATGATGACGAAGTTCTGATGCGGTTCCGACCAGCGCACGATTGCGTCCTCTCCGGTTTCCGGGAAGTTCGCTAATGTGTACTGATTATCGGGCGCACCGCGCAGATAATCCTCGCCCAGCGTCGTGACAGTGAA
>JAZBPA010000122.1:0-4005 GCA_036351435.1 Candidatus Competibacteraceae bacterium
CAACAAGATTGCTAGCAGGAGCGAAAATCGACACGCACTGCAATTGGTTTCCAAGAGGGCGAAGTCGGTTTATTACGCTGCATTGATCGGGCGGAATGGATTGACGGGGATATTATCGACATGACGCCGATTGGGTCTGAACATGCCGGATGGGTTGTGCTATCAACCGGACAGTGCGTGTGCAGCATCCTGTCTTCCTGAGCGAGCGCACGGTATCCTGGAGCTTTGGTTGCCCGAGCGACCTCAACAGGGTTTTGAAGTTTACCGCGAACCCCACGATGGCCAGTAGGCCCAGATCACGGTAAACCGCTCAGGTACGTTGTCACCGGTAGCGTTGCCACGAGTTTTACTCGACTGAGCTAACTTTTTTCCTGTGCCCTCCACGCCTGTTCGCTGACCCCAAGCATTCACGAGCAAATATGGCCATAACGCATGAAATATTTTCCTCAACGATAAAGCACGTTCCGCCCTTTGTCCGCTGTTCGCGAATAGGCGGCGCTTTCATGGCTGACTCTCTTCTGGCCGCGACACTGCCGAATGGTTATCAGCCGTGGTAGCGGTAGCTGAGTCCTCGGTACCGATACCGCTAGATTTTACAACCCCCGGTTCCTGCGACCGTGCTGCCAATGCGATAGAAAAACCGGTCACCAAGTCTTGCGCACCCATCTGTCGAACGGCTTCGTGCAATCCGGAAAAATCGACGGTTAATTTCATCGTAATCCACCTGCTTCATCATCGTTTTGAGCATATCCCATGAATGCCCAGGTGTCAGGATCAATCCGCAACGGCGTTACCAGCCCCTGTCGCAGGTCGACAAAATACCCGTGATGCTCAATGAATCCGTCCCGGAATAGGTTGAACAGTAGTGCCAGCGACAGATCGGCCATGAGCCGGTTGATGGATAACGACTGTTGATTCAGCGCCATCGCCAACCCACAACTGGGGGTATTGTCCGTATCCTGACCGCCCTCCACCAAGTCCCCACCGTAAAAGTCGTACACTGATGGTAACCGTAGGGGTTGTCGCTCACGCTGATTCAAATGACCGAGTATCACCTGTCCGGTATACGCATCATTACCGGTATCCAACCATAGGCAATCCTGCCAGCTATCGTGCCCCGATTCACCGATGTCCGCTCTGAGCCGGGCCTGATCAACACAGGTGATTAGCAGGTCCGGCCAATGTTGATAACCACTGTCCAACACAAACGGTTCGGGTCGGTCTTCCCAGTCCAATCCGGCAAATAGATTCAGCCGGTGTATCGACACGGTAGCCTTGTTGTGGCCGACATCGGCAGGCCAGAAGCGCTGTCGGCCAATATTCGCAGTGCTCACCGTATCACCATCCCAGGCAGTGACCTGTAATCCACCCGGATGGCCCAAGGCAAGGAGTGAAGTATGCAGGCGCACCAGCCCATCCAGCAGTTCAGAGCCGGTGCCCCCGACACCAATCAGCCACACAGTGACGGGCTGTTCGATCAGTGGGGAGGGAATGTAAAAGCGCATATCTCCCCCAAGAATAAAGTGAGTACGTCTATTTCAAGAGTGTATGGCTATACGCGCCAAGCCGCAGACTTCAGCATACCGCTGACGCCCTTGCCCTGGTAGCCTTCCCCATGCACATCCTGCCATTCATGGGGATTACCCAGGGCCAACGTGACATCGTCCGTACCCCGGACTATCCCGCCAAGATCGTACTGCTTATTCACTTCCACGCTGTTCGGAACGGCAATAATCCCGAACAAAGCGACTAGACGACGGCCATCCGGGCGATCCTCTTGTTGCAATTGCAGGAACACCTGGCCGGTGATCTGCGGCATGCCCATTTCAGTGATCATCAGTTCCTCAAGCGACGTCAGTTTCATCGTTAAGCCTCCAGGGTGAGTGTTTCATCCATCAGCCTCTCATGAGTTGGCAGCGGCGCAAGGGCCTAGCACCGCCACCAAACCCAATAGGGTCAGGCCGCCTCGTCCGTATCCTCAGTGGGCAGACAAAACAGATCGAGGCCCGCCGCTTGGGCTGCCGTCTTGATGCCCTCAAGCCGCGCCGGATGAGTGGCGGGGGAGAGTACTTCAGCCGGGGTGGTCGCTGCCGCGCAATGCACGATTACTTCCATATCGTCAGCGGGCGCAAGCGAATTACCGCGCATAACCAGTAGTTCCCCGAGCGCAAGTTGGTGGATATGGCAGTTCGCCAGTAGTTGCACGGCTGTCATACGGGCACAATCGGCCATCAGATCCACAGCGGTAAAACTCCACTGCGACAAACTTTCGGCACCGAACCGATGAATAATTGTCTGGGCGAAACTCAATAGCATGACGCCTGAACCTGCCGCCGGTTCACATACCCGCCATAACTGGCCGTCTGGTTTTGGTGTGGCATCATCCTGTAACAACATGCGCGCCATCAGGGTGGCTATGGGTTGCGGGGTAAAAAACAGTCCTCGGTCCTGGCGGGTCCGTTGCCAGGTGGTTTCCATATACAACGGCCCTAACAGATCGGTGAACGGCGCAGCATCGATCACACACTGCCTATAAGTCGAGGCCAGCTCGCAGATAACCGGGATCGCCTCAATGGGGGGTGGATACGGCTTACGCTGGCCGGTGAGGTCCGCCAAGACATCATCAAGCAACCAGGACAGCAGTTCATCGTCTCGCCAATTCGGGTTGCGGGATAACAAACGCAGCAGCGGGCGGGCTTCGTCAACAATTATTTGGGGTTGAGCTTTGGCCATGGACGGGTCCTCGTGGTGGCTTTCCAACCACCGTAAGTCAGACCCGAATCGGCGCAAGGGGCTGCTGGGCGCAGGATTTTACCCAGCCCCTTCAGCGTTGCGATGCTTGTCGATGCGCAAGGCAATGAGCCTCTGTTGTCGTGAGACCAGGGAACCGCTCTGGAGAACACGAGACACTGTCCCACGGTGTCCACGGTACAGGGAAGAAAATCCCTTTCACCACCAACCGGGTGACGACCTCCACAGTCGAGGCCGCACCACAGCATCCTAAAACACAAGCGATATAAGTCCCACCCTTTCGATCCGACACATCATCAGTGGCTGAGAAATAGGCCTGGCCATGGCCGTGACTGTGAATATCCAATACCAGGTCATCGTCCGGGAGGGACGCGGTGGAATAACGAATGTGACCTCTGGACACACTTTCCACCACCGGCTCTACTAAACGGTAAGTCGCTGCATCGTGATCGTATACTACCGCTGCCGCCCATTCCAGGGGGACTGCCGCCAGTGCTGCTGCCCGCATCCGCGCATAGAGCGCCAACGGTAACCGGCCACCGGCCAGCGTAACCGACTCCTGCAAATCTCCATACGGTAGCGGGATGGTGTCAGCCACTTTCAGGGTAACCGCCAATGCCCTTGTGCGGGCCTGTACAAATAACCCGCTGGCAGCAGCGACAAAGCGATGGGTTCCGACCGCTACAGGGGGTAACTGGCCAAAGCGCGGAGCCATCAGACAGGGCGTGGCATTCAGCAGCACACGGTCACGCGGATCACTCAAATAGTCCAACATACCGTTACCTTAGCAACCGGCGCAGGAAGTCGCCCACCGTTTGCTGCATGGGTACCAAAGCCTCCTTGGGGAAACGGGTCGCACCTTCCCTGGCCAGTCGCTGCCAAAAGCGAACATGCGCGGTCGTGCTGACATCCGACGATGAGGTCGCCGGGCGGGTTACGCCCTGGCGAGCACGGGATTTAGCCGTAACCCGACTTGGCCGGGCCAAGTGCAAAGTCTTACTGTGGTTAACGTGGGTGAAAAAGGTATGGGTGATCACCGCTTCCCAAGCGGGCAACGTCGCCAACGTGACAGCGTTGGGCAGATCGGCGCTGCCGGTACAGACATGACCTTGCCCGTTGACATTCATCAGTGGGGCATGAAACAGTCGGGTACGCTCGGTGGGCCTGCGGGTGCTGGTCAATGCCGCCACGAACAAGCCGCGTTCACTGACGCCCACCAGCAACCGAGGCCACGGCACTGTGAGCGATAACCGA
>JAZBPA010000123.1:0-3957 GCA_036351435.1 Candidatus Competibacteraceae bacterium
CGAGCGTGGTGGCGTGTGCCTTGGTGAGCATGTACCGAAAGCGACGCCGCGACAGCTTGTCGCTGCTGAAACAACGGTTTTCCAAAATGACTAAGGCGTCGAGGTCGTCTAGGGTGGCTTGCCGTAGGCTTATCATTATGGGGTTTGGTTACCTTGGCATTACAGAACCGTGCACAATCAGCGGGATTCCGGGTGATTGGGAGCGATTCTCGTTATCGGGTGGCAGCGCAGTATCGCAGAATGAATTGGGTATGCATTGCATCCTACCGACCTATTTGATCCAACCCTGCCACCGGGCCAGCGTATAGAGTAAGGCTGCGACGAAGAGACTGCCGAAAATCTGTTTGTTGTACCGAGCTAACCATAGCGGAAGGTAAATGTCGAAGTTGTCCTGCCGTTGGTCGGTGTAGCGTGCCGCGACATTAGTGAGCGGGCAGCGCCAGTGGTTAGCTACGATGATGAAGACCTCAATCAGCACGATGGAGATCAATACACCCGCCGTGCCGAAATGGCCGCGCCAAGAATAGATGGGGATGGCTAGGATACAGCCGGCGAAGAAAGCCCAAGCAATCGTGTGTACTACTTTTACGGCACAGAGGGCCGTTTGAGGAGTCATTTTAATGACAAAGTAAGGACAGAGCGGTTAAGTATCCTATTTTTGGCTTTCTCTGATTTCCCGTGGCAACCTCTAGATAGAGTGGTCTAGGGCGTGTCATCAATTGAGCCAAAGGGTGCTGGTGGCGATATGGACGACGCCAAGAAATGCGGTGACAATTTTATCATGGAGAGTAGCAACCAAATAACAATAGGTTTAAAGCTCATCACGGGTTATATTTCACCCGGGTTTTCGTGATAAACAGCACAGGAACTGTACCCCGAGGATTGAGCCAATTGATTACTCTCTCAGGTGATGATTCGCGCATCCTAAGAATGATTACCAACCGGACTCACTCGTTAATCCCAATACCAGGTAAGGAATATCGCCCTTAGTGAGCGAAGCCAATACCCAAGCTTTCCAGCAACGCATAATTGTCGGTCTGTTGCTGGTAGGAATCTTGTTGCTCGGCTATCGGGTACTGCATCTGTTTATCGTACCGGTTGCGTGGGCATTTATTCTCGTTTATGTCACCTGGCCGGCATACCAGCCTCTACGCAAGCTGCTACTCGGCCATCCAACAGGTAGTGCTGTACTTATGACGCTGATTCTCAGCGCTACCTTCGCGTTACCCCTCATCTGGTTGATTGCTCTGCTGCGTGCCGAGTTACCATTAGCGTATCAGGCTATCACGCAGTACCTGACTGAGGAAAGACCGGCACTACCGGAATTCATAGTGGGCATTCCCTGGGCAGGTCAGGAACTGGAACGGTTTTTTGCCAAGCTCAACACTGAGCGAGGCGCTTGGCAAGAGCAGTTAACAACATGGGTCAGCCCCTGGATCGACGAGATTGCTCAGATGCTGGGCGGTGCAGGGCGCAACTTTGTCAAGTTTGGTTTCGCTTTGGTAACCGCATTCTTTTTCTATCGGGATGGCGAAGCCCTGCTTCAGCAAGCCAGCCAAATCCTTAGCCAAATCGTGGGTGAACGTACTAGAGCCTATCTTACCGCAGTAGCCGATACTATCCGAGCGGTACTTTATGGGCTGGTGCTAACCGCGCTGGCGCAAGGACTCCTGGCAGGTATTGGGTATTGGATGGCAGGCGTGCGGGCTCCTGTGCTGCTGGGTGCGCTCACTGCCATGCTGGCATTAATTCCGTTTGGCCCGGTGCTGATATGGGGTGTAGTTGGTATTGGACTGCTACTAACTGATCACATCTTTGCTGGCGTTGGCGTACTGCTTTGGGGAGGGCTGGTCGTAAGCCAGGTGGATAATCTCATTCGACCGTTGGTCATCAGTGGTGCAACCCGCATTCCCTATCTGCTGGTCATGTTTGGCGTGCTGGGAGGCATAGCAGCTTTCGGATTGATAGGTTTATTCTTGGGGCCGGTGGTGATAGCCGTGCTGCTGGCTATATGGCGAGAATGGCTTGAGGAACAAACGCAATCTCAAACTTCCGTCTAAACCGAAGGAGCAAAATTCTATTGCCGACGAATAATTTTATTCTCTAGTAGCCTAAGCTTGCCAAGCACGGCGAATGGAGCGCCGTGGTCAGCTTTGACGATGGTGTTGATGACGGATTTTGGAGGGGCAATGCTCACAAACTATTTTTCCTCCGGCTCTACGCCAAACATATACACTATGAATTTGAGCGGCTACAATCGCTCGCCTGTAGCACGATCCATCCGCTGTATTCGGCGCTAATCACCTCTACCGCATGGATTTGCAGCAAATGATTACCTTCTATCCCCGCGGAAGGTGAAGTGGGCGTAACGCCCGGCGAAGTTGTCAGCACCCTGCACGCCCTCGGCAAAGACATTTGAGCGCATTGCTGTTGCCAACTGTTACCTCTCGCGAGTGACTCTTGAACTCATTTCCTTTTCTCGCCTTGCTGATAGGCGCTGCGATCTTGTTCATCGGCAACGGCTTGCAGGGCATCTTAATTCCTGTGCGGGCCAGCCTGGAAAATTTTTCCACCGGCACCATCGGGCTAATCGCCGCTGCCTATTCTAGCGGGTTCGTTATCAGTTGCTATCTGACGCCACATATTGTTAAACGAGTCGGCCATATCCGCAGTTTTGCAGTGCTGGCCGCTATTGCCGCTTCGGTAGTGTTGTTGTTGGTGCTATTTATTGATCCTCTGGTGTGGATAGGGTTGCGCATCATCAGTGGATTCAGTTTGGCCGGCTTGTTTATGGTCATTGAAAGCTGGCTTAATGAACAATCGACCAATACTAATCGAGGTAGCGTATTCGCAGTATATATGGCCGTTAACTTAACGGCTGTTACCGCCGGACAGATGCTGTTGCCAACGGCCGATCCTGCTGACTTTACGTTATTTGCCATGACCTGCATTGCCATTACCCTGGCGCTAGTGCCAGTTGGTTTAAGTAAATCCACCGCACCAGTGCCACCAGAACAAGTGCGGCTCAGACTCGGCTATCTCTATGGCGTATCGCCAGTCGGTGTAGTAGGCAGCTTCTTTGTCGGCGCCACTAATGGCGCTTTCTTGGGGTTGAGTCCACTATATGCGCAGACCGCCGGCTTATCCATTATCGGTATTGCGTTATTCATGAGCGCAACTATGCTGGGCGGGGCAATCGCTCAGTTTCCTCTGGGTAAGCTATCGGACCAGTTGGATCGTCGCTGGGTTATCAGCGGAGTTTGTCTGGCTGCTAGTGGTGTTGGGATTACTTTAGCCTGGGCCATTGGGTTCCCCAATTCACCCCTGGCGATGATGCAGAGCTTCACTCCAGCACTAATAATTGGGCTGGCGGGTTTCTTTGGGTGTTTTACCTTTACGCTGTATTCACTGTGCGTTGCTCACACCAATGATCATGTGACCATAGAAGAATTCGTTGAGGCCAGTGGTGGCCTTCTGTTGACCTATGGCATTGGTGCCAGTGTGGGACCGCCAGCGGCTGCTTGGGCAATGCACACTTTGGGGGTTGGCGGGCTATTCGTCTTCACGGCGCTGGTTCATTTTTCGTTCGCGCTATTTACTTTGTATCGCATCATGCAGCATTCCCGCGTCCCAGAAAATGAGCGGTCCCCGTTCGTACAAACCAACTCGAACCGCACAACCCCTGTTATCGCAGCGCTTGATCCTCGCGCTCCTGAGCCAGAGACCCCAGCTGAGGATGACAACGTTTGATCTGCAATTTTCCAGTTCGCATTCTCAGTAAATTGAATTTGGGGTGCGTCCCAAGCAGTCTCGGCGTCTAACCATCAAAAAGTACTTTTATGTATCGTCCCCCAATAAATCTCCCTCGTTAAGCCACAGCAATCGTTCTGCTCCCAACAGGTCCTGCAACCGCGTTTCTAAAGCAGTCTGGGACAGGGCGTTGCGGTTAGTTGCTAA
>JAZBPA010000124.1:0-5190 GCA_036351435.1 Candidatus Competibacteraceae bacterium
ACGATCAAGGCGACGAAACGACGCTATCTAACGCTGATCGTGGCTATTGAGGCTATTGAGGCTAAGACGTCAGGCGAAGAATAAGACGCACAAGTGTCAGTATCCTCCCATTATCTAGCCAAAACAACCCAGAAAAGCCACGGCAAATTGGCCAATAAAAACGTCTACTTGCCAATCGTATTCTCACAAATTTCACTGGTTAACTCTTCTGAACGGCGCCTGGACAACAGCCGATATACCCTTGCGCAATACCCAACCGGGGTTAGCGTGAAATCGTTCCTTTGGATTCCACCCCCGGAGGTCCGCATGAATGCCCCGACTGTCACATCATCCCCGGCTGATACCCTCGAAGATCATCAACTGGAGTATTTGCCGCTGGCTGCGATCAGCGCCCAACCCAATTTCAATCCCCGTACCTTTTTCGCCGATGCCGAGTTTCGCGAACTGGTCGCTTCGATCAAAACCCACGGCGTTTTACAACCCATCGTCGTGCGCCCCCAAACCAACGATCCCACCCGGTATTGGCTGATTGCTGGTGAACGGCGCTGGCGGGCTGCCAGCGAGGCCGGATTGGAGGACATCCCGGCAGTCGTGCGTCACGTCGATGAGCGCACAGCGTTTCTATTAGCGTCAATTGAGAATACGCAACGCGCCGACATCTCCTCGGCTGAAGAAGCCCAGGCTGCAAGGCGAGTGCTGGATGGTTGCGAAAGCGACCAGGCCGAAGCGATCAAAATGCTGGGTTGGTCCGAAAGCAAATTCAAGGCTCGCCTCCTGCTGCTGCACGCTACGCCGGATGTCTTGCGAGCCCTCACCGAACGCCGAATCAAACTCGGCCACGCGGAATTATTGGCCGGTTTACCTACTGAGACTCAGGCGGGCACACTCGCCAAGATCATCGAACAAGCCATTTCAGTCAGTGATCTGAAAGCCCGCATTGGCGGATTTGCATTGGATTTGGCTAAGGCCATTTTCGATAAAACCGAGTGTCTGACCTGTCCCCATAATTCCAGTCTGCAAGCCAGTCTGTTCCAGGAAACCATTACTGAAGGCCGGTGCCAGAACCGCGCCTGCTTTCAGGGCAAAACCCAAACTGCATTGGATGCCCGCAAACAGGTACTGGCCCAGGACTACCCCGTGGTGTTTTTCGATACCGAGAAAGCTCCCGAAACCTATACCGTCCTTGCCAAACAGGGCGACCAAGGCGTAGGCGAGGCACAGTTCGCCGCCTGTCAGGGTTGTGCCCATCATGGTGCATTGCTCAACACCGCACCCGGACGGGAAGGACAGGTGCTGGGCGGACTCTGTTTCAATCTCCCTTGTAATGCCAAGATGGTCAAAGGGCATCAGGCAGAAGGTAAGCCCGCATCCCCCACAGCGCAGCAGTCATCGACAGCGGCCCAACCGGGCACGGCCAAATCGTCACAGGCCGTGGGGGCTGCACAACCCAAGGGAGTCATCGAAGCGGTCGATGCGTTCTTCCGTGCCACGGTAACCCAACGCCTGGACAACGATGCTGATCTCGCCCGCGCCTATATTCTGTATGCGGTACTCAAGGATGCCGGATTCCCAGCGCAAATTATGGAATCGGCCAAGCTGGGTGCGCTCGCAGGTCGCGCGCGGTTGGTTCCCGCACTGTATGCCCTGGATGCCACTGCCAAGGCCAGTGTGATGCAGGAAGCCGTTGCGTATATCGCCGGTCATAAAAGTGAGGGGGATCACAGCGGGGAAATGGTCAAGACAGCCGTGGCAATGGTCGCCGCCACGAAAACTCCGCTCAGTGGCCAATTTATCCTGGATGACACCTTCCTCAAGGCGCACACCAAGGCAGGGATCACGGCGCTACTCAGCGAGGCTCCTGAACAAGGCCCGAGTTTCCGTGACTGGTGGAACCAGCAACAGTCGGACTCGGCAGCGTTTCAGAAGCTCACCAATAGGCCCAAGGACGACCTGATCCAAGCCGTGTTGAGCAGCCGCTTCGATTTCAGCACGTTTGTCCCGCAGTGTGTCAGCCAACGGCTGGCGGTATCCAGTAAATAGCAGCTTGCGCCGGTTGCGAACCGTGTGATGCTGATTTCAGGCGATACGACTTCCGGCCCTGTACCGCCTCACCCCCTGCTGATTACCCAGGAGACGTTCCAATGGCACTGTTTTCCGACCTGTTTAAGCAAATCCTCGGCCCCACCGAGCAGGTGCAATTTACTGTCAGTAAGAACGCTGATGGCACGCTGACGGCACTAATTACGCCGTTACTCAAGCAAGCGCCGAACTCGTTGAGCGACGAACTGGCGCAAATTCGCGCCAGTCTGGCACGGCCCGCGCGGATGATGGCCGACGCCGCGACGCTGGATAGGGATTTCCCTGTGCTGTTGCGTAAATTTACCGAGACCCGCTCCATCCTGGTGGAAAGTCTGACGGACCTGGAATCCCTGGAGGAAGCCGCCCGCCAGGCACAAGCCAAGGTCCATAAGGCCCGCGCCAAATCGTCAGCCAAACCGGCCTTGCCCGAACCGACAACCGAGCCGGACACGACAACCAATCCTGCTACAACCACGAATGTGGAAACGGGCACCGCAATCCCACCGACCGCTCCAGCCGAAGGCAATCCCGACAGTTTGTTCTAACCGGAGAATACGACGATGACCGACATCACCACCCCGCAGCGTGTTTTTAAAATGGGTTCCGTGCGTTTGGTCGATCCCGATCCCAGACTACCCCCTGAACAAGCCGTGCGGCTTTACGCCCCCAATTATCCCCATCTGGCCACGGCTACCCTATCCGGCCCTGAGCAGGTACAGGATGAATTGGTATGGACAGTGGAAAAACCGACGGTAAAAACCAAAGGCTGAACGATGGCTCAACAAACTGAGCTACTGTCCCGCACTCCGCTGGAGAGGCTGCTGCATTGGGCGTCACAGGACGACGCCACACTGTACGAGCAAGACGCTATCAACACTGAGCCAGCGGATTCAGAATCACCTGTCGCTCTCGACGCTGCTATCGTCTTATCGAGATCACAATGCCACGTACTCACCACCTTGCTCAATCCTCCCTCCCGGCAGCGGCGGCTTTCGGCTCATCCCAACCCATCGAGACTTCCACCCTTATGGCTACCGCCCGCTTGAATCCCGCACTGGCCTGGAGCCAGCCACCGCGTTTTGCCGAGGATGCCTTATCAACGATCCATGCAGCGTCTCTGGAACAGGATGCCCGGTCGTTCATGGATGACGAACGGCGACTGATCGGTGATCTGGTGGCCTGTGCGGTGCAGGATGGTACGATTCCCAATGAGATATTACAGGCGGCGCTCGATGATCCCCATCCTTATCTGGCACTTTACCGTGTAATCCGGGGAGCCTTGCTGCGCTGGTGTGACGACCTGAACCGCACAGTCCAACGATACGCACGCCATACAGACGACGCGCAGGCATCGGACCAGGCCATGTTTCACTTGGAACTCGTCACAGGTTTTGACTCCGAGGAAGCGGAGCATAACGGGGCAGGCGTGACCAGTCAGTTACGCATCAGCATGGGCTATTACTTCGCCTATGCTTTCACGCTGGATGATTTGCCGCTACCCCTTGCCCAGGCCGTTTTTGAAGCATTACGACTGCTGGCGGCCATCGGCGAAGTGATGCTGCCAGACGATTTGTATAGGGTCACGGATTGGGCAACCGAGGAACTGCTGGATTTGCACCAGCGGCTGGAAGCCGTGGGGGCAACTACCGATCCCAACCAGGCACGACAGTTATTGTGGGACTGGCAGGACATCGATTATTGGGGCGTAGAAACCGAGCAGGACATGGCCAACCTGTTGTCACGCATGGCCGCTTTGAACACGCCGTCGCCCGAATGGATGACTCCCCAACCGCTGGCTGACGGTCGTTGCCAGTGCGCCGCTGCGTTGCTGCGCACACAATGGTTATGGCGTCATACTGATCCGGTATTGTACAAGCACCCCTGGAGCCGGTTTGTACGCCTTACCGCTTTGGCGATACGGCGTTTCACTCGCGGCGAAGCGGAGAACGCCTATCGACGCTTGGAAGGCTGGCACGCCGAGGAAGAAATGCCATTGGGTTATGGCCGATTGATCGGTTTTGGGTTGCCTTGGGAGGAAGCCCATTGGCAGGCGTTGGATGAAATGCTGATGCAAGGCGGTGAGGAACCGGCGTTGCGGTTGCGCCTGCAACCCACGCTATGGCCCCAAGTCCGCCGGTATCTGGAAAGGTTTGCTACTGCACAGGGGTTGCTGTTTCTGGCGCAGCATATCGATACCCAAGTGCAGGCTGGTCGCGATGCTTGCGCCAATGCCGTTCCGTGCGAGGCTGATTCTTAAGTGATGCAGACCGCCGAGAGAACTTTCGATGAATACGTTCAAGCCAGCACTGGTAACCCCTGAAGCACCACGTCCTTATGCGGCATTGGTTTTTTTTCGGGCTAAGCACGCCGACCGCGAATCGGCGCTCGTTACCCGCCATCCTGTGCATTTGAGTGACCAGGGGCCGGTGATTGGTGCAGGGCAGGTATTTGGCGCAAAAGACCAAGAGGAATTGGTGGCGATTCTGCAAAACCGCTTGCGCGAGACGCAGCAGGCCGCGCTGATACCCCCCACGGTACTGGCAATGGGGGATCGCTACGCTTTGTGGGTCATGCCCGGTAAGCAACGACCTTTGCCGATCCGGGCTGGTGATCGCCGGTTTTCGCTCACGGTGCCGTGGCCCACGTTACTGGTAGGCATCAGTGAACGCGGCTTGTACGTGGCGGCATTGGCCAGTACCCGCAGGCCCACCGAACGCACCTGGCTGTTTAATGCCCCACTGATGAATGTCAACGGGCGGGGTCATGTCTGTACCGGCAGCGCCGATCTGCCCAACAATGTCACGTTGGCGACGTTGCCCGCTTGGGAAGCGGTGATAACCCATACCTTTTTCACCCACGTCAACCACAGTAAAACCTTGCGCTTGACCAGGCCAAGTGCTCGCCAGGGGGCAACCCGCCCGGCGACCTCAACGTCTGATGTCAGCACGACCGCGCATGTTCGCTTTTGGCAGCGGCTAGCCAGGGAAGGTGCGACCCGTTTCCCCAAGGAGGCATTGGTACCCATGCAGCAAACGGTGGGCGACTTCCTGCGCCGGTTGCTAAGGTAACGGTATGTTGGACTATTTGAGTGATCCGCGTGACCGTGTGCTG
>JAZBPA010000125.1:0-3105 GCA_036351435.1 Candidatus Competibacteraceae bacterium
GACATTTGCATCTTCGGCGATTTCGGCGCACCTAGCGACGTTCCCGTGGCGGGTGATTGGAACGGTGACGGGAAGTTTAGTGTCGGCGTCAAACGCGGTAGTACTTGGTTCCTGGACGCCAACGGCAACAACCAGTGGGATAATTGCCAACAAGACGGTGGTCAGGACATTTGCATCTTCGGCGATTTCGGCGCACCTAGCGACGTTCCCGTGGCTGGCAGATGGTAACTGAACTACCCCTGCTCAGTTTCGCCATTTGGGCGCCGATCCTCGGCGGCGTCATGGTGTTATTCGTGGGCGAAGACAATCCTTCCGGAGTAAAGCGACTGGCGCTGGTCGTTGCAGCGGTCACCTTATTGATCACGGTTCCGTTGTACACGTTATTCGATACCAGCACCGCCGCGATGCAGTTCGAAGAGTTCGTACCCTGGATCGAACCGCTCAACGCCAATTACCACCTGGGCGTAGACGGTTTCTCCATGCCGCTGATTCTGCTCACCAGCTTTATGACTGTGCTGGTGGTGATTGCCGGTTGGGAGGTCATTCAATACCGCGTTGCCCAATACATGGCTGCTTTTCTGGTCATGGAAGGACTGATGATCGGCGTGTTCGCTGCCCTAGACGCGGTGCTGTTTTACGTGTTTTTCGAAGCCATGCTGATTCCAATGTTCTTGATCATCGGAATCTGGGGCGGTCCGCGGCGAGTGTACGCCACCATTAAGTTTTTCCTGTACACCTTTCTTGGCTCGGTATTCATGCTGGTCGCGCTGATTTACATGTATTTCCAGTCCGGCAGTTTCGAGATTTTGGAATTCCATTTACTGAGCTTGACGCTGAACGAGCAGATTCTGATTTTCCTGGCTTTTTTGTTGGCCTTTGCGGTCAAGGTGCCGATGTGGCCAGTGCACACTTGGTTGCCGGACGCACATGTGGAAGCGCCCACCGGCGGGTCGGTCATTTTGGCAGCAATCACTTTAAAAGTCGGTGGTTACGGTTTCGTGCGCTTTGCCCTGCCCATCACTCCGGACGCGGCCAGCGCCTTGCACGGGCTGATCATTGTCTTGTCGCTGATTGCGGTGGTTTATATCGGCTTGGTGGCATTGGTGCAGCAGGATATGAAAAAGCTGATCGCCTATTCTTCGATTGCACACATGGGTTTCGTGACTCTGGGTTTTTTCATCGTGTTCGGTATCACCCGCCATACCGGCAGCCTGACCGGGGCTGCCATGAGCATCGAAGGCGGAATGGTGCAGATGATCTCCCACGGCTTCATCTCCGGTGCGCTGTTTCTGTGCGTCGGGGTGCTGTACGATCGCTTACACTCGCGACAGATCGAGGATTACGGCGGGGTGGTGAACACCATGCCGACTTTCGCTGCGTTTATGGTGCTGTTCGCTATGGCCAATGCCGGTTTGCCGGGCACCTCGGGTTTCGTGGGTGAATTCATGGTGATTCTGGGCAGTTTCAAGGCCAGTTTCTGGATTGCTTTCCTGGCGGCGCTGACTCTGATTTTGGGAGCAGCCTATACGTTGTGGTTGGTCAAGCGGGTGATCTTCGGCGACATCGGCAATGAGCGGGTCGCCGGCCTGCAGGATATCAACCGGCGGGAAACGGTGATGCTGAGCGCTTTGGCTGCCGCCGTATTGTTGGTCGGGGTCTGGCCGGACCCGCTGGTTAACGTGATGCATGCTTCAGTAGAAAATCTCATTCAGCATATTTCCATCAGCAAGCTGCCGGAAGCCGGCGTTGCCCTTTCAAGGTTCTAGGCGTCATTGGAAACCATGAATTTCGTCGTACCCGATTTCGCTCCCGCCCTGCCGGAATTGTTCGTCACCGGAATGGCCTGTTTGATACTGGTCGTCGATGTGTTTCTGACTCAAAACCAGCGGCACATCACTTACCGGTTAGCCCAATTGACTTTACTGGGCGCAGTGTTGTTGACCCTGCATTCTTATTCCGCAGATGCGGTGATCACTTTCGACGGCCATTTTGTCAAAGACGCGTTAGGCGATACGCTTAAGCTGGCCATTTATCTCATTTCCGCTGTGGTGTTCTTGTATTCGCGGGACTATCTGCGTCAGCGCGACTTATTTAAGGGCGAGTATTACGTACTGGGGCTGTTCGGTGTGCTGGGCATGATGATCATGGTATCCGCCCACAGTTTTTTAAGCATTTATCTCGGCCTGGAACTGCTGTCCTTGTCGCTTTATGCACTGGTGGCGTTCGACCGCGATTCGCCGCTCGCTGCTGAAGCCGCCATGAAATACTTCGTGCTCGGCGCGCTGGCTTCAGGAATGCTGTTGTACGGCATTTCTATGCTGTACGGCGCGACCGGTAGTCTGGATATTGAGCAAGTCGGCCAAGCGGTCGCCGATCAGGGCGTGCGGAATCTGGTATTGGTATTCGGTTTGGTGTTTATGGTGGTCGGGCTGGCGTTCAAGTTGGGCGCTGTGCCGTTTCACATGTGGTTGCCCGATGTGTATCAAGGCGCCCCAACCTCTGTGACGCTATATCTCGGTGCAGCGCCTAAGCTGGCGGCTTTTGCGTTACTCATACGGGTGTTGGTCGAGGGGCTGGGTGCTTTGCAAGCCGATTGGCAGCAAATGCTGATTGTATTGGCTGCCTTGTCCATCGCGTTGGGTAATCTAGTGGCCATCGTCCAAACCAATATCAAGCGACTGTTGGCCTATTCGACTATTGCGCATGTGGGCTTTTTGTTGCTGGGTGTTTTATCCGGCACCTCTGCAGGTTATGCAGCAGCTTTATTCTATATCCTCACCTATGTGCTGATGGCGGCGGGTGCGTTCGGCATCGTTATCATTCTGAGCCGGGCAGGCTTCGAAGCTGAGCGTATCGAAGATTTTAAGGGCTTGAACGAATACAGCCCGTGGCTGGCCTTCCTCATGCTGTTGATCATGATGTCGATGGCGGGAATTCCGTTCCTGGTCGGCTTTTACGCCAAGCTGGCGGTTTTGCAAGCCATCATCGGTCAAGGGCTGGTGGGCTTGGCGATCTGGGCAGTAGTGTTCTCGGTGATTGGGGCGTTTTATTATTTGCGGGTGGTCAAATTCATGTATTTCGACCCACCACCGGACAGCCCCGAAC
>JAZBPA010000126.1:0-23748 GCA_036351435.1 Candidatus Competibacteraceae bacterium
CGCTGGGTGTGGATCAGCCAGGCTCGGAGATGATTACCGAACTTTATGTGCCGATGCGCGAACTGCCGCGGCTGATGGACGAGTTAAGGGAAACGCTGCGAATGCTCGCAGCGGATGTCATCTATGGCACTATTCGGCTAATCCGTCGCGATACCGACTCGTTCCTGGCTTGGGCTAGCCAGGATAGCGCCTGCATCATCTTCAATATTCACACCGATCACACGGCGCAAGGCGCGCGTACCAATGAACGTATCTTCCGGCAGCTTATCAATGCGGCTATCCACCACGGTGGGAGCTATTTTCTAACCTACCATCGGTTTGCCACTGACCAGCAACTGTTAAGCTGTTATCCGCAATTTCCGGAATTTCTGCGCCAAAAGCGCCGTTACGACCCCGACGAACGGTTTCAGAGTAATTGGTATCGCCAGTATCGACATCTGCGACTTACTCCAACGGAGGTGATCAGGAAAAAAGTTGCTCAATACTTTAACTAATTACGGTATAGCTCTTGTAATATTTCCATTTAATTTTTATTATATCCAACTCTGCTGCGGGGTGGAGCAGTCCGGTAGCTCGTCGGGCTCATAACCCGAAGGTCGCAGGTTCAAATCCTGCCCCCGCTACCAAGTTCTTGAAAGGTAGTGAAAAAGCCCGCTTAGGGCTTTTTTTATGTGTGCGATGCCAGTGTGCTTAATTTTATCGCGTCGTGCGGAATCAGCCAGTTGCTGAACAAAGTGGGCCTACGGCCCATTTTTCGTTTCCGGTGATAGTAATGCGCCAGGATCCCAAATTAAAGCAAGTATTGACCACCGTGGTGGAAGCCATGGGTTACGAATTAGTCGGCGTGGAGTTTCATCCCCATCAGGCCAATGCATTGCTGCGCGTGTATATCGACAAAGACGAGGGAATCGACATCACGGACTGTCAACGTGTCAGCGAGCAGATTAGCGGGACGTTGGATGTGGAAAATCCCATAGCAGGTCATTACACCCTGGAAGTATCTTCTCCGGGGATGGATCGACCGCTGTTCGATGCGGCTCATTTTGTGCGGTTCGCCGGCCATAAGGCCCGTATTCAACTCAACGCGCCATTGGACGGGCGGCGGAATTTCACCGGTCGGCTGCGCGGAGTGCGAGATGACAATGTTGTGCTGGAAAGCGAGGGGCAGGAATTGCCGATCCCGCTGGAACGCATTGAAAACGCCCGGCTAGTTCCCGAGTTCTAGCGCAGGGACGAGGAAAAGGTAGGGCCATGAGCAAAGAAATTTTACTGGTGGTGGACGCGGTTTCGCATGAAAAAGGCGTTGGCAAAGAAGTGATCTTCTCAGCCATGGAGGCAGCCTTGGCATCGGCGGCAAAGAAGTTGTATTCCGGCGATGTGGATTTGCGGGTTGAAATCGATCGCCGCACCGGGGACTACCAAACCTTTCGACGCTGGGAAGTCATCAGCGACGAAGAGGCCCCGGAAAGTCTTGATCGGCAAGTGCCATTGAATGAAGCGCTCGCGAGGCAAGCGGACATCCAGATCGGTGACTTCATTGAGGAGCAGGCGGAAAACGCTGCTTTCGGTCGAATTGCCGCGCAGACAGCGAAGCAGGTTATCGTCCAAAAGGTCCGCGAAGCGGAGCGGGCTCAGATTGTCGATGCGTATATTCGGCGCAAAGGAGAACTGCTTAGCGGCGTTGTCAAACGTCTCGAACGGGGCGATGTGCTGTTGGATTTGGGCGGCAATGTAGAAGCCAAAATAGCTCGGGAAGACATGATCCCCCGAGAACAGGTGCGTAGCGGAGATCGGATGCGCGGCTACCTAAAAGATGTGCGTTCCGAGGTGCGCGGCCCGCAATTATTTGTCAGCCGCGTCGCGCCTGAGTTATTGATCGCGTTGTTTACCCTGGAAGTGCCGGAAATCGGCCAAGGCATGATCGAAATCAAGGGCGCGGCGCGCGATCCGGGAGTGCGGGCGAAAATCGCGGTTAAAAGCAACGATCCGCGTATTGATCCGGTCGGAGCCTGTGTCGGGATGCGTGGTTCTCGGGTGCAAAGCGTATCGAATGAATTAGCCGGTGAACGGGTTGATATTGTGCTGTGGGATGCCAATGCTGCCCAGTTTGTTATGAATGCCATGTCTCCCGCCGAAGTGCTCTCTATCGTGGTGGATGAAGACTCGCATAGCATGGATATCGCGGTCAGTGATGACAAGTTATCTCAGGCGATCGGCAAGGGCGGCCAGAATGTTCGTTTAGCCAGTGAATTAACCGGCTGGGTATTAAACGTATTGACCGAGGATCAAGCTCGCGCCAGGAGCGGCGTTGAGGAACAAGCCCTGCAGGATATGTTCATTGAGCAATTGGGGGTTGATGAGGAAATGGCTGGCGTTCTGGTGCGCGAAGGGTTTGCGAATCTTGAAGAAGTGGCCTACGTACCGATCAATGAAATGTTAGAAATACACGGCTTCGATGAGCACATTGCCGAAGAATTGCGCAATCGGGCGCGGGATGTCTTGTTGACCCAAGCCATCGCTGCCGAGGAACAAAGCAGCCAATCCGAACCTGCGGAAGATCTGTTGCAGATGGAGGGCATGGACGAAGAATTGGCGTTCTTTTTAGCTGAAAGAGGTGTTTCGACGATGGAAAATCTAGCCGAATTGTCGGTGGATGATCTCACTGACATGACTGGGCTAGAGGAAAGCCGCGCGGCGAACTTGATTATGACGGCGCGGGCACCTTGGTTTGCGGACGAGCAGCAAGGCTAGATCGTCCTGGAGGTGATTTGATGACGGGTGTTACGATTAAACAGTTTGCGGTAGATGTAGGTATTCCGGTTGACCGGTTACTAGTACAGTTCGAAGAAGCGGGCATCTCAGTATCCGGCGCAGATGCGACGATTACTAATGAACAAAAAATGAATTTGTTGGCGCACCTGCGCAAAAGTCACGGAAAGAAGATGCGCTTGGGCGTTTCCGAACCCCGACAAATCACGCTCAATCGCAAGACCCATAGCGAAATCAAGGTGGCTGGGGGCGCGGCGGGCAAAGTCAAGACAGTCAGTGTGGAGGTGCGCAAGAAACGCACTTTCGTCAAACGTAGTGTGATTGAAGGTGAGGGTAAAAGTCGGCCCGGTGTCTCAGAGTTGGGATCGCGTAAAGACTTAGAGGAACGGCAACGGGCGGCGGAAGAAGAAGCCCGCCTAAACACGGAGAAGGCCGAAGAAGCACGGCTGAAAGCGGAAGAAGAAGCGCGGCTGAAAGCCGAAGAAGAGGAGCAGCAACGACAAGCGGCGGAAAACGCTGCGCAGCTAAAAGCCGAAGAAGACGCGCGGCTGAAAGCTGAAGAAGAACAACGGCAAGCGGAAGAAACGCAGCGCAAAGCTGAACAAGAAAACATATTGGAAGAACAGAAGGAAGAATCGTTGCTTAACGCCGAACAGACTCCGCCGAAAACCGTAGTGCAAGATGTGCAGAGTAAGACACCAGATTCCGTTCCGCGCACCGAAGACACGAAAGGTCGTCGGGCTAACGACGCCAAACCCGGAGCCCGAAAAGGCAACGATACAGAGTCGAAAGCCAAAAAGAATCCGGAGAATACCAACCTCAATCACGGGCGAAATGCCAGGCCGGGCGGAGCACAGCACGATAGATCTGGGCGTAATAAGAAGGGCGCAAGACAGGCTAGAGGTGCCAAAGCCGTTGTTACGCCGCCATCGCGCCACGCATTTGCTAAGCCAACAGCGCCCATCGTCCATGAAGTCGCTCTTCCAGAGACCATTAGTGTGGCCGATTTGGCCCAAAAAATGTCCATTAAGGCCACGGAAGTTATCAAAGCATTGATGAAACTAGGCTCAATGGTGACCATTAACCAGGTCCTAGACCAGGAAACAGCAGCGATTGTAGTTGAGGAGATGGGTCATACTTACAAGCTGCTTAAAGAAAATGCATTGGAAGAGCAATTAGTCGCTGATACCGATGAGACCGCGCAAGCTGGGCCAAGAGCACCGGTAGTGACGATCATGGGGCATGTCGATCATGGAAAAACCTCGCTGTTAGATTATATCCGCCGTACGAAAGTGGCAGCAGCCGAAGCGGGCGGAATCACTCAGCACATTGGTGCTTACCATGTGGAAACCCGGAAAGGCGTAGTGACTTTTCTAGATACTCCAGGACATGCCGCGTTTACTGCGATGCGTGCCCGTGGTGCCAAGGCGACCGATATCGTCATCCTGGTCGTCGCTGCCGATGATGGGGTGATGCCGCAGACCATCGAAGCGATTCAGCACGCCCGTGCAGCTGGCGTACCGCTAGTGGTTGCTGTGAATAAGATGGACAAACCTGAGGCCGACCCGGAGCGGATTAAAAGCGAATTATCTCGACACCAAGTGGTTCCCGAAGAGTGGGGCGGAGATACCTTATTTGCCTATGTATCGGCAAAAGCCGGTGATGGCATCGATGATTTATTGGATCAAGTGTTGGTGCAAGCGGAAATCCTTGAGCTCAAGGCCGTGTCGGAAGGCCCTGCCCGCGGAGTAGTCATTGAGTCGCGGTTGGACAAGGGGCGGGGTCCAGTGGCATCCATACTGGTTCAAAGCGGTACCCTCAACAAAGGGGACATTCTGTTAAGTGGACTCGAATACGGTCGGGTGCGCGCTATGTTGGATGAGACCGGTCAAACGATCAGCGAAGCGGGTCCGTCCATTCCTGTAGAAGTGTTGGGGTTGTCCGGTACGCCAAATGCGGGCGATGAAGTGATCGTAGTCAACGACGAGCGTAAAGCACGCGAGATCGCTTTGTTCCGGCAAGGCAAATTCCGCGAAGTCAAGCTGTCCCGGCAGCAGAAAGCAAAATTGGAGAACGTGTTCGGGCAAATGGAAGAGGGTAGAGTCAGCACCCTCAATGTGGTGCTCAAAGCCGATGTGCAAGGCTCGGTAGAAGCGTTAAGCGATGCGTTGATCCGGTTGTCCGGGGATGAAGTAAAAGTCAAAATCGTCGCCAGCGGTGTTGGTGGAATCAATGAATCTGATGTTCATCTAGCCGTTGCTTCCGAAGCTATTGTTATCGGTTTTAATGTGCGAGCTGATAGCGCAGCCAAGAAATTGATTGACGAAGAAGACGTCGATTTACACTATTACAGTGTGATTTACGAGGTCATTGACGAAGTCAAGCAGGCCCTCCAAGGCATGTTGCAGCCCGAGTTCAAAGAGCAAATGGTCGGGCTTGCTGAAGTGCGCGATGTATTCCGTTCATCCAAGTTCGGCGCGATTGCCGGTTGCATGGTGTTGGAAGGCGTAGTGCGGCGTAATAAACCGATTCGGGTGTTGCGCGATAACGTGGTGGTTTACGAAGGCGAGTTGGAGTCTCTGCGGCGTTTCAAGGACGATGTTAATGATGTGCGGGCGGGTACTGAGTGCGGTATCGGTGTGCGTAATTACAATGACATCAAGTCCGGTGATCAGATTGAAATCTTTGAACGCATCGAAGTGATTCGTACTTTATAAGTCGTTATTACCCTAGCGCTGGATTGCTCCAGCTTTCCAGCGCTGCTCAGGAGGAAAACGGTATGCCGAAAGAATTTCCTCGCACCCGTCGCGTTGGTGAACAAATCCGCCGCGAATTAGCGCAACTGATTCGCGCTGAGATCGATGACCCGCGTTTGGCAATGGTGTCTATCACCACCGTAGCAGTGAGCCGAGATCTAAGCTATGCCAAGGTATATGTAACGATTTTAGGCGATCCTAGCGAACGGGCTGAGCTGGTTGCAAAGCTGAATCATGCCGCCCCTGGATTACGTCATCAACTGGGTCGTCTGATGCGGATCCGTAAGGTGCCCAATCTGACGTTTATCTATGACGAAGTGGTTGAGCACGGCGCGCAACTTTCTTCTCTGATCTCCGCTGCTGTCGCTGAGGATACGGCTCGGCACCAGTCCACTGACGACGACGAAGCCCCTTCCTCTATCTGATACTATCCTGTGTGGGTTGTGGAGTTTGTCGCATCCCTACTTCTTTTTTGTTGGTTTGCTTCTGCTGTATTCAAAGTAATGGTTGTCAATCGAAACAGATCCGTTAATGGGATCTTATTGTTAGATAAGCCCAGCGGATTATCCTCTAATGCGGCATTACAAGTAGTCAAACGCCTTTACTGTGCCCGCAAAGCCGGCCATACCGGAAGTTTGGACCCACTGGCCAGCGGCATGTTGCCTATTTGTTTAGGCGAGGCCACTAAATTCGCCGGATTTTTGTTGGATGCAAATAAACGGTATCGATTCGCCTGTCAGCTGGGTGTTGTGACCGATACCGGCGATGCTGAGGGTGAAGTGGTATCCACTCGTGCTGTACCTTCATTAACGCAAGCAACGGTTGCTGATGCGCTCGCGCAGCTTACCGGCGATATTCAGCAATTACCCCCGATGTACTCGGCGCTCAAACACCAAGGACAGCGCCTATATAAACTCGCTCGGCAGGGACAAGTCGTAGAACGACAACCGCGCCCGGTCACGATTCATTCACTGAATTTACTCAGCTTGGAGGGTGATCGGATAGAGTGCGAAGTGCATTGCTCCAAAGGAACCTATGTCCGCACACTCGCCGCGGATCTGGGTGAACTGTTGAGTTGTGGGGCCCACGTTGTAGCGTTGCGCCGAGTTGGCGTAGAGCCCTATGATGGCAACGCCATGATGAGCTTGGACGAACTCGAAAAACCAGCGGAGCAGGGTTATGCTGCATTGGATGCGCTGTTGTTGCCGCTGGATTCAGCGCTGGCTGGGTGGCCTGTGGTTCATGTGAGCGAAGACATGGCTACAGGGTTGTCCCACGGCCAGTCGGTTCGATTAGAATGCGCCGCTCAACAGGGACCGGTCAGGCTATATCATGCGGAACGCTTTTTGGGCGTCGGGGAAATTTCGGCTGATGAGCGAGTGAAGCCACGACGACTGATAAGCGGGGTCAGGTCTTGAAGTAGCAGATTTCTAAGTTGAGCCTCATCCCTAAAGCCCAACCGATTAAATAATAAACCCTAACGGTTTACAGCGGATCACCATTGCCGTCGATAGCAAACACGCGCAATCCATCTGGATCGGGGGCACTGGCATCCGGAATCCAAGGCGCTAGACAATCCCGATCCTGGACACAAGGATCAGTCAGCGCTGACAGGAAATTGACAATGTCTTCAATCTCCCCATCGTTCAATGCGACATCCTGAATGACCGGTCGGCCGGATACTCTTAGCGTTAACAACTGATCTACGGCAGCCTGGGTATTCGCCACTGCATTAGTCCGCTGAATACCCGGATCAAGCTGGTTGTAATCAAAGTTCACAGCCGCTTCAGGCGCATTCAAATGATGCCTGACGATCCCTTCCAAAGTATCGTAAACGCCCGTGTGTCCAAAGGGGCCGGTCTCCCCGACATTGAGCAGGGTAGGCGTGCGGAAGGCGTAGCGGTCATTCTGATTGCCGGTTTCCCGCATCCGTCCGAAATCATCGTCGCCGGTCGCGCCGTCTCCTTTACCTCGCCCCACCTGCGGAATGGCTAGCACGTAGAATTCTTCATCGGTGAAAAAGTCGCCGCTATGACAAGTGGCACAGCCTGCACCTCCTTCGTCGATGGAGCGGAGGAACAACACACCGCCGCGTTTTGCGGATCGACTGATTGCGAAATCATTACCCTCGACATACGCTTTCCACGGCGTATTCACAAAGATTTGGGAGCGTTCATATTCGGCGAGGGCCAGGGCGATGTTGCGATAGGTAATCAATGCTTCAGGTGTACCGGCAGGATCGTTAAAGGCAATACGGAACTGTTCCAGCCAAAAGTTGACCGGCAACTCGCCGGTGCCGATGCCATAGTCGCCGATTCGGGCTTGCAGATGGGCGCGAGCGGCGGCGTTGCCATTGCCCGCTTCGAACACAAAGCCGCGCATTTCCTCTGCGGAAGTGACCGGAAAAAATGCCTGAGCATCAGTCAGTGTCGGACCGACCTCCGGGTCCGCAAATCCGAACTGCGTATCCGGGGTGCGGATGCCTAAGCCGTCATCGCCATTGAAGCCGGGCGTTTTGCCCAGACTTTCAATCCTGCCGTCGAAAAAGAGCACTCTATCCCAAAGCGCCATGTTAAATATGGTGGGCGCGTTACGCGGCACGGTCGGCCCGCCGTCAAAATCCTCTGCCAGAGGAGAGGGCAATCGGCCAGGACCCAACAAATCCGGCATTTCTGCGCCAACCCCGATCGGCAGCGGCAAATCATCGCCACTGCCGAGTATCGGATGGTGACAGGAGACGCAGGCAGAATCCTTATCGCCGCCCAACGCCTTGGTGAAAAACAGCAACTTGCCCAGTTGTGGCAAGGGATCGTCAATGCTGGGCAGGGTCCGGTTTCTGCTGGGATCGCCACTCAAGCCGGCAGATCGAATCAGCGCACGCAACTCGCTATCCAAAGTAATGCTGTTGTTATCGCTGTCACCACCACAACTGATTAATAGCAAAGACAGCAAAATGGTAAGGATTGCGGGGCGAGAGCGCAAAACGAATGGGGTAATGTTGTTCATTGGAAATATCCGATGGCTGTTGCTATCGCAGTAAAGCTGTTGAGAGGAATGAATATTATTCTTGTATTGTAGGTGCAAACGATGGCGTAAACTACGGTGCGAAATGTTAGAAAATGAATGAGCTGAGCGGGTTAACGGGATTTGTTTGCGAGCTGAGAGCGAGGGTCCAGAGCGTCTTGTAAGCCATCGCCCAGAAAATTACACGCGATGACGGTCACGAAAATCAACGCGCCGGGATAAAACGCTAAATGCGGGGCTGACCAGAGCAATTCCTGGGCATTACTCAACATATTACCCCAACTCGGCAAAGGCGGTTGAATGCCTAATCCCAGAAAGCTCAGCACCGATTCCAACAGAATAATATGGCCTACCGATAACGTGGTCGCGATAATAATCGGTGAGATGACATTCGGCAGAATATGCACGGCCATAATCCGTAACGGTCCGGCCCCGACGCTTTTAGCGGCCAGCACGTATTCGCGCTCTCGAACACTTAACGTGGCGCCGCGCACTAGCCGCGCTACCTGTGTCCAGCCGAACAGCGCGACGATCACGATAATACGATACAGGCTAACCGTTTCCGCCTGAGTCAAGGCAGCAGGTAAGCCAAGCTTGTTGAGATCAACAGCCGCCAACACAATCAACAACGGCAATAGCGGTAACGCAATTACCCCGTCGGTGAAGCGCATCAAAATCATATCGCAGCGACCACCGAAATAGCCGGCGACTAGACCGACAGCGGTACCGACCAGAGCTGCCGCCGCTGCCCCGACCAATCCCACAACTAGAGAAACTTGGCCACCGTAAAGTATACGTAACAGCACATCTCGCCCGAGTTCGTCAGTTCCCAGCCAATGCTGCATTGACGGTTCTTGCAAACGCTGCAGTAAACTCACTGTGTCGGTGTCCAACCCGAGCGCTGCTTCGAGCAGTGGCGCGCTAAAGATCAACACCGCCAATACGCACAACAGCACCCCGCCGGTCAACGCCAGACGATGGGCCAAAAAGCGCTGTAGGGTTGGCCGGGCTATCAGCAATGATTTCATTGATACTGAATCCGGGGATCCAGCCAAGCATAAGCCAGATCAGCCAACAAATTGCCCAGTAAAGTCACTCCCGTGGCTAACAAAAGCGCCATCAGAGCCAGATTAAAGTCGTTGCCCAGAATCGCGTCGTAAATCAACTTACCCATGCCGGGCCAGGCAAACACGGTTTCCGTCACCAAAGCGCCGGAAAACAAGGTGCCGAATTCCAGTGCCAATACGGTCACTACCGGAATCAATGCATTGCGCAGCGCATGATAGAGCACGATACGGCGGGTATTGGCGCCCTTGGCGCGTGCGGTACGGATATAATCCTGACGCAGCACTTCCAACATCGCTCCACGCATGAAGCGGATGTGTCCGCCGATACTGGCGATGGTCAACGTCATCACCGGCAATATCAAATACTGTAGGCGCTGCCAAAATCCGCTTGCTTGCAAATCGCCGGTACCGCCAGCCGGTAACAGATTCCACTGCACGGCAAACAGCCCGATCAACATCAAGGCCAGCCAGAACGCCGGAATCGAGATACCCGCAAAGGCGAGGCCGTTTATCAAATAATCCCGCATCGAATAAGGCTTCAATGCGGCAAAAATCCCCGCCGGTAATGCGATGATGAGCGATACCAGCACACTGCTTCCCAGTAACAGCAAGGTATTGGCCAAAGCCGGTCCCAACACCTGCAACACCGGTGCCGCATAGAGGCGGGAATGGCCGAAATCCCCGCTCAGGGTATTGCCGAGCCAACGCAACCAACGTTCGACGATGGGTTGGTCCAATCCGTACAGGGCTTTCAGTCGTTGCGCATCGGCAGCGCTGAGATTCGGGTCGGCGCTGATCATCAGATCAATAGGATCGCCGGGCATGAGTCCCATCAGCCCGTACACCGCAAAGGACATCAACAACAAAACGATTGCAGCCTGCGCTAGGCGATTAAGCGTCAAACTGATCATCGTGCTGCGGGAAAGTGACAGGCGACCCGATGTTCTGGTGGGCGTTGAGGAGCCGGGGTCAGCTTAGGTAAGTGTTCCCGACAAAGCTCCTGGGCTTTCGAACAACGGGGATGGTACGGACAACCGGTCAGCGGATTCGATGGTCCGTGAAAATCGGCCACTGTCGGCGTTGTCCGGCGACGGCGACCGATCACCGGAACTGCATCCAGTAGCGAGCGGGTATAGGGATGAGCGGGGTTACGGAATAAGCTGTGACGCGGTGCGGTCTCGACAATCCGTCCCAAATACATCACCGCGACTCGGTCGGCGAGATGATTCACAATGACCAAATCGTGACTGATCAATAAATAAGCAATGCCTAGACGCTCCTTGAGTTCCGCCAACAGGTTGAGGATCTGACTTTGTACGGAGACATCCAACGCGGACAGCGGTTCGTCGGCGATGATCAGCTCCGGCTCCAAAGCCAGGGCACGGGCGATAGCAATGCGCTGGCGTTGACCACCGCTGAATTCGTGAGGATAGCGCGTGAGTCCGGCAGGGTCGAGACCGACGGACTGGAGCAGAGCCGCGCACCGCTCGCGCCGTTCTTGGGCGGTGCCGATACGATGCACCTGCAAGGGTTCGGCCAGAATGGAAGCGACAGACAAGCGCGGGTTGAGGGAAGAGAACGGATCTTGAAACACCATTTGCACCCGGCGCCGCAATGGTTTGAGCTGACGCGACGATAGCGTAGTGACATCCTGGTCGGCAAGTCGGATAAGGCCTCGATCGGGGGCTTCGATCAAACCCAACAAGCGAGCCAGCGTGGACTTGCCGCAGCCGCTTTCTCCCACCAAGCCCAGCGTTTCGCTACTCTCAATGGCGATGTCCACCCCGTTGACCGCCTGTATAGGGGGGGCGGAACGGCCAAACGTTTTGCTGGAAGCGAATTGCTTGACTAAGGCTTGGGCAGCAAGTAACGGCATTCAACAGCGAATCTGTTGTCGGGTGTACTCATCCAACGGCATTACCACCGCTTGCTCGACAACCGGCTGGCGAAACTGGTCGCCGAATTCTAGTTCTAGCCGGAAATCGAAATGTTCGAAAAAACGCTCGAATAGCGCCCCGCCATAAACACCGGTCGCATAAACGCGATCCTCCTCAGTCTGTAACGCGATGGCAGCCAGTGGTTGCGGCGCAGGACCGGATAATACCCGAGCGCCTTGGGTGGGATCATAGATGCTGTGTTCTGAACAACATTGAATCACCCCGGCGCGGCGTTCGATTTTGTTGTCTTTACCGAGAAAACCGACGGCGTCCTCACGATAGCCGATGAAGCTGACCTTGGCGGACGGATGAGTCAGTTGATGAGCGCAAATGGCGGAAAATGCCACGACCGAGCGGTCTTGTCCCACCCCGCCACCCCAGCGATAAGATTGTCCGTCCGCTGTCGCCAGTTCGGCTGACTCAACGGTAGGCTCGGCGAGTTTCAGCAGAAAACAAGGGGTGCTGGCATAGGGATAAAAAAACACATGATCACGGGCGGTGGGCAGTGTATCGCAATTCACGGGTTTGCCGTCGGAGTCCACCAGCAACACCCGTCCGTGATCGGTCAGCGGACTATCGGCCATCGTTCGCCCGGAACCGGCTAATAACAGCGCCGAAGCACTGCAGACATGCATGAACTTGCGCCGTGAATAGGTTATGTCTGTCACAGCTTTGCCTCGTGTGAGAGTTTAATCGACAGCGACAACCCGCTGTGCGCTATCTTGCATCCGTCGTAATGCTTCTCGGATGACTTCGGGACCGGCGCCGCGCCGATGCGCATTTTCGCTCAGATAGCGACGCCAAGCGCGGGCACCGGGCTGGCCCTGAAACAAGCCCAACAGATGCCGAGCTCCGGCCATTAAGTGAACGTCTTGGAGCTGTTCCCAATAAGCCAGCCATTGCTCGATAATCTGATGACGACTGGATGGTGGTTTCTGTTCTGCGAAAAAGCGGTTATCTACTTCGGCCAGCAGATAAGGATTCTGATAAGCGGCCCGACCAATCATAGCGCCATCCAGATCAGTCAAGTGATCAGCGACTTGCTCCAAATCGGTCAATCCGCCATTGATCACAATATTTAGTCCGGGAAAATCTGCTTTGATTCGGTGCACGATGTCGTAACGCAAGGGCGGAATGTCGCGGTTTTCTCGGGGGCTGAGACCGGTCAGCCACGCTTTGCGGGCATGAATTATGATTGTTTGGCAGCCGGCAGCGGTAATCAGTTCGACGAACCGGACTAATTCATCGTATGAATCCTGCTCGTCGATACCAATACGGGTTTTAACCGTGACCGGAATGCTTACCGCAGCGCGCATGGCCGCAACGCAGTCAGCGACCAAGTGCGGCTCCGCCATCAGACAGGCTCCGAAACGGCCTGACTGAACCCGATCACTGGGACAGCCTACATTCAAATTGACCTCATCGTAACCCCACGCTTGGGCGATGTCCGCACACTGAGCCAATGCCTTGGGCTCGCTCCCGCCAAGCTGCAGAGCAATAGGATGCTCGGCCGGATCATAGCCCAGCAAATGATCCCGGTCACCGTGAAGGATAGCGCCGGTAGTCACCATCTCGGTATATAGCCGGGTATGTCGTGTCAGCAATCGATGGAAGTACCGACAATGTCGGTCGGTCCAATCCATCATTGGCGCGACGCAGATGCGGTGTGAGCCGGATTTTCTGTGATTTTCTATACTCAACAAAGCTATATCGTATGTTTTAAGTTGCGGTTATGGTGCTAATGCTTATCTATTTTTGCCTATTTTGTGGCTTAGTTTGCTACAACAAAATCCAGGTAGCAGCTGTGGGTGGGCAATGGCAAGCATTACGTCGCGTCGTCGCAAAGGCGGCAGTATCGGCTACACAGCCCAGGTTAGAATACGTCGAAATGGCAAACTCGTACACCAGGAAGCGCAGACGTTTTATCGTCGACGCCATGCCAAGGAATGGGCTCAACGGCGGGAGCTTGCGCTACATGAGCCGGGCGGCTTGGAAAAGGCGAAGCAATCCAAGCACACTGTCGGTGACTTGATCCAACGTTACCTGAAGGATCTCGACGATCTCAACGAACTTGGTCGCACTAAACGGGCGTCGCTCCAACATTTGGCAAAGTGGGAAATTGCTGATCAAGGGTCAAAATAGGAAAAATAGGTCAGAATAGAAATAGGGATCAAAAGTAATAGGGGTCAAAATAGAAAATAGTCATAATAGGGTAGAGTAGAGAGCAGGTGCTCTCTACTCTACCCTTTCCTTCTTTCCTTTTTCGCCAGCTGACAGAGAGTGGCTAATCGGTGACCCCTCTTTTGTTCACCAACAATTAGGGGGCTTTAACGCCTAACAAAGCACATTTAACCGATGCTCATGCCTTACGCTGCTGATTTGCGACGTTACGACCAATCGACCCACATTAAGAAGGCACAACGATGAAACAAGACCTCGAAGCGAACAAACGCAATGCAATTGATTTTTATCGTAAAGCTTATCTAGGCGACCCAGCCAAGGCCGTCGAGCTGTATGTCGGCGCGGAGTACATACAGCACAATCCGTTGGTCGGGGATGGAAAAGAAGCATTCATCGAATACTTCAACGAAATGGCAAAAGACTATCCAGAAAAGGAAATTGAATTTGTCCGCGCGGTAGCGGAAGGTGATTTGGTGGCGCTCCATACCCATCAGATATGGCCTGGGAACGAAGAATACGTCACGATGGATTTCTTGCGATTCGACGAGAGCGGAAAAATTGTCGAGCACTGGGATGCGATACAGCAAATACCAAAAGAAACCAAGAACGGCAACCCAATGTATTGATCAAACATCATACCCACAGGCGGGGTGATTCGAGAGCCATGCATGTCCAAGCACATTTCAGTGAGTCGAGGAAACCGATTCTTCACGACCTGATCCAGAAGCATCCTCTTGCCACGTTTATTATCTATTGTGATGAGATTATCATTGACCACTTCCCTCTGGTTTTAGATAACGTCGGGGAGCATGGGGTACTGAAAGGTCACGTTCCGAGGGCAAATGACTTATGGAAAGCGCTGGGGAACGGCCAACAAGCCGTTGCCGTGTTTCAGGGGCCGGAAGCGTACATAACGCCTTCTTGGTATCCGAGTAAGCACAAGCACGGCAAAGCGGTTCCTACCTGGAACTACGTTGTCGTGCATGCGCATGGCGTGCCGTTAGCCGTGCATAATCGCGACTGGCTATTGGCGCATCTCAATCAGTTAACCGATCAACAGGAATCGGGGCGGAACCCGCCTTGGAAGGTCTCCGATGCGCCAACCGATTTCACCGATAAGACGCTTGAAATGATCGTTGGCATTGAGATGCCTATCTCCACCCTTATCGGTAAGTGGAAGGTGAGCCAAAACCGGTCACCCGCTGACAGAATGGAGGTGGCTGCGGGTTTGAAAGATCGTGGCGCAAGCGGTGACCTCGACATGGAAGATATGGTGATGCGCGCCATAAACAACCTTTCTTCCCAATAAACCTCGGCTCTTCAAATGAAGGCAGCGATTAAACAGCAAGACCAGTGTAGTGAATTTTATACCTCCGAAAAATGTTACATCGTCGAATTGTCCAACACACCCGACGACCCCGATTTATCAATCGCGCGAGCGAGAGTAGAACCTGGAGTAACCACTCGTTGGCATAGGCTCACAATTACCGGTGAACGGTACTGCATAATCAAAGGGATTGGGCTTGTGGAGATCGGGGAATTACCGGCGCAAGAGGTGAATCCCGGTGATGTCGTCATCATTCCACCGCTGTGTCGTCAACGTATCACTAATATCGGTGCAGATGACTTGATCTTTCTGGCTATTTGCACCCCTCGATTTTCGACTGATGGTTACGAAGAGATTGAGGAACAGCCAGCTTAGCGAGGCGTTATCTTGGAGTCGTTATGAAATTACGTACCGTGGCTTTACTTGTTGTAACACACTGTTTTGCAGGTGCCATCGGGTTCGGAGCCGGCATTTATGCGCTACCTATTATTATCGCCCCGCCTGCACCCAGCGAAGCTGAGATACAAGTCATGTCCTCGCAAGCCAAGTACAACGCGGAATTTCGCAGAGACCTTAAAGACAGTGATGCCCTGCATTGGGGAGAGGGTACGGTTTCAGTGGGTTCAGAATCCATCACCTTTGTTGGCGAGCTTGCGCCCGGTCCAGATTACAAACTCTATCTTTCCCCGGAATTCGTGGAGACCGAAGCTGACTTCAATCGCCTAAAGAGCACTATGGCTCGTGTGGGCGACGTTAAAACATTCGAAAACTTTGTTGTAGACGTTCCTCCAGATATTGATCCATCAAACTTCAATAGTGTTATCGTCTGGTGCGAGTCTTTCGGCCAATTCATCACCTCCGCGCAGTACCGCTAATCCAAGTAGCGTGGCCTGATCCGATCACCACAGGTTTCCTGAATATTTTCACAGTTGGGTTTCTTGCTGGATTATCATGCCGGTAGTTTTTTCGCTTATTTATAGACGGTCGGTCTAATTAAACTTGAGGAGTAGGTTACTTATGTTCAAAGGTATTTTGATTGAGAAAGACGACGCAGGCTATCGGGCAGCGCTGAAGGAAATTGATGAAACACAACTGCCTGAGGGCGATGTCACATTACGCGTGAGTCATTCAACCCTCAATTACAAAGATGGTCTAGCCATCACCGGCAAGGGGCCAGTGGTTCGCAAGTTTCCAATGATCCCCGGGGTTGATTTGGTCGGCAGCGTTGAGGAGAGCAGCCACCCCGACTACCAGGTTGGCGACAGCGTGGTGCTCAATGGTTGGGGTGTAGGAGAAGTCCACTGGGGCGGCCTGGCTCAGAAGGCCCGCCTCAAGGGTGAATGGCTGGTACCACTGCCACAGCAGTTTACGCCGTTACAGGCAATGGCTATCGGGACAGCAGGCTACACCGCGATGTTATGCGTGCTCGCGCTGGAACATCATGGTGTGACCCCGGACAAGGGTGAAATCCTGGTCACCGGCGCAGCCGGCGGTGTCGGTAGTGTCGCTGTGGCGGTGCTGTCCAAATTGGGCTACACCGTGGTGGGAGTGAGCGGTCGACCGGAGGAGAGTGATTACGTTAAAAATCTGGGTGCCACTGAGGTGCTCGACCGATCGGCTTTCTCCTCTCAGGGTAAGCCCCTGGCCCGGGAACGCTGGGCAGGTGCGGTCGATGTCGTCGGCAGCCATACTCTGGCCAATGTGTGTGCGACCACTAAATACCGTGGTGTGGTGACTGCCTGCGGACTCGCCGGCGGTATGGATTTTCCAGCGACCGTCGCGCCGTTCATCCTGCGTGGAGTAACCCTCGCTGGCATTGATAGCGTCATGTGCCCACGCCCGGATCGACTCGTTGCCTGGCAACGCCTGGGAACTGACCTGGATATTTCTAAACTGAGTCTGATCACCAATGAAATCGGTCTCGCCGAGGCCGTCCCTATGGCCAGCAAACTAATGGACGGTCAAGTACGTGGGCGGGTCGTAGTCGATGTGAATGCGTAACGGCTACATATAAATTTTTCGCTACCATCATCCAGATCTTCGCAAGCTGCCCTTACTTGGGCAGCATAACTTAGCGTTAGCATGATGCAGTCACTTGAACTCAAGATTCCTCCACCGATCGTTGCGGCGATAGTGGCACTTATCATGTGGGGCGTGTCGCGTTTCCCGCCATCGGTTGAGGTACCGGAGCTGGTACGCCACATTTTGATTTTTGTGCTGGCAGCTACCGGTTTGGGGTTCGACTTCTCTGGCTTAATCGTCTTTCGACGCGCCAAAACCACTGTGAACCCGATGACCCCGCATTCCGCATCTTCAATGATCACCTCAGGCGTATACAGAGTGACCCGAAATCCAATGTACGTTGGTCTTTTCTTTTTAATGTGCGCGTGGGCTGTCTATCTAAGCTCGCCGTGGGCGTTTCTCGGCCCAGTCGCGTTTGCTGTCTACATTGATCGCTTTCAGATCAGGCCAGAGGAAAGGGCGTTGGTTGCGTTATTCGGAGAAGATTTTTTGGCATATAAGGCGAAGGTCCGCCGGTGGTTGTGAAGTTTAAGCCCATCGCTTACAGAAATACCCAGCGGTCGAACATAGCGGCTTGACCATAGGGTTGATTCGACGAATCAAGCAGATTCCAGACTACGGCGTTTTCAATACGAAACCGTTTACCGCTTTGGGTAATGCGGATACCCTCGTAGCGATCTATAAAGCCATGCGCGGTCACTTGCGCCAACAGGCGGTCACGTTCTTCTTGTTCCACTGATGCAGCTGATTGACGAGAAGGGAGGCGAGTAAATTCATCCCAGGTCATTTCAAAAAGCGCTAGTGCGCAACGGTTGGCATAATTGAAAAACGGCTCTTTTTCGGTGTCATGGGACACCACAACGAAAGGCACATAAAACAGCTGCCGCGCCTGTTCTTCCAGCGATTGGGCGTGATTGACCAGGGTACGTCTTGTCCAGTGCTGCAAACTGGCTTGAAGACGGACCACGTGATCAGCGAGGAAGCGGTTTGCCGGACTGGGTTCGGGAAAATGGGGCATGCGCGAAGGGCCGTTCACAGATTAATAATCAGCAAAGATTACCTGATTAATTGTAGTTTGCTCTAGCACAAGAACAACTGCAGTAAACACGGAGGAAACGCCCCTTATGCCCTGGGAAAATATCAACTACATCGTGCAGGTTTCCGGGACGATAGCTTTCGCGGTTACTGCGGTGCTCGCCGTCGCTCCCAAGGGAATCGACTTATTCGGCGCCTGCGTGATGGGCATCATCACCGCCATCGGCGGCGGCACTATCAGAGACTTAATCTTGGATGTGCCGGTGTTCTGGGCTAACGATCTGTCCTACATCTGGATTGCCTTCGGCGCGAGCCTCGTTACGTTTTTCGCTCAATCCTTCTTTGCTCAAACCAAGATGTACACGCTGATGGTGTACCTCGATGGTCTTGGTGCGGCCCTGTTTGCAACGCAAGCCACCAACAAGGTTTGGCAACTCGATTTCGGGCTACCGCTCGCTCCGATTATTCTGGGCATCATCACCGCCATCGGTGGCGGTCTGATTCGCGATGTGCTTGCAGGACGGCAAACGCTGTTGATGAACCGAGAAATTTACGCGGTTCCAGTGCTGTTCGGGACCTCGCTATTCGTCATCCTGCTGGAATTCTTACCGGAGCACGGAACTATCAGCGGAGGCATCTGTTTCGCCCTAATTTTCGCGGTGCGCGCTGCCGCAATTCATTGGTCACTATCCGTACCCGACTGGTTAATCACCAAACCGACCTCAGAATGAAGCCGTAATAAGCCCCAAACAAATCACCCCTGGAGATAAAAAATGGCTGCACAAGATATGCAAAACGAATTGGTAATCAGCAATGGCCGGGTCATCGACCCGGAAACCGGGTTGGATGCCGTGCGCAACGTAGGCATTAATAACGGCAAAATCTTCGCAACCACCGACCAGCCAGTCGCAATCAAGGAAACGATTGACGCCATCTGCCTAGTCGGCGCGCCGGGTTTCGTCGACGGACATTCTCACTCCGCCAACGATGCCTTCGGATTGAAGATGGGAATCCTCGACGGACGCACTACTCAGATGGATCTGGAGGCGGGCGCCTGGCCGGTGGACGTTTGGTATGATCACCTTGAGAGGCGGTCCCAGGTCAACTATGGTGCAAGTGTGGGGCACCTCCCGATTCGCGATATCGTATTTAGCAATATAACCATGACAACCGGAAACCTGTTTCTGGAGATGTGGAAATCCAAGAGCCAGTGGCCAGTTCACCAAGCGTCTCCTGAAGAATTGGAAAAGCATTGTTTACCTTGAGGCACTGCCGACTTACAAAGTTGTGTTACAAATGGTGGGAAGGCAACCCAGTTTCAATGGAGCAGAACTGTGGGAAGAGGAATCGCCGAGATCAGAGATCGTCATAATCGCCGCTCGTGATGGGTTTGCCCCGGAAGAGTCACAACAACTGTTCGATGGCTGAATTGGCAACGGAGATGAATCGCAATCGCCGATCCTGCGACTGAACCGCCTTCTCGCAACAGCAAGGCAAGCCAACGAACTAACCGACGAAGAGAACGTGTAATGAATAACAATGAATGCCGTTTGACCTGGCGCATTTGCATGCTACTGGCCAGCCTGATAGTAACCCCATTGACAGCCGTGGCCGACGAACAAGGTTGGGAATATGAAGGCGCAGTGTATCTATGGGGCGCTGGCATCGGTGGGACTACAGTTACCGGAGATGATATCGATATCTCCTTCAGTGATCTGATCAGCAACCTGGATATGGCGTTCATGGGTGCATTTGTGGCGCGTAAGAACGACTGGGGCTTATTCACCGATTTGATTTATCTCAACGTATCGGAAGACATCAAGAGCACCGCCACCATCATTAATCGGCCGGTAAAACTCAAAACCAATGTGGCATTGAAAGGTTTTATCACCACACTGGGCGGTAGTTATCGGGTTATCAATAACGACACCACAGCACTAAACCTCTTGGCAGGTGCACGCTATCTCAAGCTTGAGACCGATCTCAAGTTCGATATTGGTCAGGGTGGACGCAGAGTGAAGGTTTCCGATTCCGGATCAGTTTGGGACGGTGTTGTGGGTGTTCGCGGCCAAACGGATCTCAACGAGCAGTGGTATCTGACCTATTACGCGGATGTGGGCGCTGGCGAAAGCGAACTAACGTGGCAGATTTTAGCCGGGGTGAACTATCGGTTCGAGAACGTCGACGCCGCGTTGGGTTATCGCTATCTCGAGTGGGATTTCGATGATAACGATATCTTCGATGACCTGAATCTCAGCGGTCCTTACCTAGGGGTCAGGTTTCAGTTCTAGCTGATAAAATCGTGGACGAGACGGGGTTTAGGATTTCTTCGCATCTACCCATCCCACTTGCAAGGCTGGCAGCAGTGGCGGTGTTGAAAGCGAAGATCGCATAATTTCATTAAAGCGGCATGTAACTATCGACAAGTACGATACACTAACTGTCATATCTTCCATGCTACCCACTCAAATCATCTAGCAATGGCGAAACAGGCAGTCATTTTTATGTTGGGCGTGCTGCTCTGGGCAGCCCAGTGCCTGTTTGTCGTTCATGAGTTTGAGCATCTTGCCGCGCACGACGAGCAGGAAATCTGCGAACTCTGCCTGGTGGCCACAGGCCTGGACCAACCAGTCGCCGTGGCGCATTCACACGCCATGCGATTCGATATTGCTTTCCTTCCCAACTTTTACCATTCAAATGCCCAGTTTGAAACGTATCTCGCTGTTCAAGCGCGTGGTCCCCCTAGCGGCTCAATCGGCTAATTTAGGTTCCTTTCAGGACCCATCCCAGTTCCGTTGATTCCCGCCATCGTTGCGTCCGCTCGCGAGCGGAGCGCGGTGCGTATTGCCGCAGGAGTAAATCATGCGTACAGGTTTTTCCGTTTTAGTGGGCACGTTCGGCGTGCTAGCAAGCTTCGCCGTGAGTGCCGATCACCACGGATCACACACCCAGAAAGCCCATGTTCACGGCCTCGCCCACTTGAATGTGGTGTTCGAAGAGAATCAGCTCCACCTCGAACTCATTACCCCAGCCATGAATATCGTTGGATTCGAGCACAAGCCGACCAATGCTGAACAAGAAAAATTAGTTAAGGACGCTCTGGCCCTGTTACAGGATGCCGAGCAGATGTTTGATTGGTCAGCTGAAGCTGGCTGCGAGTCTGCGTCAGCCGACGTTGAGACCGTCATGATGGATGATGAACACCATGAGCATGACGACGAGGGTCATGATCAGCACGGGGAGCATGGGGAACACGATAAGCATGAACATGATGAGCATGCCAAGCATAGCGATCATGACGAAGAAGTGCATTCCGAATTTCATGCGACCTATGTATTGCAATGTAAGGAGCCGACGTCCCTGGAGTTCTTGGATGTGCGCCTGTTCCAACTGTTTCCCGGCAAAGAGGAGATTGAGGTGCAGCTAGTCGGACCAAAAGGTCAAACCGCGCTTGAATTGGATCCCGAAAACATCCGTATCGCGTTCTAACATGGCCTCGTCAAACCCGCTCATCCGGCTGGAATCAGTTAAGTTTCGCTGGCGCGAACAGGACAACGCCATCCTCGATATACCGACTTTCGAGGTCGATCCGGGCGAGCGGGTTTTCATCCGGGGGGCTTCGGGTTCCGGAAAAACCACTCTGCTGAGCTTGATTGGTGGCGTTATCACCCCTCAGCAGGGAACGGTCGGTATTCTCGGCACAGCTGTCAATCACTTGCAAAGCGCTCAACGGGATGCTTTCCGTGCTGCGCATATCGGCTTCATCTTCCAGATGTTTAATTTGATTCCTTATTTGTCACTGCTGGAGAACGTGGTATTGCCGTGCCGATTTTCCCGCACCCGCCGGAATAGGGCGCTGACCCGTTCCAGAACCCTAGAAGCGGAAGCGAATCGCTTGCTGGCCCATTTGGGCTTGGCGGTCGATTCATTGCCGGGACGAACCGTAACGGAACTCAGCGTGGGTCAGCAACAACGGGTAGCAGCGGCGCGGGCGCTGATCGGCAATCCAGAATTAATCATCGCTGATGAACCGACTTCCGCGTTGGATAGCGATATTCGCCGTACGTTTTTGGAACTGCTGTTCAAAGAAGCCGAGGCGGTTGGTGCCACCCTGCTGTTCGTCAGTCACGATGCGTCACTGCAACCTTTGTTCGATCGTTCCCTAGCGCTGGCTGACGTTAATCGCGCTGCATTAAAAAGCGGAACATAACCCATGGCGATTATCTCACTGGCTATCCGCAGCCTGATTAACCGCCGCTTCACCGCGTTGCTGACCGTTCTGGCGATTGCCATGAGCGTGACGCTGCTGCTCGGCGTGGAACAGATTCGCCGCGAGGCCAAAACCAGCTTCGCTAATACGATTTCGGGTACCGACCTGATCGTTGGCGCCCGTAGCGGCGCGATTCAATTACTGCTGTATTCGGTGTTTCGGATCGGCAACGCCACTAATAACATTGCCTGGGACAGCTACCAGGAACTGGCAGCCAATCCGAAAGTGAGCTGGACCATTCCGTTGTCGTTGGGCGATTCGCATCGCGGGTTCAGGGTATTGGGCACCAACGGCGATTATTTCGAGCATTTTCGCTACGCTCGCAACCGGCAGCTGACATTGGCAGCCGGTCGGCCGTTCACCGGTCTTTTTGAAGCAGTTCTCGGCTCCGAAGTCGCGGAAACGCTCGGTTACACGCTAGATCAGGACATTGTTGTCGCCCATGGCGTTGGTGCGGTCGGCTTATCCCGACACGACGACAAACCGTTCCGGGTGGTGGGCATTCTGGCCAAAACCGGTACCCCGGTGGATCGTACCGTGCATGTCAGCCTGGAAAGCATCGAAGCCATTCATGTCGATTGGCAAGGCGGCGCACGTATTCCAGGCATGGCAATCAGCGCCGAGCAAGTCCAGCAAATGGCGTTGACGCCCAAAACAATCACTGCCTTTATGGTGGGGTTGCATTCAAAAATCAGCACGTTTAGCGTGCAGCGCGCCATCAACGAGTATCGTGGCGAACCGCTATTGGCGATATTACCCGGAGTTGCGCTACAGGAACTGTGGGACTTGATGAGCGTAGCGGAACAGGCGCTGCTGGCTATTTCGGTATTCGTCGTCATCACCGGATTGATCGGTATGTTGACGGTCATCCTGGCCAGCTTGAACGAGAGGCGGCGAGAAATGGCCATCCTGCGTTCGGTTGGCGCCAGACCTGCGCATATTTTCGGGTTGTTGATGACTGAAGCCGGGTTGTTGGCATCGGCTGGCGTGCTGTTGGGTGTCGTGCTGCTGTATGCACTGCTGATAATCGTTCGCCCGTTGGTCGAAACGCACACGGGTCTGTTTATCGCGATTGAAATGCTTTCGGCGCGCGACATGACTATTCTAGGCTTGATTGTCACCATTGGTTTTCTAATCGGCATTATCCCGGCCATTCGCGCCTATCGGTATTCACTGGCTGATGGCATGACTCTTCGTCTTTGAGGATTAAATCCATGCAATACACTTCCCGAAGTTTTTATTGGACGCTGTGTGCCTCGCTTATGTTGTTGCTTGGTGCAGCGGGGCCGATCAGTGTTGCCGCCGAGTCTGAAGACGTGGTTGAACTCCAATGGGAAGACTTAGTGCCCAAGGATTGGAA
>JAZBPA010000127.1:0-2468 GCA_036351435.1 Candidatus Competibacteraceae bacterium
GCCACTTGTGTCTCAATCTCTTTGAACGCGAAGGCTCTAAACTCAGCTTGCCCAAAAAACAGAACAAGGCCGCTTGGAACGATGATTACCGCGCCAAAGCGTTGTTTGCCTAAATGTTTATATGCGGTCGCCCTGGTTAGTTTCCCAGCTCAGCTTTCCCAATTGAGGAAGTAGTATAAAGGCCGAAAGGTATCCACCTTGAAGAATCATCTTCAACCAAAAAGAAGGGTATCCAAATGGACGGCTTACCGCCCGACGTATTAGCGATTGACGAAGCTTTGCCCCGGTGTTCCCCGAAAATTCAATTTACAGCAATTTACGGCACACACAGGATTCTCACACTTTCATTAAGGCAGTAAAGCCAGTCTGTACGTAGTGCTGGTCTGATGTTAGTGCTTCGGTAACCTCTTCTTCACGCATGACCACAAACGAAACACAGTCGGTCATACCCCAGTTCTTGTCGTCATAAGCTTTATAAAGCTCAAACGCTTTCTGCAGTAATTCGGGTATCAACGGGACGATTTTAGTATCGTCTGAGTCCAGGAACTGTTCGATGGTGATGATAGCCTGTTGCTTAAATTAACGTGCTAACGCGTCGCCGATTTCCAGGAGAATGGCTTCGGTTGTGAGAAGCGGCTTGCTTTCGTAGCGACTGGCGAGTTCCTTAGCCAGCTGATGATGTTTATCCCGCCTATTAATCAAAGCGATGACGTAGTGGGTATCGACAAAGACTCTATTCGGCATGCTTCTCTCGTCTCAGGTACCAATCGAGATTCTCGGAAAAATCTTCGGGTCCGTCGATCTGAATCGTTTTAAGCCTTGCCAGCAAACCGGGTTTAACCGCTTTTTTTGTTTCGGTGAACCGTTTTACCAGCTCATAGAGCCTTTCCAACTCGCCGTCGTCCAAGTTGTCGATTTCTGCTTGGATAAGCTCTTTGGTCGTCATCCCAAGTACCTCTAGATTATGCAGCTGCGCACTTGCACGAACATTATCGGCTTTTCGCTACGAGTTTTCGACAGAAGCAATCCGAATTTAGCATTTTTGGTAGTTCCAGCAACGGCGAAAATGCTTGCCTGGCGCGATAAGTAGTGCAAGTTCGATCAGAACTTCGCCTATGAAATCCACCGCTTCGCCCCCCGACGCGTCGACAAGTCAGTGGCATCTTCATGAGATCTATCTCAATCTTACGGCCGAAGCTACTACCAGTAGCGGGCGGTGGATCAGGACAGCTACGTCCCGGATATTCAGGTTCAACGCTGATGCGATAAGTGTGCTGTTCAATAAGTCGACAGTACCTCAGTTATTGCTGCTATGGTCAGCGAAAAGACCGCCGCCCGGACCATTGATACTCAGTAAGGGCAGCGGTTCATTCACAACTCACATCAATCCACGTTGCGCCAGCGACGTAGTCTCCATTCCCCCGATCAGGATATGGTCAAGAACACGCACATCGACTAGCGCCAATGCCTCTTTCAACCGTTTCGTAATCTGGATGTCAGCCTGTGAAGGCTCAGCGATACCACTGGGGTGGGTATGCGCGAAAATCGCCGCCGCGGCGTTATATGCCAACGCTATTTTCACCACCTCTCGTGGATGCACCGAACAGCCATCAATGGTGCCGTGGAACAACACCTCCCAAGCAAGGACCCGATGACGCTGGTCGAGCAGCAAACAGCCAAACACCTCATGTGGGTGCAGAACCAGCTTTGCGCGGAGAAACGCCACGGCGTCGTCCGACTAGTTGATTTGCGCCAAGCGGAAAAATCGCTGCTCAATGATCGCTTCGGCAGTGGCAAGACAACACCCTCGCCGACCTAACGGTCAAACGCCAGAAAGAATTTCATGCTTGGTTGGCCGACAAAGGCCATAGCAAGGGGTATATCGCCCGAATCATCAACACCGGTCGGGCTGCGGTGAACCATGCCTGGAAAAACGGCGAACTGGCCGCCCCTGTCTACTTCGTCCCGGCCTCCGTACCTAAGCACGGCGTGGCTCCGCGTGGAAAACTGCTCTCTACCGAGGATTGTGTGGCCTTGTTCGCAGCCATTCAAACCGCTCACCTGATGCGATTTTGTCTCTTGCTGGTGGGAACGCTGGCCCGCCCGGGTGCGCTACTCGAACTGCATACGCGTCAACTGGATTTCGATCATGGTCTGATCCACCTCAATCCCGAATGGCGCGAGCAAACCAAGAAATATCGACCCACCGTCAAAATGCCAGTGTTCTTGAGGAACGCACTCGAACCGTTACCCGCAGGTAACGTCGTGTCGGGAAATTCCGCCCCCTTCAAAAGTGTCAAAAAAGCGTTCCGTGCCACTCGAACGCGAGCGGGGTTGGAAGCTACTGTGACACCCTACTCTTTCCGGCACACGTTGACCCGGTGGTTGCGCAGCCGATCTGTGCCCGCCTGGGAAGTGGCCGCACAACTGGGCCATCGTGCTCCCGGAACCTCAACGACAGAAATCTA
>JAZBPA010000128.1:0-41757 GCA_036351435.1 Candidatus Competibacteraceae bacterium
CATCGACCACCTGCTGTTCGTGCTCGGGCTGCTGATCATCGTGCGCGGGAATCGCATGCTGGTGAAGACCATCACCGCCTTCACCGTCGCCCACAGCATCACCCTGGGGCTCGCCACCCTCGGTTACGCCAGCGTGCCGGGGCCGCCACTCAACGCGGCCATCGCCCTGTCGATCCTATTCCTGGGTCCGGAGATGGTGCGAGTGTGGCGCGGGCAGACCAGCTTCACCATCCGCCATCCCTGGGTGGTGGCGTTCTGTTTCGGGCTGTTGCATGGTTTCGGCTTCGCCAGCGGCCTGTCCATAGTCGGAATGCCGCGAGCCGAGATCCCGCTGGCACTGGCGATGTTCAACGTCGGGGTGGAGCTGGGGCAACTCGCCTTCGTCGCCCTGATCCTGCTCTCTTACCGGGCGATGCGGACGCTGGAATTCCGTTGGCCCCGCTGGGCCGAATTGGGGCCGGCGTATGCGATCGGCTCCCTCGGTGCCTACTGGACCTTGCAGCGCACGGCGATGATGTTTTGAAGCGGCTACCCAGCATTCTGATCGGATCAACGCGGCGCTACCGCGCTTGGCTGCTGGCATTGGCGCTCCTGGCGGGGTTCCTCGTTCAAGCCGCCAACGCCTGCCAGGTCTGCATACCGCTCCCGACCAAGACCCTCGCAGACCGCCTGCTGGAGGCCGATGCCTTGGTGATGGCCCGCGAGGACCCGGAGCGGCCGTTTCACTACGTCGCCGTGGAAACCCTGAAGGGCGACCCGGGCGATGAGCCCATCGATGCCTTCCTGCCCAGCAAGAACCGGCGGATGCTCGCGCGCCATCCCGAGCGCCGCATGCTGCTAGCCCGCGCAGAGCCGGGCGGCGGTTGGGCGGCACTGGGGATAGCCGATGGTGACTACGAGCGTGTCGTGCGTCGTATCGTCCAGCATGCAGGTGCGTGGCGACCCATGGAGACCAACAACCGGCAGCGCCTTGCGGCATTCGCGCCGCTGTTGGGCCATGCCGATTCGCGCCTGCACGAGACGGCCTATCTGGAGATTGCGCGCGCGCCCTATGCCGACATCCGCCGTATCGCCACCGAGGTGCCGACCGACAAGGTGCGTGGCATGCTCGACGAGCCCCGCTACCTGAAATGGCGCAGCCTGGCGATTCTGATGTTGGCGCAATCGACCGATCCGGCCGACCGCGAGCGGATCAGGACCACCTTTGCCGACAAGCAGCGACTGGGCAGCACGCTCAACCTGGCCGCCTGGGCAACGGCTTACCTCGCCATCGAGGGGGCGGGCGGTCTCGATGATATCCAGGGCTGGTACCTGACACGGCCGGGTCCTTCACGTGATGAGTTGCGGGAGATCGTCAAGGCCCTGTCGGTGATGGCAGGCGCCGAGGTCGCGATGCGCGAGCCGGTGGCGGCCGCCTACCGCAACCTACTGGAGGTGCACCCGTCGCTGGCTTCCGATGTCAGCCACGACCTGATTGCCTGGCGCCGGTGGGATTTCGTTGAACAGATCCAGGGCATCCGCGAGGGCATGGCCGGGCAGGACCCGCTTGCTGCCTATGCGCTGGGCCTGTATCTGCGCTCGGCCTCGCGTGCCGCTCGATCCGAACGAATATTGCCGAGCATCGTCGAGAAGGGCCAGGCGCAAGGTGATATGCAGCCATAAACGAGGTTGGACGCGCGGACGTTGGAGGTAGCGGACTATGTTTGAATTGCCCACCCGGCAATGGTCCCCGGTGCTGACCGCGGCCCTCGGTATGGTGGTCCTGTTGTGGCCCCTGGCTGTCTGGGCCCATGTCGAATCCGGACAGGCCGGCGGTTTCCTCAGCGGCCTGTCCCACCCGGTCTCCGGGCTCGACCACGTGGTGGCGATGATCGCCGTGGGGCTGTGGGGCGCCCAGCTCGGCATGCCGGCGTTGTGGGTCCTGCCGGTGACCTTCCCGATGTTGATGGCCTTCGGCGGCATGCTGGGACTGATCGGTATCCCCCTGCCCGGCGTGGAGATCGGCATCGCCCTGTCGGCCGTGGTGCTCGGCGCCCTGGTGGCCGGGCAGGTACGGTTGCCTTTAGCCGTCGCGGTGATGGTGGTCGCCTGCTTCGCCGTCTTCCACGGCCATGCCCACGGCACCGAGCTTGAGGCTGGGCAGAACGCGATGCTGTACAGCCTCGGCTTCGTCATCGCCACCGGCCTGCTGCACGGCGTCGGCATCACCATCGGGTTCATCCAGCGCTGGGAACCGGTGGCGCAGATCCTGCGGGGCGCTGGCGCCCTGGTCATGGCTGCGGGGCTGTATTTCCTGTGGGGTGCGGCGGCATGAAGCGACCGGGGCTTCTCACCTGGTTGGCTGCGGGGCTGACGGCCCTGCCCGGGGCGGCACAGGCCCACCTGGTCAACTCCGGACTCGGCCCCTTTTACGACGGAGCGTTGCACCTGCTGCTGTCCCCCGGCGATCTGCTGGGTCTCCTCGCCCTGGCGCTGCTAGCCGGGCTGCGTGGCCCCACGGCGGCCAGGGCAGCGGTGATCGCCCTGCCGGTCGCCTGGTTACTGGGGGGCCTAGTCGGCCTGAGCCTTCCGGTCATACTAGAGCTGGCCTGGTTGAGCACACTATCTTTCATGCTGATGGGTGTGCTGGTGGCGTTCGATGCCCGACTGCCCCCGGTCATCATCGCCTCACTGGCCGGCGTTTACGGTGTGCTACATGGCCTGCTGAACGGCTCGACCTTGGCTAACATGGGTGCAGGTGTCGGGAGCTTGCTCGGGATTGTGCTGACGGCCCTGGTGCTGGTGCTGCTCGCATCGGCAGCCGTGGTCCCGCTGCAGGCATTCTGGGCCCGGATAACCGTCAGGGTCGCGGGCAGCTGGGTCGTGGCGGTGGGCATGTTGATGTTAGGCTGGCTCGCACAAAGCGAGGCTTGAGTCGCAGGACAACTGCAGCACCAATAAATCCACGTACAACGACCTGTCTCTGAATCCCGAATTTGTTACGGGTGCATTAGAAGGCTATGATTCTATCCATCAGGATCGGACAAGAACCCCGCTTCGGTGGGGTTTTTTAGCGAATAACTTCAAGGTTCCTCTGGACGGCTGCGGCCAAAGCAAGCAGAATTTGATCACACTATTTTCTAACGCTAGTCATTTGTTATGCCTGCACTCAATACGATTCTTGATCTCAAAGAACGCATGTCCCGCTCTATCATCGGCCAAGCGCAGATTGTCGAACGGTTACTGATCGGACTTTTGGCCAACGGCAACCTATTGGTGGAGGGGTTGCCCGGCTTAGCCAAAACTCGCGCGGTCAAGAGTTTGGCAAAAAATATGGAAGCGGACTTCAGCCGGATTCAGTTCACCCCCGATCTGCTGCCCTCAGATATTACCGGGACCGAGGTGCTGCACACCGAAGAAGGCAAGCCACAGTTTCATTTCGACCCCGGCCCGATTTTCGCCCATATCGTGTTGGCCGATGAAATCAACCGCGCCCCAGCCAAAGTCCAGGCCGCGTTATTGGAAGCAATGGAAGAACGCCAGGTGTCGGTAGCCGGCAAGACCCACAAGATGCCCGATTTGTTCATGGTCATGGCGACACAAAACCCGGTTGAGCAAGAAGGCACCTACCCGTTACCGGAAGCTCAGATGGATCGTTTTCTGATGCATATTTATATCGATTATCCCGATGAGGCTTCAGAGGCACAGATTATCCGCTTGGTGCGCAGCGAAACAGGACCTCAAACCGCCGCCGAAGAGCAGGAACCGATTCCACAGCAGGCGGTATTCGACGCCCGCCAGGAAATCGCCCAAGTTCACGTGGGCGAGGCGATGGAACGCTATATGGTGGATCTGGTATTCGCGACTCGTTTCCCCGAACGTTATGACGCCGATTTGCGGCGCTGGATTCAGGTCGGTGTCAGTCCGCGCGGCGGCATCTCGCTGGATAAGTGCGCGCGCACACATGCTTGGCTGGACGGTCGTGACCACGTGCTACCTGATGATGTGCGTGGGTTGGTCCACGATGTTTTCCGCCACCGGCTTGCCTTGAGCTACGAGGCTGCAGCGGACGGGATTTCCGCAAACGCGGTTTTAGACAAAATCTTGGGACAAGTGGCGGTAGCCTGACGTGCAGTACACCCGCGTTCCGGCTCGATCGGGTCCGCCGAAACTGGACGCTCGGGTTTACGCCGATCTGGATGAGTTGGTCCGCCTTCAGTTCAAAGCTAAGGGATTCAGTTACCTGCCGCGCCAACCCGTGCACAGTGTGCTTTACGGTCGCCATGCTTCTCGTCTGCGCGGTCGTGGCCTCAATTTTGAGGAGCTGCGCAACTACCTGCCCGGCGACGACATTCGTAATGTCGACTGGAAGGCCACTTCACGTACCTCTCGCCCGCAAGTTCGGGTGTTCACTGAAGAACGTGATCGCCCGGTGTGGTTACTGGTGGATCAACGGGTTTCCCTGTTTTTCGGCAGTCGTGACCGGCTTAAGTCAGTGACTGTTGCCGAAGCCGCAGCAGTTTCCGCCTGGCGTTCGTTGGGCATGGGTGATCGCGTCGGTGCACTGGTGTTCGACGATACCGACATTGTTGAGATCAAGCCCCAGCGTAGCCGTAACCAAGTGATGCATATTCTCGGAGAAGTCGTCCGCAAAAATCATCGTTTGCGGGCAGGTGCAGGGATCACGCCCAATCCTGGAATCATCAATGACGTGTTGCGCCGGGTGTTGCCGCAGGCCAAGCATGACTCATTGGTGGTGCTCATTAGCGATGTTACCGGCGCCGATGACGAATCGAGTCGGCTGGTCACCCAGATCAATCTACACAACGACGTTATCCTTCTGTTTGTGTACGATCCCCTAGAACAGGCGTTACCTGACGCTGGACACCTGGCCATGAGCGACGGTACGGGCCAGCTCGAAGTCAATACCGGTAACGCGCTACTGCGCAGGGGATTCGCTGATCAATTTCAAAACCACCTGCAGGGGATGCAAACCCTGTCCCGCAAACAGGCTATCCCATTGTTGCAGCTCAGCACCGAGCGCCTCGTACTGGATCAGGTTCGTGAACAATTGGGATTTAGCAAAGCTAGACGATTCTAATTGCAGACCCATTGGAGCAAACCGTGACTCAAGATACCGCTAGTCTGGCCAATCTCCATGACATCGTCATGCCCGAGGCGGTCCCCTGGTGGCCTCCGGCATCGGGTTGGTACGGCATCGGCTTGTTAGCGCTGGTGGGTCTGGGTTGGCTGCTGTTAACCATGCGGCGCCGGTGGGTTGCGCAGCTTTACCGCCGACAGGCGTTGGCAGAACTCGGCCAATTGCAAGAGGCACTGCAATACCCAGAACAACGCCAATCCGCGTTGGCCGAGTTGCCGGTGTTGCTGAAACGTGCAGCCTTGGCTGCTTGGCCCCGACCACGGGTTGCCGAGTTGAGTGGATCTGATTGGTGGCGTTTCCTTGATCAAAACGCCGATGGTTCACGCTTTGCGGCAACCCACGGAGAATCGCTGCAAAAACTGACTTATCAAAAAGATTCGGCGCTTTCCAATGAAGAAATCGATTCAGTGGTAAAGGCGGTCGCCCAGTGGATCGAACACCACCACGTGACTGAGGCTGAGCGCTGAACCATGTTGTCTTTCGCTTATCCGTGGTCACTGCTATTGATTCCGTTACCATTCCTGGTCGTTCGATTGTTGCCGCCGTATCGGCAGACCCGCCCGGCGCTGCAAGTCCCCTTTGTCCCGCTTCTGGCACGCCTAACCGGACAACAACCGGGTCCTGGGGCGGCCGTATCACACCCGAGTTTCTGGCAACGGCTAATCACGATTCTGGTATGGCTAGCGCTGCTGTTAGCGCTGGCGCGCCCGCAATGGTTGGAAGATCCCATAGTCAAAGAGCTACCGATGCGCGATATGTTGCTAGCGGTAGACCTCTCCGGTTCTATGGAAACCGAGGATTTTGTCGATGCCAACGGAAAGCCGCAAGATAGGCTGAGCGCAGTTAAACAAGTGTTGGATGACTTTTTGAGCCAACGGCAGGATGATCGCATTGGTCTTCTGGTGTTTGGCTCAGCGGCGTTCATCCAAGCGCCGTTTACCGACGACCTCGAAGTATTGCGAACCCTACTCGACGAAGTTGAATTGCGCATGGCAGGGCCAAAAACGGCATTGGGTGATGCTATGGGTCTAGCAATTTCCTTGTTTGAGCGCAGCGAACTGGAAGAACGCGTGTTGATCGTACTCACCGACGGCAATGACACCGGCAGTCTGGTCCCGCCGGACCGAGCGGCAGAAATCGCTCGCGATAACGGCATTGTTGTTTACACCATCGGGGTAGGCGACCCGGAAAATGCTGGTGAGGAAAAGCTTGATGAAGCCATGTTGCGAAAGGTTGCCGAAACCAGCAGCGGGCGTTATTTCTTTGCCGCCGACCGACAGGCGCTGGAGCAAGTTTACACCGAATTGGATAAGCTCACTCCGCGTCAAGTTGAGACGATCAGTCACCGTCCCCAGCGTGAGCTATTCCAATGGCCATTAGCGGCAGCATTGGTGTTGTCTATGCTGTTCCAATTGCTGCAGATCAGCGGCGTATCACTGCGCAGTCGCCGCGAGCCACAGGCTGCCGAGAGCATAGGATGAACTTCCTGGCTCAGTTTCACTTTCTGCGTCCGGCTTGGCTATTGTTGCTGATACCGGCAGTTCTCATGCTGTGGCTCCTGTGGCAACGGCAAGCCGCGGAACGCGCTTGGCGCAAAGTGTTAGCCCCTCATTTGGTATCGCACTTGCTGCTGAGTGAAGGTGGTAGCCGTGGATTCTGGCAACCGTTGTATGGGCTTGCAGTGTTGTGGATACTCGGTACCCTGGCGCTAGCAGGACCAGCGTGGGAACGAGTGCCTTCGCCGTTCAAAGAGGATCAGGCGGCTTTGGTTATCGCGCTCAAAGTGACCCCATCGATGTTAGCCAAGGATATCCAGCCGTCGCGGTTGGAACGGGCCGTCCATAAAATCCATGATCTGCTGGAGCAACGTGCCGGTGGGCGAACCGCATTAATTGCGTATAGCGGTAGTGCGCACCTGGTTATGCCGCTGACCCGCGATGCCGACATTATCTCAAGTTTCGCCGCAGAGCTGGAACCCGCCGTGATGCCTAAAGAAGGTGACGCCGCGGCTGATGCGGTGCGTTTGGCCAATGAGCGCTTAACCAAAGCAGGAATTCCCGGCTCCATCTTACTGATCAGCGATGACGTCGCTGCTGATCAACTCGAAGCATTGCAACAACAACATACCGATGGTGGTGCTGCTGTGCATCTATTAGCTATGGCTGCCGGTCCTGAGGTGGTGCCGCCACCCGATAGTCCACCAGCACCGGCACTGGATGAAAAGGCTATGGAACAGGCTGCAAATGCTGCCGGCGGCAGTTTGGTTCTGCCCACTGTGGATGATCAGGATGTTAAACGATTGGCGGGATTAATCGCGCGTAGTCTGACCCAAGCCGACGCCCAAGAGGGGGACAATTGGCGCGATGCCGGCTACTATCTGGTACCGCTATTGGCATTATTTGCGTTATACAGCTTCCGCCGCGGTTGGGTGGTGCGTTATGAATAATGACTTGGTCCGTTTAGGTATTCGCAGAACAGTCATCATGGCATTGTTCGTGTTCTCAGCGCAGGTACACGCAGCGGGGTTTGTCGACCTTTGGCTGACCCCGGATCAACAAGGGCAACGCCTGTTCAATCAAGGCCGGTTTGCGGCAGCGGCAGAGCGGTTCACCGATCCGATGCGGCGCGGTACCGCACTGTATCGTGCCGGAGCATTCGAAGCCGCTGCCACGGCCTTTGCTCGGGTTGATTCGGCGGATGCCGCCTTCAATCGTGGCAACGCGCTGATCCTGCTCGGTAGCTATGAGCAGGCGATTTTGGCCTTCCAACGCGCGCTCCAACTCAAACCTGGCTGGTCGGCTGCCGAAACCAATCTCGCAATAGCCGAAGCACGTTTACAGGCTTTAGCACCGCCAGAAGACGATGCCGGCGGCACCGGCGGCAGACTGGAAGCGGATGAGGTTGTGATTGATAACTCAGGCCGTACTGACAAGTCGGAACAGCAACAGGTAGAGGAGGGCGGCCAAGCCCGTTCCGATGAGGAATTACGCGCCTTGTGGATGCGTCGCGTTCAGACCCGCCCGGCTGATTTCTTAAAAGTTCGGTTCTCTCAACAACTGGCTAAGCGTGAGATGGAACAGGGCGATCAGTGAACAAGCAACGCAACAGCATACGGATAAAGACGCATCGCTTGGTGCTGATGCTGCTGTTTTGCTTACCGGCGTTCTACGCAGTGAGCCAAGCGGACACGCCTCAGGGCAACGTAAGAACCGCTTTAGCAACCGACGGCCCCTTTTGGGTAGGGCAGGCTGTGACGGTCCATGTCGATCTGTTGGCTACCGGATTTACCTTTAGTAATCAGCATTTTGATCTTCCGGAAGTGCCAGGTGCTTTGGTGTTACAACCGGATTCCAACGCGCTGAAGCTTAGCGAAGAAAAGGATGGTGTAACCTGGCAGATATTGCGCTACGACTTCAACATCTTTCCTCAGCGGGCGGGGACCCTGCAAGTACCGAAAATAGGCGTTGCGTTCTCGGTTTCGGCCGGATACGGCAAACTGGAACAGGATTTCCAGTTCACCACCGAGCCGCTGAACGTCATAGTGGAATTACCACCCGGGGCGAAAGCGGGTGAGACCCTGGTTACCAGCACTGCATTCACGGTGAAACAAAGCTGGCAACCAAACCCGGAGGGATTGATGGTCGGTGATGCGCTAACCCGTCGGATCACCCTGCGTGCGGAGGATATACCGGGCATGGTCCTGCCGCCAATTACACTGCCTGAAATGCCCGGCGTAGCGATCTATCCAGACCAGCCCCAGGTCCAGGACAAGTCGGACCGGGGGAAATTGGAAGGTGAACGAATCGAATCGCAGACCTTCGTTTTTCAACAACCCGGGAGTTACGAGATATCTGGCGCCCGAATTCGCTGGTGGAATCCGCAACGGAAAACCCTGGAAGATGTGGAAATCGAGCCGTTAACCGTGGAGGTTGCCTCGAACCCGAACTTACCAGCCGGCGAATCGCCGTTACTGAAAACCCTAGGCGAAAAACCGGTATTGGTCGGATTCTTGTTGATCTTCACGGCCATGGTTGCGGTAGCACTGTATTGGTTTTGGCGACCCTTGCTGGAGTTTTGGCGTACTAGGCAGGCACGCCGCGAACAAAGCGAAGCCGCTCATTTCAAGAGACTGCTGCGAGCGTGTCGCGAGAATAATCCGGTTACCACATACAATGCGCTGATGCATTGGTTGGCACGGCGCAGTGTCGCCAGATCAGCCACCCTGGCGGATTTTCTTCGAGAAACAGCGGATTCATCATTGGCAAAACCGCTGGTTGATTTGCAGATGTCAGTGGTAAATAAAGACCGCCGGGACTGGGGTGGCGGTGAGTTGGAAACTGCCCTACGTGAGTTTAGAAAGCAAAAATCGATAAAGAAGGTTTCTGGTGACGACAGTTTGCCCGGACTCAATCCACTTGGTAAGCAAAAAGCTTAATTTAACCTTAAAGGCTTAGTTGACTCTCCATATGCTCTCCTCGTTTCTGCTGATAGTTTTAGTCGTACTTGTCCCGACCACAACCGCTTTTGCCTCGACTCCTGAATACGTCGGCAGCAAACAGTGCGCCAGCTGCCATGAGAACGAAATGAAGGACTGGCAAGGATCTCATCATGATCTGGCTATGGCCGAAGCCACTGAGGACACGGTGTTGGGCGACTTTGACGACGTGGAATTCACTGCTCATGGTGTCACCTCGCGCTTCTTTCGAAAAGACGGCAAATTTTTCGTGCGCACGGATGGTCCGGACGGAACGCTGCAAGACTACCCCATTCGCTATACCTTCGGCTGGTACCCGCTCCAGCAATATCTAATCGAATTTCCTCGCGGTCACTTCCAGAGTCTTGGGTTAGCCTGGGACAGTCGCCCGGCTGAACAAGATGGACAGCGTTGGTTTCATCTTTACCCTAACGAAGAGGGGATGGATCACACCGATCCCTTACACTGGACCAGCCGTGAACAGACCTGGAATTATCAATGCGCGGAGTGCCATTCGACCAATTTGCAGAAAAACTATGATCTCGCCAGCGACAGTTATAAAACCAGTTGGAACGAGATCAATGTGGCATGCGAAGCGTGCCATGGTCCGGGTTCGGCACACTTAGCCTGGGCGGAGCAAGCCGAAACGGTTAGCGAGACCGCCGAGACAGTTAAAAACAAGGGGCTGGTCGTTGATTTGGCGGATAGCGATGGTGGGCAGTGGGTGATTGACGAAAAAACCGGTGAGCCGCGACGTACTACGCCACGTCTTCAACACACCAAAATTGAGTTGTGCGCTCGCTGTCATTCCAGACGGGGTCAGATTTGGCAGGACTACACTTTCGGCAAGCCGCTATTAGATACCCATCGCTTGGCGCTACTGGACGAGCGCTTGTATTTTCCTGACGGTCAAATTAAAGACGAGGTTTATGTCTACGGGTCCTTTATCCAGAGCAAGATGTATATGGCCGGGGTTACTTGCTCGGATTGCCATGAACCTCATAGCTTGAAACTCCGGGCCGAAGGTAATGCGATCTGTGCCCGGTGTCACCTGCCATCGCGTTACGACACTCCGGTTCATCATCACCATGAACAAGATACTCCTGGCGCCGCCTGTACCTCATGTCATATGCCGGAACGCCCATACATGGTCAATGATTATCGCGCGGATCACAGTATGCGGGTGCCACGACCGGATTTAACCCTCTCTATCGATTCGCCGAATGCGTGTAACGCCTGCCATACCGATCAGACACCACAATGGGCACAGGCTGCCGTTTCGGAGTGGTATCCGGACAGCGATTATCGGGGTAAGCACTTTGGCTATGCTTTGCATGCTGCCCGTACCGATGATCCTAATGTGGGTATAAGTTTGTTGGCAGTCGCCGAAGATAAGACTCAGCCCGGCATCGCTAGAGCGACAGCATTGGATCACTTAGCCGAACGACCTCGTGGTGAGTATCTGCCTGCTATCTCAAAATTGCTTCAGGATGACGATCCTCTGGTGCGCTCAGCAGCAGTGCGTTTTCTGGAACAAACCGATGTCCGTACTCAGGTCGATCAGGGTTGGTTGATGCTGGAAGACCCAGTGCGGACCGTACGTCTGGACGCCATCAGTTTATTGGCGCCGCTGACGCGCCAACGGCTACCGGAAAAATACCGCACCCAACTGGAAGAACGCATTGAGGAATACAAAACCGCGCAGTTGGTCAATGCGGAGCGGCCCGAAGCAAACCTCAATCTTGGTGTGCTAGCCGCTAATCTAGGGCAACCTGTTGAGGCAGAAGCTGCCTACAATCGAGCGCTGCGACTTGACCCCAGCTTTACCCCGGCATATATCAATCTAGCTGATCTTTACCGACAAACCGGTCGTGATGCAGATGGTGAGCAGGTATTGCGGCAAGGCATAACAGCCACGCCGCAAAATCCAGACCTGTATTTCTCACTTGGGTTGCTGCAAGTAAGGTCGGAACAACTTGATGGTGCTATTGACAGCCTGTCCCAAGCAGCTGAACTAGCACCGGAGCAAACGCATTACCTGTATGTTTACGCGCTGGCCCTGGATAAGGCTGGAAAGCATGAGAAAACAATCCAAACGCTGCAAACGGTTTTGGACCGGGAACCGGCGCATCGGGATGCGGCTATAACGTTGGCGAATATCCATCTGCAACGCAGCGATGAAGATTCAGCGAGAAAGGTACTCGACGAAATTAAGCAGCAGTTGCCGCAAGACCCTCAAATCCAGGCATTCGAACAGCAATTATCAAATCCCACCGGGCGTCCTCAGTGAGCGGGTGGAGATTCGTGACCTAGCTATCCACAGATGAACCACCCAATTACCGCGCTATCAAGTTGCGCTGCGCTTTCGTTTCCCGCAATCAACCGGCTTGAGCAAGCTGTTGAAAATCTTCCGCGAACGAGGCCAAACGCTGCAATAGATAACGCTTTTGCTGGGGTGTCAGCGTAGCGTCAATATCCAGAATCAACGCTTTGAACGCAGCGCGATTCTTCTCTAATTTAAGTTGATAGTGTGCAGGTCGGTCGAAGCCGGAAAACTGGAAATATTGCTCCAATGCCGTTTCAAAAAAGTCGCTGTCTTGGCGTCGACTTAACAGTTCACGTAAACCCGCTTGCCATTGTCGCCGATAGCGCAACCGGTCAGCAGCGGTTAGTTCAATTCGCTCCGACCATTGGGTGATCAATTGGTTTTGTTCGGGGGTTACTTGGCCCAGCCAACGATTGAATTGCTTGATGGCAAACTGGGTATATTTACGGCGCAATTCTAGGGGCGGTAGAGCTGCATATTCGTCATAATATTCCTGATTTTTCTCTTCTAAGTTCACAAATAAATCGGCTATTTGCCTATCCGAAGCCAGAGTAAGCAACTCCGCTGTATCCGGCGTAACCTGCAGCACCAACGCCTGCCAATAGTCTTCCAATATCGCCTGATGGGTATTCAACTCGGTCATATCAAGGCCATTCTGCCAATCCGCACTTAACGTTTGTAGCCAGTGCGCATAGGTTGGCAGTTGCGTGGTGCGATGCCAACGCAGGTGCTGATCTAGACTCTGTTCGAGTAATTGTTGCTGTTCATCGCTGAGGCTCATGTAACTTTCCACGTGCCAGGGAATGAACCAGTCCAGACGATTGTAATAGAATTTGAGGCCGCAACCGTTGAGTAGCAGCAGACAGAGTAGCAACAGAACAAAGCGCTGCAATGACAGGGAAAAGCGATTGTTCACCGCTTGATGCCGTATTGAATCCGAGCTAAGTGATTGGTCGAAGGACCCGCTATTTGCTTAGCTGGTCACTGCGTAGAACATCTCGGCTGCGCGTTAACCGCCGGTCACATTCATGTGCCGCATGATGATCGGTTTGGCACCGAGGTCGAACTCGTGCCCTTCGGGCTTGATGTCCATAGACTGGACCAGTGTCTGAGCAAGACGTTCCCTATCGCCGGGGTAAGCGCGCAAAACATGGCGTAAATCGACGGAATGTTCTTGTCCCAGACACAGTAACAGCCGCCCTTCTACGGTCACTCGCACTCGATTGCAATCGCCGCAGAAATTATGACTGTGAGGGGAAATAAAACCGATCCGCGACTCGGTGTCCGGTATCCGGTAATACCGAGAGGGTCCGCCAGTGGATTCGGTAGTGGCTATGAGGTTGAATTGTTTGCTGAGTTCCGTGCGTATAGTTTCGCTGGAACAATACGCTTCGGCCCGATCATGATCGCCGATGACGCCGAGCGGCATTTCTTCGATATAGCTGATATCCATACCGTTATCGATGGCGAAGCGGGCCAAACTCACGATCTCATCGTCGTTACGATTTTTGAGAATTACGGTATTGAGCTTCAGGCGTTTGAAACCTGCCCGCTGGGCAGCACGAATACCACTCAATACTTTGTCCAGATCGCCTATTCGAGTGATGCGGCGAAAGCGATCGGGATTGAGACTATCCAGACTGATATTAATGCGCTTGACGCCAGAGTCTTTCAGCTCCGCCGCCATTTTCTCTAACTGAGAACCATTAGTGGTCAACACCAATTCTGTAAGCCCATCGAGTTGGCCTAATTCTCGAAATAACCAGAGCACATTCCGGCGCACCAGCGGTTCGCCACCGGTAATTCGAATCTTGCGCACCCCTAATTCGACAAACGCCCGACCCAGTGTCGCCAATTCTTCTAAAGTGAGAATGCGTGCCCGAGGCAGGAAGGTCATGTCTTCGCTCATACAGTACACGCAGCGAAAATCGCAACGGTCCGTCACTGAGAGCCGGACATAATTCACATACCGACCGAATCGGTCAACAAGCCGTGATGTAGCGCTCGGGGTAGTATCAGGGGGGCTGGAATCAGAGTGCACAGTGCTGAACCATTTCAGGTTAAGTTGACCGAATGGACCCCACCTAAGGTGGGATGGGGTCCGTTTGTGTCGGAATCTCAGGCCCTTGCAGGCACTTGACCCCTGCTCACCGTCATTCTACTGCTTGTAGTATCCAACTGCACAGAGTTGATCGCCAACCATCGTGACATAGGCCACTTTATCGGCCGGGGTTTCTTCACCAGGACGCGGCCACATATAGGCGACTTCCACGATCTCGCCTTCTTTGGCGTTCGCATACATCTCTTCACCAAGAGCTTTGTCATTTTTATCCTTGAGATCTTTCAAGCTCTTGCCCACCAATTTGGGGTGTGCGGTGAAATTACCGTCCGGCCCTCCACAGAACACATAAAGGTCACGATCCTTGAACCCCCCTTCGCCGCTAATGAACATAGCCAGGGCTGCAGCTTGATCGGCCTGCATGGCGGCCACAGCTTTTTCCAACATCGCCTTGGCTTCATCGGCAGAACCATAATCGCTAGCCCATACCGGATTGATTAACAGCAGTAGCGCCAGAGCTAGGACTGAACGAAATACATTAACCATACTCTCCTCCTCATTCCATCAGTATACGGATGTTACCGTTTAAGGTGTAATTGTCGTGATGAAATCGGGCGCCCTGCCCGATCACTCATAGAATAGTCGTTCTCTTGGGGTTTTCAAACGGCTGCCAATTAGATCAGCCAGTTACGCTTACAACCAGCGCGCTGGAAATTGACGAACATACACACTTCATCAACACCTACCGAGCATGGTAAAGTCTTGAAACGTTTGATGACCCGATTTCGCTTAACAACCTCAACCAGGTGAACAGGTAATGTTCGATTGGCAATTTGTAACCGGCACAGCTGTTATTGTTGGTGTGTTTGGTTTCCTGCTGTTGCATCTCGTTAAAAACATTAGAAAATCGTTAGCGCTGAAAGCCCAGCAAGCGCAGCGCGCCGCTCTGGAGCGAGAAGCAGCCAAGCAGGCAGCTGCGGAAAAAGCGGCACGGGAAAAAGCGGTGGCGGACAACTTGGCGAGGATTAAAGTTGCTACGGATGAAGCCGCAGCGAGAAAGCAAGTCGCTGAACAAATCGCTCAGGAACGCGCTGCCGCCAAAAAAGAGGTGATTGATCAGACGCTAGCCGAGTGGATAAAAGCTGAAGAAGCCGAAACCAGAAAAACAGCTGCCGAGCAAGCTGAGGAAGAGCAACGCGATACGGAGATGGCTGAAAAGAAGCTCATTCATTTGGATTATGCGCTGCGAGAGTGGTACGAGAAAATGCACGCTGAACTGGAAGATGCAGGCTCAGGCTCAGGCTCAGGTGCAAGCGCAGGTACAGAGTGGGAAAGCTTACAGCCCAGAGAAAAGAAGGATCGTAAAAAGGTTGATGCGGTTAAAGAACAGGTATTAACGATATTGCATCAATTGGAGAAAGAAACCGATGACATGGAATTTATTGTCAGCACAATAGAAACTAGCGTTGATTTTTTGCCGATCCAAGTTGCTGATACCATTAGCAAATGGAAAAAAGGAGAATTACATCGATACCATACATTGAGTGATTTGAAGCATAAATTTCGTTATATGGCCTATTCCATAGAGGACGGTTGGGCGTTGCATCATGTTTATTCAAGTTGGCTGGAAAAATTACATAATAAACTTTTCGTATTTGCCAAATTACTTGGCACAGAACCGGAAAAAAAAGAAGATATTCTGTCAGTCATAACTCGCATAGAACAAGCAGAGTGGAAAAAACAGCTTAAGATGAATATGGAGGTTGTGTTTGTACTTAAACAAATGCGGGGTATCCATACCATGATCCTCAATATGCAACGTCGCTTAAAGGATCTGGAAACCGTATGCAGAAAACGCTCCGAGCAAATTATCAAACCCGTCTGGGATCCCAGCGAAAAAAGATAGCGCTGGCTAGCGCACTATCCCTCAGTTTTTTTCCTGATTGTCCGCAGTACGGGTATAGAAATTTTGCAAGCGGCGTTGCGACCGTTCTTCGCGCGTCTCTTCGATATCCATCTCTCGCAAGGTCTTTTCCACGAATGACAAGTGAAGGTGGGCTGCGGCGCGGGCAGCCTCAGGATCACGCTCAATGATGCCCTGCAGGATTTGGCGGTGATGGTCCTGGACGATTTCATAGTTACCGATTTGCGTGTGCAACCGTTCCAGCGAACGACAGATACTGCTGCGTAGCAAGTTAAACAACCCGCGCATGATGTGCATCAGGGCGATATTGTGCGATGCATCGGCGATAGCCAGATGAAACTCGGTGTCGGCTTCAGCATCGCGTAATGGGTCATGCACCTCATGGTGTATGGTTTCCAAGATAGCTAGCCGATGGCACAAAATTTCACGGTCTGCTTCGGTACTGCGGACGGCTGCGAAATAAGCCGCTACTTCCTCCAAGGCATGGCGTAGCTCCAGAATATCGTAGGTTGCCTCTGGATGCGTTTTCAGCAAATGCACCAAAGGGTCAGTCAGGATAGGTCCGACGACATCCGTCACAAAAGTGCCGCCCCCACGACGGGCTTGCAATAGTCCCTTCGCTTCCAATTTAAGCAATGCTTCGCGCAGGGATGGGCGCGACACGTTGAGTTGTTGTGCCAATTCCCGCTCCGGGGGCAATTTCTCTCCGGGTCTCAGGACCCCGTCCATGATCGACTGCTCAATTTGTTGAACGATGGAGTCGGAAATTTTTGGCGGTTTAACACTTTCAAAATTCATAAACGAATATCCCTTACAGCTGTTGGTAATAAATATACTCCAAAAATGATATCCCTCTGGTTTTTATAAAATAAAAAAGATGAGCGATTGCTTGACAAGGATCAATGAGCCTTCTAGTTTTTTGGTCAGACTTTTGTACCGTATAGAGATTTCGCTTCGCCCCAGTATTGACTGACCAGTATTTAAGGTTAGCGACGCAATGATTTGCTTGGGTACGCACCCATCGGCGCAGTCTCTACCAATCAACTTACCCCATGCTTATTGATGATAACAGTAGAAATGATCAAGCATCCTGAGAAAGTCTATTTTTTCGGCACCTGCCTAATCGATATGTGCTATCCACAGGCCGGCTTGGCGGGTATTGAGCTGCTGCAACGTCATGGTGTTGAGGTGGTTTTCCCACAGGGCCAATCCTGCTGCGGACAACCGTCTCACAACTCCGGGTTTCCCGCCGAGACCAAGGCCGTCGCCCGGCAACAACTGAAAAGTTTCTCCAAAGACTACCCTATCGTCGTTCCCTCCGGTTCTTGTGGAGGTATGCTGAAACATCACTACCCCGCTTTGTTCGCCGACGAACCTGAAGCAGCAGAGGCTCAGCGTTTTGCGGATCGGGTATACGAACTGACGGAATTTCTGGTCCGGGTGTTACAGATCAAATTGGAGGATCGCGGCGAACCGATCAAAGTGACTTGGCACTCGTCCTGTCATGCGACCCGTGAAATGGGAATTATCGAGGACTCTAAGTCTCTGCTGCGCCAGTTGCAAAACGTGGAATTGATTGAGCTGCAGAACGAACAAGAATGCTGCGGCTTCGGCGGCACTTTTTCCATCAAGCAACCTGCTATTTCCGCCGCCATGGTCAAAGACAAGACCGCCGATATCCAACAAACCGGCGCGGCACGGGTGTTATCCGGTGATTGCGGTTGTTTGCTGAACATCGGCGGGGCTTTGGAATATCAGCAACAAGCGATTCCCACTCAACATATCGCTGAATTCATTCTGGAGAGAGTCAATGGCTAATCCAGCAAGTGTTAACTTCGAACGCGATGTTTCCAAAGCGCTGAACGACGCGCAGTTGCGCTCTAATCTTAAGAAGGCGATGAGCAGCCTGAGCCTCAAGCGTAAGGCTATTTTTCCGGACAAAACCAACTTCGAACAGTTGCGTAGCATCGGTAATTCAATTCGTCGCCGCGCCCTGAGCAAGTTGCCGGAATTGCTGGAGCAATTGGAACAGAAATGCACCGCAAACGGCATTCAGGTGCATTGGGCGGAAACTACCGCTGACGCGAATCAGCTCTTTTTGGACATCATTAAGAGCCACGATGCGAAGCTCGCCATCAAGGGAAAATCGATGGTTTCGGAGGAGATGCATCTCAATCACGCGCTAGAAGAGAACGGCGTTGAGGTGCTGGAAACCGATTTAGGCGAGTACATTATTCAACTCGACCATGAGACACCCTCCCATATCATCGTACCGGCTATTCACAAAAACAAAGATCAAATCGCTCGTTTATTTCACGACAAGATCCCCGATACTCCCTACACCGAAGTCGTCGAAGAATTAAACGCAATAGCCCGCACTACCCTGCGGCAAAAATTTTTCGCCGGCGAGATCGGTATCAGCGGGGTGAATTTTGCGGTCGCGGAAACCGGTACCCTGTGTCTGGTAGAAAACGAGGGCAACGGGCGCATGTGCACCACGGCGCCCGATGTACACATTGCCGTCATGGGGTTGGAAAAGGTCGTCGAACACCTTAAAGACGTGCCGCCTTTACTGCGGTTGTTGACCGGTTCTGCTACCGGGCAGCTGATCACCACTTATTTCAATATGATCACTTCGCCGCGCAAGGCGGGGGAGAAAGACGGCCCCAAAGAAGTCCATCTGGTGATTCTGGATAATGGTCGTTCCAAGATGTTGGCCGATCCTGAATTACGAGAAACCCTGCAATGTATCCGCTGTGGCGCCTGTTTGAATCATTGCCCGGTCTATACCCGTCTTGGTGGCCATGCTTACGGTTATGTCTATCCAGGACCCATCGGTTCGATTCTCACTCCGCAAATGGAAGGTCTGGATCGGGCCGGAGCAATGGCGACCGCATCCAGTCTGTGCGGTGCTTGTGAAGAAGTATGCCCAGTCAAAATACCCTTCACCAAGATTCTGCGTATTTTGCGCAACGAAAGTTATACCGCAGGCGATTCTCCTCATTCCGTTAAGGGGAATGGTTACAAGAAGAACCTGGCTGAAAGTGTCGTTTGGAAAGGGTGGGCGACCATGAACACTTCGCCAGCACTCAATCAGATGAGCACTAAGATGTTAGGCATGATCGGTGCCTACCTACCCAAACTGGGCCCCTTAAAAAACTGGACCAGTGTCAGAACCATGCCGAAATTCGCTGGAAAAAGCCTACATGCCATCGCCAAGGAAAGAGGGCTTAGCAATGACTAGCAACGCCCGTGAAAGTGTCTTGACTCGCCTGCGTTCGGCTGTCCAACAAGGTGGGTTCGTTATCCCAGACGCCCCCGAAATGCCGGTTCTGGAATGGACCCCGGCAGAGAGAATCGATCGTTTAAAGGGCTTGCTGGAAAACATGCATGCCACGGTATATGTCGCTAGTCATACCGAATGGGTAGAGCGCTTAAAGGAATTCCTGAAAACACATTCTTTAGGGAATGTGCTGTATGCACCCGAAACCCCGTTGGGGCAAACCCTGGCTTCAGTATGGGAGGACGATTTACCCCAACTGATCGGTTATGACCAAACCGTGGAAGAGTGTAAAGAACAGCTTTTTGCCATGGACGCCGGCATCACTTCGACCTGGGGGGGTATCGCCGAAACCGGTGCGCTAATTCTCTGGCCCAGCGTCCAAGAGCCCCGCTTAATGTCACTAGTACCAACTGTCCATATTGCAGTGTTGGAAGCGGACCATATCCATAACACATTCAGTGAAGCCCTGTCAGCAGGCCAGTGGCAAGACAACATGCCCACCAACGTATTGTTGATCTCCGGGCCTTCTAAAACAGCGGATATCGAATTGACCCTGACCTTCGGCGTACACGGCCCCAAAGAATTGGTCGTCTTCATTCTTGATCAGTAGCAACCCATATTTACTTCGGCCGCTGGCCAACGATTTTTAGATGCCTGGGGCTGCTTTATCTGTAATCACAAATGTTCAGCTCAAGATCATAGACTCCTCCATGATCTTGAGCACTGTCGCCCGACCTCAATTCCATGAGTTTGGGCGGCTTTTCTAAAGCCAAATCTCCAAGATTTTCCACCCTACTACATGCATTAGGATAATTACTGTACCCCCTGCAACAACAAGCTCGACAGGACAAAATTTTTTGTGGTTCAGCAAGAGAATAATGATTCAAATCAGGTTCCGGGATGATCCGAATCCGTAAACTTCTACTGATGACAAAAAGTGACCTTCATGCCCGCAAGACATTTTTTTAACCGCCTGCCAATCAAGTCAGGTAATAGAGGAGGATTAAGATGTTTCAAATCCGTATCCATGGTCGTGGTGGCCAAGGCGTCGTATCGGCATCAGAGATGATGTCGGTCGCGGCCTTTCATAGCGGCCGCTTTTCCATGTCGTTTCCCAGTTTCGGCTCGGAACGAATGGGCGCGCCGGTAATGGCCTTTGTGCGTATTGACGACAAAGAAATCGAACTACGTGAGCCGGTAATGGACCCCGATTTGCTCATCGTCCAAGACCCCACCTTGTTTCACGCGATCGATGTGTTTTCCGGTTTGAAAAAAGACGGCTACGTGCTCATCAATAGTCGCAAGAGTGCTCAGGAACTAGGCGTCGAAGATGCCGTCAAGCATCTTCCGGAAGGGCATGTGGTCAGCGTACCGGCATCCGATTTGGCAATGAAACACCTTAAACGGACGACGCCCAACACCGTGCTATTAGGTGCGTTTACCGCGATGCGCAGTGATTTGTTCGATATGTCGGCAGTGGAAAAGGCCATTCTGGAAATCTTTCCCGGTAAAGTGGGAGAGCTGAATGTGGTCGCTGCCAAAGCGGCATACGAAACTGTCGCACAAGCCCATTGATGAAGGAGGTGTAATCCGATGTTAAGACAAATCGACGGCTCATTTGCGGTAGCCGAAGCAGTGGCCTTGTGCCGACCCCATATCGTGTCCTGTTACCCCATCACCCCGCAGACCCATATCGTCGAGCATCTGGGCGAGTTGGTCAAAGATGGCCATTTAAAAAACTGCGAGTTCGTTAATACGGAATCGGAATTCGGCGCCATGAGCCTGTGTATCGGTTCCTCGTCTGCCGGCGCCCGAACCTACACGGCAACCGCCAGTCAAGGGCTGTTGTTCATGATGGAAGCGGTCTACAACGCGTCCGGCATGGGCCTGCCGATTGTGATGACGCTGGGCAACCGGGCTATCGGTGCTCCCATCAATATCTGGAACGATCACACCGACGCCATGTCGGCGCGCGATGCCGGTTGGATTCAATTGTTCGTGGAAAGTAATCAGGAAGCGGTGGATGTGCACATCCAGGCTTTCAAACTGGCTGAAACCCTGAGCCTGCCGGTGATGGTCTGCATGGACGGGTTTATTCTGACTCACTCCTACACTCGTATTGATATGCCGACTCAGGAGCAGGTGGATCAATTCCTGCCGCCGTTCCATGCCCGGCAGAAACTCGACCCCGCCGATCCGGTGTCAATGGGCGCCATGGTCGGTCCGGAGGCGTTCACGGAAGTGCGTTATCTAGCTCACTACAAGCAATTGGAAGCGTTGGAGCTGATTCCTAAACTAGCGACCGAGTTCGACGATATCGTCGGGCGTGATTCCGGTGGACTGCTGAAATCCCATTACCCCGGCGACGCAGAAACCGTCGTAATCACTATGGGTTCGGTGATCGGCACCATGAAAGAAGTCCTCACCGTCATGCGTGATGAAGGCACGTCCATCGGGGCGGTTACGGTGCGTTCTTTCCGGCCTTTCCCCAAGGATGAACTGTGCAACATGCTGCAAAACGCCAAACGGGTCATCGTGTTTGAAAAGGCGCTGGCAGTCGGCTTAGGCGGCATTCTCTCCAGCAATGTGCGCTGGGCTTTGCGCGGCATCCCTATTCCGGTTTATTCGGTCATCGGGGGACTGGGAGGACGACCCATCGTTCGACCTTCGCTACGCAAGTTGTTCGACGCGGGGGTTAAGGACCAACTGGAAGAAACCCACTACCTTGATCTGAACCTGGATGTCGTCAAGCGCCAGATTGATCGGGAACGCGCCCAAACGGGTTCCGGGCCGGCCGCAGAAAACATTTTGCGTGACATCGGCACCGTCCGTGCCGCAAAAACCGCTTAGGAGCAGTTCACTATGTCAGAAGTTCGCGAAAGTCTTCAGAGAGTCAAGTTTTACCAAACCGGCACCTTCACTGTCGGCAACCGATTATTGGATGAGTCACTACGCACTGTCCAAGCGACCGGTGAACGCGCCAACGCCATCACCTCCGGCCACCGTGCCTGCCAGGGTTGCGGTGAGGCGCTGGGCGCCCGCTACGCAGTGGATGCTGCCATGCGTGCTGCCAATAATAAGCTGATCGCTGCCAATGCGACCGGTTGTTTGGAAGTCTTCACCACGCCTTATCCCGAAACCGCTTGGCAGTTGCCTTGGGTGCATTCCTTATTCGGCAATGCGGCGGCGGTGGCCTCCGGCGTTGCAGCCGCGCTGAGAGCTCAAGGACGCACCGATATTCGGGTGCTAGCCCAGGGCGGCGACGGCGGTACCACGGACATCGGCTTTGGCTGTTTGTCAGGGATGTTTGAGCGCAATGATGATGTGTTGTACATCTGCTACAACAACCAGGCGTATATGAACACCGGGGTGCAGCGTTCCAGCCAAACCCCTGGGGCAGCCCGCACCGCGACCACCATGCCGGTCGGCGAGAAACCAGGCAACCCCTTCGGTACCGGCAAGTTCGTGCCGGGCATCGCTATGGCGCACAACATTCCTTACGTCGCTACTGCCTCCATCCATGACTTACATGATCTGGAATACAAGGTCACCAAGTCGATGGAATATCACGGCGCGCGCTATATCGAAGTGTTCGTCACCTGCCCGTTGGGTTGGGGCTCCAAGCCCGGCGATACGCTCAAGATTGCACGCTTGGCAGTGGAAACCGGGGTTTACCCGCTGTTTGAAGCCGAATACGGCGAAGTAACCGGGGTGACCAAAATCCGCAACCGGCGTCCCATAGAGGATTATCTGAAACTGCAACGGCGCTTTGCGCACGTGCTGAAACCCGGCAACGAATGGCAGCTGGAGCAGATCCAAGCTGCTGCTGACAAGAACATCCGTAAATACGGCCTGATTTAAGGAGGCACCCCTATCATGCAGCAGCAGAAACCCTTTGCTGTCACTCTCGATCCATCGACCAGCCTAATTAACCACACAGGCTCGTGGCGTACTGAACGGCCGGTTTATGTCAGCCGTCAACCCCCTTGTAACAACGCATGCCCCGCTGGGGAAAACATCCAAGCTTGGTTGGCGTTGACCGAAGAAGGCAAGTATGAGGACGCTTGGCGGCAGATCATGGACGATAATCCGTTTCCCGCCGTGATGGGACGAGCCTGTTACCATCCCTGCGAAAACTCCTGCAATCGTCAGCATCTCGACGAATCGGTAGGCATTAACTCCGTGGAGCGGTTTCTCGGCGATCAGGCCCTAACCTACGAATGGAAGATGGAAGCGGGCAAACCGACCGGTAAAAAGGTCATGGTGATCGGTGCCGGCCCCGGCGGCTTGGCGTGTGCGTATCATCTGCGCCGCATGGGCCATGAGGTCAAAGTATTGGAAGCCTCAGCCCGACCGGGCGGGATGATCCGCTACGGTATTCCCAAATACCGCATGCCGAGGGAAAAGCTCACCGCTGAAATCGCCCGTTTGGAAGAAATGGGGGTGGAGATTCAATGCAACACCCGTGTTGATGATATCCCGGCAGCCAAAAAGGAAGGCAATTTCGATGCGGTATTTTTAGCGGTCGGCGCCCAATTACCGCGGCGCGTGGACATTCCAACCGAAGCCAATACCCCACCAGTGTTGGATGCACTGGATGTGTTGCGCGATGCCGAGCTGGACAATCCCACCAAACTGCATGGCCGAGTGGTCGTCTACGGCGGTGGTAATACTGCGATGGACGTAGCCCGCACCGCGGTCCGCTACGGCGCGCGTAAGGTCACGGTCGTTGTATTCGAGTCCCGGGAGCACATGCCGGCCCATAAGTTTGAGGTGCATGAGGCACTGGAGGAAGGCGTCGAACTGATCAACCTGCGTTCCATTAGCAAGGTGGCAGGTAAGGTAGCGACACTGGAAATCATGGAACCGACCAACGAGCGTTGGCCGCGACCTACCGGTGAATTTGAGACCTTGGAAGCCGATGTCGTCGTGCAAGCAGTCGGCCAAAGCATCGAACAGGATTTTCTGACCAAGATTCCCGACCTGGAAGTCAAAGACGGTGTGATTCAGGTGGACGATGCCATGCGTACAGGCGCTGAAGGCGTTTTCGCCGGCGGCGACATGGTGCCTTCCATTCGGACCATCACCACGTCTATCGGGCACGGCAAGAAAGCGGCGCGCAATATCGATGCCTATTTGCAAGGCACCAAATATGTGCCCCCACGCAAAGATGAATTGGCTTCAATCGACCTCATGGAAACGTGGTACTACTCCGATGCACCTCGGTCACACCGCCCCCGTTTGGACGCCGTTCGGCGCGCCAGCGGCTTTGCGGAGATCGTCGGTAATCTGGACGAGGAAAGCGCTGCTTACGAGGCCCGTCGGTGCATGTCTTGCGGTAATTGCTTTGAGTGCGACAACTGCTACGGCGTCTGTCCGGATAATGCGATAACCAAGCTGGGAACAGGCAAGGGTTTCGAGTTTAAATACGATTACTGCAAGGGCTGTTCGCTGTGTGAAACAGAATGCCCCTGCGGTGCCATCAAGATGGTCCCAGAAGAAATGTAATCGTCTCTCGCTTGAAAGGCCCCATCTCTGATGGGGCCTGCATCTCCAACCACCAGTCTGACAGCGAAGGAGTCAAACCAATGCCTGTTCGAGCATCTTCCGCCCAGTGGCAAGGTAATCTTCAACAGGGCCAGGGCGTTATGCGCCTAGGCAGCGGCGCTTATGAAGGACCGTATTCGTTTCCGTCCCGCTTTGAAAGCGGCCAAGGCACTAATCCAGAGGAACTAATCGCCGCTGCTCATGCCGGTTGTTTCTCTATGGCGTTTTCTTTGTTCCTGGGTAACGCAGGCTTTACCCCGACCCGTATTGATACAACGGCCAAGGTTCACTTAGAACAAGTGGACGGCGGATTTGCCATCACCCGCATTGAGCTCAATTGCGAGGCTGAGATACCCGATATTGATGAGGCAACCTTTCAAGCACAAGCGCAGGCTGCCAAAGAAGGCTGTCCGGTTTCCAAAGCACTGGCTGGAACGAAGATTAGTTTGGCTGCAAAATTAGTGTAGTTTTGTTCCGATTGGCGATTCCGTACCGTGTGCGGGGTTGATACGCATACCGCCAAGGAAGGCTTATTCTTGGTCCTGCTTGTGGCTATGCCAACTCAATAGCTAGCTAGCCACCAACTGCGCAGCCTGCTCCCGGGTATAAAAGAGCCCTGCGAGCAAAAAGCCGGCAACAACGGTTTGCTTGACAGCGACAGCTCGACCCGCCGTATCTTTTTGCAGAACCAACTCATCGGGTAGACCGTCCAATAAATGCATTGGGGCCGGTTGCCCATTTGAATAGCAAGATGGGTAGATGCACCCCGTTGCTTGATCAAGAAAAGCCGACTGGAAACCCGCTGCCTGATTGTTACCACTGACACCACCGGTACCGCAGAAAGCAGCGTTTTGCTGTTTCAACGTCTCAGGCGTCACTTCAGAACCGTGGCAACCGAACCTCATAACCGAAGATTCTTGTTCTTTTCCGAGCGCCATTAGTGGCTGAGGATCAATCATGGTGTGCTTTTTCTCATCAAAACATGGTCCCTAAAGTAAGGGAAAATCATGGTTGCAAAGGGCATGGGTCTATCCCGAAATCGGGGCATAATAGCTTTAGGATGTTATTGGCAAGCTGGTCTGACCAAAAGACCAGCTATTTATAGTCAGAACCCTAAGCTCCTGTCAAGAGTAACAATAGCAGCTCAACTTGACAAAACAGGTAATTTTTCCTAGATAAACTAAAGGCTTTAATTGGTATGATTTTCTTACCACGGCTTCGAGAAGCGTTCTTGCCGCCAATGACCGCTCCTGTCATCGGAACAGCGCAGCTGTTAAATAGAACAATACCGCTTTACACGCCACGCGAGGATAACTCACATGCAGCCCCAGGCTTACGAAAATTTGTATAACGATTTGCGTGCATTCCTGCCCTCGGAGCGGCTAATCCGCGATCCCTTGCGTACTTTGGCTTATGGCACCGACGCGAGCCTTTACCGACTGATTCCACAACTGGTGGTACAGGTGGGTAATGAGGAGGAAATGAGCCGTATTTTAAAACTCGCGCAGCAGCACAGCACCCCGGTGACCTTCCGTGGGGCGGGTACTAGCCTGTCGGGGCAAGCCATCACCGATTCAGTGCTATTGATGATTGGCGATGACTGGCGAAGCTGGCGGATTAGCGAAGACGCCGCATCAATCACCCTGCAACCCGCCGTTATCGGAGGTCATGCGAATCGTTATCTCGCTCCCCACAAGAAGAAAATCGGTCCCGATCCCGCCTCAATCAATGCCTGTCAAGTGGGTGGTATCGCCGCTAATAACGCCAGTGGCATGTGTTGCGGCACGGCTCAAAACAGTTACCGGACCTTAAAAAGTATGCGCCTGGTCCTAGCAGACGGAACTGTGCTGGATACCGGTGATGACGCTAGCCGTCAAACCTTTGTTGAGAGTCACGGGCAGCTGCTGAGCACATTGAAAGAGTTGGCCAAGCGGACTCGTGAAGACGAAACGCTGGCCGAGCGCATTCGACGCAAGTTTAAAATTAAAAATACCTGCGGATATAGCTTGAACGCCCTAGTGGACTATGAAGACCCGTTCGAGATTCTGCAACATTTGATGATCGGCTCCGAAGGCACGCTCGGTTTCATAGCTGAAATCACCTATCACACGGTTCCCGAACATACTCATAAAGCAACTTCTTTGATGCTGTTCCCCGACATCAAAACTGCTTGCGAGGCAGTGGCAATCCTCAAAAAACAACCGGTCGCGGCGGTGGAACTGATGGATCGTATCGCATTACGCTCGGTCGAGGACAAAGCAGGCGTCCCGGCTTCCTTGAAAACGTTGCCACCCGCTGCCGCCGCGTTGTTAGTGGAAACCCGCGCTATGGATGACGCCGAACTGAATGCACAAATCGCGACTATCCAGGCGTCTCTGACCGAGAAACCAACCTTGGAGCCGCTCACCTTCACGGACAAACCGGAAGAGTTCTCCAAACTGTGGGCGATTCGGGCCGGGTTATTCCCCTCCGCGGCATCAGTTCGTGACATCGGCACCACGGTAATTATCGAAGACGTTGCCTTTGAAGTGCCCAAACTGGCCGATGCAACCCTAGATTTACAGGACATGTTTACCAAACACGGCTACGACGGTTCCATCATTTTCGGCCATGCGTTGGAAGGCAATCTGCATTTCGTGATCTGTCCCAATTTCAGCAATTCAGCAGAAGTTCAGCGGTATAGCGACTTTATCGACGACGTCTGTGAGCTAGTGGTCAAAAAGTACGACGGTTCGTTGAAAGCTGAACACGGCACGGGTCGCAATATGGCTCCATTTGTAGAAATGGAATGGGGCGAACAAGCTTATCAGCTGATGCGCGAGATCAAAGCCCTGTTTGACCCAGCCAATCTGCTGAATCCGGGCGTGCTACTCAACGATGACCCGCAGGTGCATACCAAAAATTTCAAGGCCATGGCAGCCGTCGATCCATTGGTTGACCTGTGTATGGAATGCGGTTTCTGCGAACCGAATTGTCCTTCCCATGCGCTAACCCTATCGCCACGCCAACGTATCGCCGGGCTGCGCGAATTAGCGCGGTTAGAAACGGTTGAGGGAGATGAGCAACGTCAACAGGCTATCCGCGAGCTTTACGAATATCAGGGCATCGACACCTGCGCGGTTGACAGTTTGTGTTCGCTATCCTGCCCGGTCGGCATTGACACCGGCAAGATGATGAAAAAGCTACGTGGCAAACGTTGGGGCAATACCGGCACCAAGGTATCATCCTGGGTCGCCGGTCATTTCGGTGGAGTAACCTCAGCGACCCGCTTCTCGCTGGCCGCGGCCAATGCGACGCACTCGGTGTTGGGCACCAAGGCGATGCAGGGACTCACAGTAGGCAGCCGTAAACTGTCCGGCAACCGCATTCCGTTGTGGAATCCGTATATGCCGACTGCGGCCAAGCCACCTAAAGCCAATGGCAGCCTCAGCCTGTCAGATGCAAGACGGGTGGTCTATTTTCCCAGCTGCGCCAGTCGTACCATGGGGCCGGCCAAAGGCGATTCGGAACAGGATTCGCTAACGGCCAAAACCGAAGCCCTGCTGCATAAAGCGGGTTTTCAGGTCGTTTACCCGTCTAACAGTTCAGGGCTATGCTGTGGCCAACCTTTCGAGAGCAAGGGTCTGCCGGAACAGGCCGATAGCAAGCATAAGGAGCTCGAAAAGGCATTGCTTGAAGCAAGTCGGGGTGGTCAAGATCCGATCGTTTTCGATACCAGCCCATGCGCTTTCCGCAGCAAACGTGATCAACAGGGCAAACTCAAGATCTATGATCTAGCCGAGTTCCTGCACGATTATGTGCTGGAACATTTGACCATTCACCCGGTGCCGGAAACCGTGGCCATCCATTCCACCTGCAGCACCATCAAGATGGGCTTACAAAATAAGCTTAAGGCTATCGCCGAGCGTTGCGCAGAACAGGTGGTCGTGCCGGATACTGTCACCTGCTGTGGCTGGTCGGGAGATCGAGGGTTTACGTATCCCGAATTAAACGCCAGCGCCTTGCGTGATTTGAAAGGAGCACTACCGGCAGCTTGCAAATCCGGTTACTCGACCAGTCGCACCTGCGAAATCGGTTTGTCCTTACACAGCGGTCGTTACTACCGTTCTATCGTCTATCTGCTGGATCGGTGTAGCGAACCCAAACCGTCGGCTTGAGTGACCCTGTTATAGCTGATTCTGATCGGCGTCTTGTGTGCAAACCAGGCGTCGGTCAGCTAGGGGATTTGCCGTAACGCCTCAACCAACTGCTCTATTCTGAGTGGCTTGGCAAGATAGTCATTCATCCCCGCTGCAAAAGCGACTGCTCTATCCTGATCAAAGGCATTAGCGCTCAGTCCGATGATCCAGGGTTGCTGTTCAGAACTGTTGCGCAGATGCCGAGTTGCATTCAAGCCATCCATGCGCGGCATTTGCACATCCATCAGCACCATGTCGTAGCTCCGCCTTTGGCATGCATCAAGGGTTTCCTGTCCATCACTCACCATATCCGGACTGTAGCCTAACCGTTGCAGCATCATCTGAATCACTTGTTGGTTGATAGGATTATCTTCAGCAATCAAAATTCGCAACGGATGGTGCTGGGCAAACTCACTATCCCAAGACAGCTGCACATTTTGAGCGGCGTCTTGCTCCGAGGAGGCGTGCTTTGCAACGACAGGAACAGGCAGGGTAAACCAAAACGTTGAGCCCTTGCCGACCTCGCTGATGACATTGATACGCCCGCCCATCAATTCACATAACCGCTGGCTGATAGTCAAACCCAATCCCGTACCGCCATAGTGACGAGTAATCGAGCTATCGACTTGGCTGAAGGGTTGAAACAAACGACTCAGTCGTTCCTCAGGAATACCTATACCGGTATCCTGTACGGCAAACTCTATCGGTTGCGTGCACGTCTGCAGGTCAAACGCAGCAGCCTTGACTACGATATTGATGGTGCCGGCTTTGGTGAATTTGATGGCATTGCCGACTAAATTCACCAGAATTTGCCGCAATCGACTCACGTCACCCTCAATCATCGTCGGCACGGTTTCGTCCAACCGGGCGTTTAACTGCAGGTTTTTCTCAGTGGCCCGGTTGTGGAGCAAGTCCACCACATCCCTGACGCATTCACGCACGGAAAACGGCTGTGCTTCGAGTTCCAGCTGCCCGGACTCAATACGGGAAAAATCCAGAATGTCGTTAATGATGGCCAATAACGCTTCACCGCCCTGGCGAATCGTGTTGATCCACTGCTGCTGTTGGGATGTCAGAGGCGTATCAAACAATAAGCTGGTCATGCCGATGACGGCATTCATCGGGGTGCGAATTTCGTGACTCATGGTGGCCAAAAATTCACTCTTGGCACGGCTGGCGGCTTCGGCAGCTTCTTTAGCGTGATAAAGTTCGGTTTCAGTTTGTTTGCGCTCGCTAATGTCTTCTGAAATCCCCAGCAAATACTGCGGGTTACCTGCCTCGTCCAGGAGAGGGATTTTTTTGGTATGAAGCAGACGTGCTCCTTGGTGGCGGGTCTGAATCTCTTCTTCCGGGATGTCCAGCAGTTCGCCGGCGGCAAGCACCTCGCGATCTTTGGTGACGAAGAAATCCGCTTCCTCTTTAGGGAAAAAGTCATAATCGTTTTTGCCCAACAGTTCTTCTCGACTGATCCCCAGTAGGGTTTCACCGGTTTTGTTGAATTGAACAAAGCGCAGCGTTTCAGCCTCTTTCACAAAAACCATGGCCGGTAGGTTTTCAACAATCGAATCCAGGAACTTCCGAGTTTGCCAAAGTGTTTGCTCCGTTTGTTTGCGCTCGGTGATGTCAAGTGCCGTACCGATTAGCTTAGTAATTGTGCCCTGTTGATCGCGCACGGCTTGTCCGCGGGCTTCCATATAACCGATTGAGCCGTCGGGGTGCAGAATTCTCATATCGATTTGATATGGCGTGCCTTGAGTAGAGGCTTCTTCAATGCAATACTGCAAGCGCATCCAATCATCTGGAAATATGTAATTTTGTAGTTCGGCGTAACTCGGTGCAGGCTCGTTTAAACTGAAGCCGAACATCTGTAACAAGTCATCTGACCAGGTAATGTGTCGGGTGGCAACGTCCAGTTGCCAGTTGCTGAAATGGGCAATCTGCTGCGCTTGCCGGAGGCGGGCTTCGCTTTGCTGTAGCGCGATTTCGGCCTGTTTACGTTCGTTTATGTCGATCAGCAAACCGACCACCCGTGTGACTTGGCCTGCTTCATCATAGATGCCGTGACCTTCGCTGTACACCCAACGCAACGGCTGATTATTGGCAGGGAGGATACGGTATTCCACAGTAAAGGGGGTTTGCGTCGCCAGCGCTTGCTGCAGCATCGATTCAATCCGCTCAATATCGTCTGGATGAACGCTATTGCGCCAGATCTGATAAGTCGGTTCGATTTCGTCAGGAGCGTACCCCAAAAGATAGTAATGGGTTTCATTCCAAATCAATTGGTCAGACGCGACAAGCCAATCCCAGGTGCCAATCCGGCCAAATTTAAGAATAAGATCAAGGCGTTCTTCACTTTTTTGCAGCGCGATTTCTGTGGCTTTGCGAGCACTCAGGTCTACCAGCCGCACCATGTGTATCAGGCTATCGCCGCAACGAATGGATTTCGCGGCAATATGCGCTAAAAAGACCTTGCCTTGGTGGGTGACATATTCCGCTTCGCCACTCCAAAAACCTCTGGTACTCAATGCAGCGGCAAAAGCGTCCAATCCTGCCTGAGAACAAGCATACCGTTGCATCGAATATCCTGTGAGACCGATCAAGTCCATTTTGTCGCTGGCCTCAAATAACTCCACAGCGGGTTGATTACAGTCCACGGTCAACAGCGTTTCCGGATCCAGCAGGAATATGGCGTCGGTGGATTCTTCGAAGAGAGCGGTTAATAACGTTCGGTTATCCGGCTCGGTCGGCTGTGTTCGAATATCAGGCGTGAGGGCTGTCAACAGACTGTGTTCAGTCATTACACCGATGATCTGATTATCATCATCCAACACCGGCAGGGCACGAATTGAATGCTGTTGGAAATAATTGATGATCACTGCAGGGTCATTAGTCTGGGATTGTCGCAGGAAAATCGGGGCAGTGGTCAACACCTCGCCTAGCGTGAGTCCCTGGACAGCCTTGTCAGAGAGCAGTAGATCAATGACATCGGCTTCTGTCACAACTCCTATCGGCTGATGATCTCCGGCCACCAACACACACCGGCTGCGGGCAGCCCGCATTTGCGCTAATCCGTCCAGCAACAATGCCTCTGGAGACAGGATCGGATAGTTCCGGGAGAGAGCTTTTTCTATATCAAGTACAAGTGGCATACCAGCGAGCTCTTTGTGATAGCGAATACATTCTGTGAAGCGTTTTACTTGGGGGGATGAACTGATCGCATACTAGCAGAATGGCCGATCTATCCAGCAACTTTCGACTGAAAAAGCCGTTACAGCGTACAATGATAGTCAGCGCACAAGTCTGCCTGCCCCTGATAGGAGGCAAATGCATTAGAATAATAAAGCGCTTTTTAAGTCCCGCCGGGAAACGTAACGTTTATATTCGGCGGTTTTCAGCGACATTCGCTCAATAAGTACAGCTTTAAGCAGGAGCCTAAAATAATGAAAACACCCGTACGTGTAGCCATTACTGGTGCCGCCGGCAATATCGGTTATGCCATGGCCTTTCGTATCGCCGCCGGCGATATGTTGGGACCGGATCAGCCCGTTATTTTACATTTGCTAGAAATTCCTCCCGCCATGCCTGCATTGCAGGGTGTGGTGATGGAGTTGAACGACTGTGCCTTTCCTCTGTTGGCCGACATTGTTACCAGTGATGATGCCAACGTGGCTTTCAAAGAAATCAACTATGCCATGCTGGTCGGCGCGCGCCCGCGTGGACCCGGCATGGAACGCAAAGATCTGCTCACCGCCAACGGCGCCATTTTTGGCCCGCAGGGCAAGGCATTAAACGATCACGCTGCGCGTGATGTGCGGGTACTGGTGGTGGGAAATCCCGCCAATACCAATTCGCTGATTGCAGCTTCCAACGCGCCTAATCTGGACCGTAAGCAATTCACCGCTATGACCCGATTAGACCATAATCGCGCGTTGAGTCAACTGGCTGAAAAGACCGGTTCACATGTCAACGATATCAAGAAGATGATCATTTGGGGCAACCATTCCGCGACCCAGTATCCAGACATCAGCAAATGCACTGTCAAAGGGCAAGCTGCCACCGGTTTGGTGGACCAGGATTGGTACCGCAGCGACTTCATTCCTACCGTGCAACAACGCGGCGCAGCCATTATCAAGGCGCGTGGTGCATCCTCGGCTGCATCGGCCGCATCGGCTGCCATTGATCACATGCGCAGTTGGGCGCTTGGCACTGAAGATGGCGATTGGGTCAGCATGGCCATCCCTTCCGACGGCAGTTATGGCGTGGCTGAAGGGATCATCTATTCCTTTCCGTGCGTGTGCAAGAACGGTCAGTACGAAATTGTTCAGGGGCTTGATCTGGATGACTTCAGCAAAGACAAGATGAAAGCGACTGAGCAAGAATTACGCGAGGAACGCGCCAGCATCGAAGAACTGTTGTAATTTCGACTTCTGTGCCCGGCAGCGCAATGTTGTCGGGCAACAGCACTTCCTTAGATCCCGTAGTGTCTGAATAGGATAGCGTTCATGCGTCGCTTCCTCGGTTTTATGGATTCACGGCTATTACCGACGCTACTTGTGCTGTGGGCAACCAGTGCACAGGCTACCGGGCTATCCGGTCGGGTTGAAATCACCGATACAGGCGATAGCACACGTCAAGATGCCTCTCAGGTTGTCGTTTGGCTGGTCGGGGTTAGTAGTCAGCAGGTAACTGGGACTTCCGGTCAGGATAGTCCATTCTCAATGGCTTCCAAAAACAAGGAATTTCAACCCGGATTGCTGGTAATTCCGGTAGGCACTACCGTGGAATTTCCTAACCGGGACCCGATTTCCCATAACGTGTTCTCCCTCTCCAGCGGTAATCAGTTCGATCTGGGCCTGTACGATGCGAATACCGTGAAATCAGTGCAGTTCGAGCAGCCTGGATTGGTTCGAGTCTATTGCAACATTCATTCGCGAATGGTGGGTTTCATTCACGTGATCGGGCACCCGTACTACGCCCTGACTGATTCGGCGGGACGATTCGTTATCGAAGACATACCCCAAGGGACTTATCTGCTAAAGACTTGGGAAGAAAAGGCCGGCGAGCAACAACACCCAGCAGTGCGCATCAATGATCAGATGACAGAAGGATTGTTACTTCGGGTCGATGCACGAGGATTCAAGCCCCGTTCTCACCTTAACAAATTTGGTCAACCCTACTCTAATCCAACCAGCCCCAGTGATGGCGAGCAATACTGAAACGGCTATCTTTGATAAGCCTAGTCAGGAGTCGATTCCGAAGGCATCGCAGCATCGGATCAGGCACGATCAAATCGGTTTCTCACTGCGGTACAAAATTTTCCTGGCGGCCTTCCTACTCGTTTTCGTCAGCTTGGCAGCAGCGCTCGTTGCGATTAAGGTTCGCGCCACAGCAGTCACTTATCACACAATCGACAATGGCATGAAAACCGCCGGAGATAGCTTCCGTACTTTCTTGGCTGGCCGGTTGGCACTGGCGCAAACGGCAGTTGGACAGATGGCCGATGATCCTAATACCGTCGCTGCCCTAACTCAAACCGATCATCAAACCGTTTTGGATTATTTACAAGCCAAGCAGCAAAGTGTGCTTGCAACCGTGGACTATGTCATGGCGCTCGATGCACAGGGTAAACTCATTGCCCGCACTGACAGAGTCACTGAAACGGGAGTCTATTTGGCTGACCGGTCACCGCTGTTCGCCGCACCATTGAACGGACAGGCAGCGTGGGGATTTGCCCGCAAAGGCAAGCAACTGTTACTGATGAGCGCAGCGCCAGTACGGGAACGGGGGATCAATGTGGTCGGGGCATTGGTATTCGCTTACCCCATTGATGTGACTTTCGCCACTGCCGCTAAAATCTCTACCCATGCCGATGCGACGTTTCTGATCCAAACCCCACAGGGTTGGGTAACCGCTGCGACTACCTTAATCGGCTTGGAAACCGATACTTTGCGTGAAAATCTCGTCGCTCACTTACCAGTCATCAATAGTGATTCCTTAACAAAGCGCATTGTGGGGCCGATAGAAATCGCCTTGGATGAAGATGATCGCAGTATTGTGATCGCTGTGCCGCTGGCATCAGCTTCCGACAGTCTGATTGGGTTATTCGTCGGCTCACGCTCGTTATTTCGAGAGATGGCGGTATATCGACAGATCCGGGAAACAGTAATATATGTAAGTCTCGGTGCTTTACTTCTGGCCTCAATAGTGGCGTTTTGGCTGGCGCGGCGAATTACCCAGCCTATCACTAGCTTAGTGACATTGACCGAGGAAGTAGCCGAAGGAAATTTCGCTGCCCCAATCCCCTCAGCACCCAACGATGAGACCGGTTTATTGACCCGAGCATTCGCCCGGATGTTAGTCGAATTACGCCAGAAAGCTGAAATGGAAGACTACTTGCGCCAGTTACCTAACCAAGCAGCCAATCCGGCGACCGGACAGCCGTTGTCTGCAGCATCCGCAGCAGCCGTGGAGATCACGACAGTCACGCCGTTAGCACAACCATCCAATGCTAACTTGACACCCGGCCTAGTTTTCCAAGATCGCTACGAAATCATCAAGCCGCTCGGTTCCGGTGGAATGGCGACGGTGTACCTCGCTCAAGATCGGAAACTGGATGAGAAGCTGGCCATCAAAACCATTCATCCTGAAGTGATCCAACGTGATCCGCTCGCATTGGAACGGTTCAAACAGGAAATTAAACTGGCCCGGCGTATTACCGATCGGCACGTGCTGCGCACCTTTGACTTTGGCGAAGTCGGAACAGTTTTTTTCATCACCATGGAATATATGGAAGGCGTTACGCTGAAGGTGCTGTTGCAGCAGCGTAAGCTGATGCCGCTGGGCCCTGGTCTTCACCTGGCGAAGCAAATCTGTTCCGGGTTAGCCGCGGCTCATGAACAAGGCGTGATACATCGGGATATCAAGCCACAGAATATGCTGGTCGATCCCAAAGGTCATTGTAAGTTGATGGATTTTGGTCTCGCCCGCTTGTCCGACTCAGCGGCGATTACCCGCACCGGCTTGATCATGGGCACCCCACATTACATGAGTCCCGAACAAGCCGAAGGGACAGCGTTGGACGCTCGCAGCGATATATATTCCACCGGTGTGGTGTTATACGAGATGTTTTCGGGAAAATTGCCGTTCGACGGCGACACAGCCCTTAGCATCGCGCTGCAACATGTAAAAGAAGACCCACCCCAACCCAGTCAAACCGGCATTACTATTCCTGCAGGACTGGAGCGGATTATCTTGAAGGCGATGGCGAAAAAGCCAGCTGATCGCTACCCGCACATAAACGATCTCTATGAGGATCTTTCGGGTATTGTAAGCTGAAAGCTAATCTGCTCAATCAGTAGCACCTTTTTAGTGTTTGGGTTTATGCGTTATTACAAGACCTGACGCCCTCATATTAATCCTGTTGAATAGCCGCCAACATGTCACGACGAAAAAACAGCAAGGCAAGCCCTTCATGCACCGCTGGTTCCCAAAGTGACCAAGCGGGTGAAGGCGCTGGCCAAACGGATGCCACTTCATCGGCCAGGTCAGGAAAGGCATGTTCAGCAAGACAGTTCAGTACCGCCCGCAACCGCCATTCAGTCGCCTTAGCTGTGGCAATACGATCACGTAATTGCATTAACACGGTTCGGGTTAACCGCTCACTCCAAACCGGCACACTATCCAAGCCACTCAAGACCCGTCCATTGGTAACAGAGGACTGTTCTAACAGCTTGAATATATAAGCTTCACGTTGGGTATGCGACAGGATGTTCAACAACCCTTTTACTTCGGCCCAATCTTCGGGCAATTCAGATAATAACGTTTCCGCCCAAGCGACATCCTTATGGCGCAATGTTGCTCTGGCCCAGCCAATAAGCAACGCTTGCCGCCACTCATTGTTACGAGTTGCTTGCACGATGTCATAGGGAGACCTATCCCATTGTTGACACCAACTGTCGGGCGGTACTGCACTCAAAATCTGCGCGAGTAGCCATGCCCGCTCGCCTAAATCGCGTTGCGAGCGGGCGAGTTTAGGATCGATACCATCCCGTAACCAATTTTGACTATCTGCACGCGGCGCCTCAACTTGGATAACATCTCGTTTTGGCCACTTGCTGGGTTGAAAATGCAGCAACTGTAAGGCGGACGTACTCAACCGTTGAACTAGCCGGGAATCCGACAGGTGAGCAAGCAACTCAGCAGCTGTGCGGCGTACTTCTTTGCTGCGATCATCCAAAGCCTGCTCCAGAAACGGTTCGTCCTCCATATCCAGGTGCGTGGTTAATACGCCGAGGAATGCGGTCCGATCTTTAGCCGATTCTTGTGACCAGTTTGCATTTAGCAACTCTCGAACACGGGCTGGGGTGTGATGTCGCATACCGCGCAGAAAAATCAAACGTTGCTCGCGAGTACCGGTCTCCCAAACGCTTTCATCGCTGTGCTTTATAGCGTAATGCCAGTCTGGATTTTGTTCGGCCAACCAATGTCCACGTTGACCTAGCACCGGTACGATCAAATCTCGTAAACCAACCTTTATCCGCCCGGTTTCGAGCAGTTCCGGCAGGCAGCTTGCGGGTACCCGTTTCCCGGCCTGTCTTAGTGCCGTCAACCATTCCGGCAACACTTTGCTGTAATCCCCCTGCAGCATCATTTTCAGGTGGCTCGTAGCCGTTTCTATACAAGTCGGTTGTTCGTCGTTTGCACAGACCGTGAGTAGCGTTGCTGGACCGTTAATGGGAAGTTGCCCTGCCCGTCGCCACAATGTGGCCAAACCAGCCACACTCAGTAACGCTTGCTCTTGATCGCTCCAGTCGATGTGCTTGAACGCTTCGCCTAAACCACCGGCAGGCATCGACATATTCAGGGTTTGTTGTCCTGTGCCCAGTAAGGCGGTGGCTAAGAGATCTTGCCAGAGTTGCATAATGGGAATTAGGCCCTAGAAATACACGGGGTGATCATCCCGCCAGGCGCTCAGCGGCCTCAGATAGCGACCATCCCATTCACCGAACACCGTCAAGGGTTGTCCGCCACTGATTGCCAGCAACTGCCAGTAATCACGAAATTGAGGGTGTAATAGTAATTGCTGCCCGGCGGCATCGCGCACCAAGCGCTGCTCACCGTCTTGACAAGGAATCAGCTTCTGGATAGCGGCGGGGAAAACCTCCAACCAGGGTTGTTGGGCGAGGCTATCCGCGTAGCCCGCCAAGCAAGCAGCGATTGATGGCAGCGCCGACAGATTCACGGTTGCTTGAGGAGCATCTTGCCGATTTCTCAGCAGTGCCCGTAACGGATGGTTGCTCGGCAAAAACCCCACTTCAGCGTCCAATGATCTACCCAGCACCAAGCCGCTGTCTAATGGTTGGTTCTGAAACGCGAAATCCAGGATCAGCGCGTCGCGTTGTTGGGTCCGGCCACGCAACCAAGTACGCCGCACCTGCAGACGTTCCTCTTCATACTGATACTGGCCGAGTATCAACCAATGGTCTTTCACCCAAGCGGCGGCGGGCAGGTCCTCCGCTTTGTAGGTCCAGCCGATGGCCGTGCGGACATCGGCCTGCACCAGTTCAGACAAAGTATCCAGCCTTCGATACGCGGCCAGCAATAAGTGCAACAAACCTATGCGCTCTAACAACCGTTCGTTCCAGCCATCGCCGGAAGCTGTAATGCTCGCCATTTCCCTCACCTGGCGGGCCAAGCCAGGGGCTTGTGCATCGACCATGCGAGCTGCGATAGCGTCCCAATAGCGTGCTGGTTGCAATTGTCCATGCGCTAATCCTTGTCGCACCAAGTCGCTGAGCCAGCGTTCCAACTCGGCAATTCCTGTCGCCACCTTAGCTTGGCGTTGCGCGATACGTTTGGTTTTAGCTGCTGCATTGCGCTGATCTGCATCGGTTTCAGGCAGAGCGCCCGTTGATTTAGCGGCTTTACGTTGGGCCGACTGGTCGCGCCTGTTCAACCATTCGGTTACCCAGTCTGGGAGCGGTTGTTCTTCGAAAACCGCAGTCTGGGCGGTAAACAGTAGGAATAAGCCGAGTGCATGTTTGCAGGGAAATTTGCGGCTGGGACAACTACATTTGAACGCCGGTTCGTTGAGTTCGATCTGAGTTTGGTAGGGCCGAGCACCGCTGCCTTTGCATTCGCCCCACAATACTCGCTGGGTATTGCCCAGACTAGACCACTGGCTAGCTCGCGCCAAGTCGCGTCCAGCCTTGACCGAGGCGGTATCAGGAGCAAGGGCAGTAACCCGTTCGGCTGTCCAAGTGGTCATGAGTTGGAGGGATTACATCAACGGCCAGTCAAAACAGTATCTTAACGACTGAGGCCAGCTAAAACCAGCAACAACAGGCCAATTTGGCCTTTACTCTTCTCCGAGTTTCTGTGGTTCCAAATGCTTAAAAGGGGATTCATCCGCAGAAGAATCCCCTTTCTATCGAAGCCTAGCCGAATAACGTGAGTTTCGCGTATCGATTACTCGGGCATGTCTTGATCAGTCCATCCATCACTCTTTGGCATCAGGAATAGTTAATGCTAAGAACTGTGCGCTGTTTCCGCGCTGGACGCGAATTGCAAACGGTTTCCCAGCAGGTAACTTCTCAATCACACTTTGGAGCTGGGCAACATTTTTGATTTCCTCGTTGCCGATCCGGGTGATGATGTCATTGGGTTGGATGCCGGCATCGGCGGCTGGTCCTTCGCCCACTTCTTTCACCAACACACCGGCAATCTCCTTACTTTGCTCCTCCGTCAATTCTTCAACCACAATCCCCAACCGATTACGCTCAGGTTCTGCAGGCGTGGCAGCGCGCGCGCCCACATTGTCGGGCAACTCTTTGATCTGTACTGATAGCTGTTGCTCTTTGCCGTTTCGAACCACAGTAACCGATGCCGCCACATCCGGCCGTATTCGGCCTACTAAGGGAGGAAGATCGCTGAAACGAGTAATCGGTTTGCCGTTAAATGCAATGATGATATCGCCGGCTTCGATTCCAGCAGTCTGTGCCGGGCTATCCGGCAACACCTGACCGACCAAGGCACCCTGAGGTCTATCCAAACCGAAAGACTGGGCTAATTCCGCAGTCACTTCTTGAATCAGCACGCCAAGCCAGCCACGCGATACCTTACCAAAGGTTTTGAGCTGATCCGCTACTTCCATGGCTACATTGATGGGAATGGCGAAAGACACCCCTTGATAACCGCCGGTACGGCTGTAAATCTGGGAGTTGATGCCGATCACTTCGCCATTAAGATTAAACAATGGCCCCCCCGAATTGCCGGGATTCACTGCAGCGTCGGTTTGGATAAAGGGCACGTAGTTATCGCTGGGTAAACTCCGCCCCAATGCGCTGATAATGCCCTGAGTCGCGGTACTTTCGAAACCGAACGGCGACCCGATGGCCAATACCCATTGACCCACCTTGAGCTTCGCGGAATCGCCGATTTTCACGGCGGGTAAGTTATCCGCCTCAACTTTCAACAAGGCAATATCGCTGCGCGGATCCGCACCGATTACCTTGGCCGGCAATTCCCGCCGATCACCGAGTCCAACCGTAATGCTGTCGTTGTTCTCAACGACATGCGCGTTGGTTAGCACATAACCGTCGGTCGAGATAATGAAGCCGGAACCCACCGAAGATAACGGGCGACCGCGTGGCATCTGCTCCGGCATGTCTTCGAAAAAACGTTTGAAATACTCATGAAAAGGGCTGTCCTCGGGGAACGGCAACTGCGGAGTGCCAGGTCGTTCCGAACGGCTTGGGTTGCTCGCGTTGATGCTGACCACAGCCGCACGATTTGTTTCCACTAACTGGGTAAAATCAGGAAATTCTCTGGCCTGCGCGCCCCAGCAAAACAGTAACCCGCTGGCTAACAAAATCCAATTTACTGCTGTGCGATTCATGAATGTCATCACCCGTTATAACCTCTCCGACCCGCCATGCGGACCTTTATCCTCACTGTGATTAATTTAATCGGCCTTGCTTAGGCCGGCTATTGTTTGTCATTGGTGGACCACCAACCATTGGTTTGGTTCGCGCCTCCAACGCCGCCAGACTCGATAAGTCTTGGCGAAGTAACGACCTTGAGTTTTAATGATCCATCCGATTGATAATCCATACTCCCCAGGAGATCGCAATGGCTCAAACCCCATCTACAATGCTTGATCTTGGCACCCCGGCACCGGATTTTGCACTGCCCGAACCGGCCACCGGCAAAACTGTCAGCTTGGCCGATCTCAAGAATGCCCCGGCTTTGCTAGTGGTATTTATGTGCAATCACTGCCCGTTCGTCAAACATATTCGTTCAGCGCTAGCGGAATTCGCCCGCGAATATCAAGCCAAGGGCCTGGCGATGGTCGGCATCAGCTCCAACGATGTGGCCGATCATCCAGATGATAGCCCGGAGAAAATGGCACAGGAAGTCAAGACAGCCGGTTATGTGTTCCCTTATCTCTACGACGAGGACCAATCAGTCGCCAAGGCGTATCAGGCGGCCTGTACTCCAGATTTCTTTTTATTCGATGCTGAGCACAAGCTGGTTTATCGCGGGCAGTTCGACGGCAGCCGACCTGGGAACCAGCAACCAGTGACCGGCGCGGATCTGCGCGCCGCCGTCGATGCGTTGTTAGCCGGGCAACCGGTGCCGACTGAGCAGAAACCCAGCATCGGTTGTAATATCAAATGGACCGCTGGAAATGCGCCTGCTTATTATCAATAACTAATCGTAGGCCGGATGCTGCACTATCCGGCCTACTTTTTCTTGGTGCGGGATCGCAGCGCCGCCGCGAAGCCTTTTTGCGCCCATTGGCTCATTAGCTCGTCATCTTCTAACG
>JAZBPA010000129.1:0-24554 GCA_036351435.1 Candidatus Competibacteraceae bacterium
ATGTACGATGAGCGGCCAAAAACCGGCGCTGTAGTCCATCTGCATTCCACACACTCGGTCGCCGTGAGCTGCTTGCATGATATTGATCCGGCCAATGTTCTGCCGCCGATTACCGCTTACTACGTGATGAAAATCGGCACCTTGCCATTGATTCCTTATTTCCCGCCGGGCGACATCAATTTAGCTAAAGCGGTACGAGAAATGGCCTCGAAACATCACGCCGTACTGCTAGCCAATCATGGCCCGGTAGTGGCGGGCAAGTCGCTCCACGATGCTGTTTTTGCTATTGAAGAACTAGAAGAAACCGCCAAGCTGTTTCTCATGCTACAGCAGCATAAGACCCGCTTCTTAACGCCGGAGCAAGTCGCTGATTTAAAAGTTCGCTTCGGTTAAGGGCTGTTTGGAAGGATTGTTCAATGTATGTCGTGACTGTTCATTTCACCTCTCATCCTGAGCACAGTGATGCGTTTATGCAGGCGATGCTTAAGCAGGCCAAAAATTCCCGAGAACGCGAAGCAGGGTGTATTCGCTTTGACGTTTGCCGCGATCCCAACGACGCAACGCGGATTTTCCTTTACGAAATCTACACTGATGAGGCCGCGTTTCAGGAACACTTGAAAAGCGCCCATTTTCTCAGCTTCTCCGAGGAAACGGCAGCGTGGGTTGCGGACAAAGTGGTCGCTACTTGGAATCTGGCGTTCACTGGATAAACCTTTAGTCCTGTGAAACGCGTAACCCGTTGGGTATTGCGTTCACAGCACGTCCTCATAGATCAACTCAATCGGTAGCTGTAAATCTACGGAACGCAGAGACACTTGATCACCCGCGCTGAGCGTCTCCAGCTCCCAGCCGTCAACGATCCGTCGGTAAATATTAACTTCGGGCCTTTCCTGAACCACCAGCACGTATTCTTGCAGGCTGGTCAACGTCTGATAAGCGATGCGCTTTTCCAGTGTATCGGCGCGTTCTGTGGTCGGCGAGAGCACTTCGATAATCAAAGCGGGGCAGGTTTTATAGTAGGCTTCTGTGTCCCCGGGATCGCAGCAAACCATGATATCGGGGTAATAAAACGCTGTTTCGGTGCGGACCTTCATGACATTGATAAACACCCGGCAGGGTTTACCGCGCAAATGGGCGTGCAAGGCTGCAAAAAGATTGCCGGTGATCAAATTGTGCGGCTCGCTGGCACCGGTCATGGCATAGACATAGCCAGCGACATACTCATGCTTGATATCGCTGTGCAATTCACCGTCGAGGTAATCCTGCGGACTCAACCACAGGGCTTTTCTTACACTGGCCATGACTCAATCTCCGGCCCAATCGAATACGTGCATGGTAACAAAATGCAACACAGTGTGATTCAGAACTGCCAGGATACGGTTTAACGTTCGGCCCATTGTCGCAACACCATACAAGCAATGGGATTGATCTATACTTGCATATCAGTGTTTCTAGAATTTCGGCGAGTAGGTATTGCTATTACTTTCGCCCAGACTGGGAATAGCCGGTTTGGTGAAAAAATAGATACCTGTTCTCAGTATAACCCCCAGCCCTACAGTCAGTGAGATTTCTATATAAATTGTTGACAGCAGAGGATTTGATCAATGAGATTGGATCTTTCCAGTTTTGGCCGTGTTGTTGTATTGCTCGCACTACTTCTATTGGGAGGATGCGCACAAACGGATTTTTTAAATAACGCTTTTCTTCCAGGCTCTTCATCATTTCCTGGCAGCGATCCTAGCGATACCTGCAATAGCCAAGTGCAAGCTTTTCAGGGCGACGTTAGCTACTTTCAACAACCTTTGTTTACCAAAGTTGCCGGGCAGAATGTAGGCGGCTTGATTGACGATTTGGGCAACATCGTCGGTGGTCTCGTGACTAACCCAGGCGGCAGCAGGCACAGCAGTGCCCAACTCAAACAATCGATTGTCGATTTTGCTGGCGAAACCTTACGGGACACCACCAAAGGATACTTAACGAATCTGGCCCAGCAGACTGGCGAGAGCCCGCAAGGCATGTATAACCGAATCGACTCTGACGCCACATCCGATTCCGTGAGGCTGAATAATGTCAAAAGAAAAATAACCAATCTGGAAAGATGCCGCCAAGGACAAGTCAGTGACATCAGCTCGCGACACCGACGGGGTCAGATCTCCGCCCGGGAAGCCAAACAGGAATATCAAGACGTACAAAATCTGGTCAGACGGGATAACCGCTTCATCGAAGAATTGGTGGGACAATCCGGTGAGCGTGTCGAGGTTTATGCCGAAGCTGATCAGTATGTCGCGAAGAAACGATCTCCGGCGCGCAAGAAGAAAAGCAGGCCATCAAAAGGGGTACGCCAAGCAAGCAAAGCGCAGAAGCAAGCCAAGACCGAACAGGCGAAGATGCAAAATCTGGATAACGTCATTGAACGGCGCAAAACGGGTATTTCTTAGCCCACCCCAACATGGTTGATTCGATAATGCAACGTATTCGTTTCCTCCCGATCGGCTTGGTGCTTTTGCTACTCGGCTTGGCTAACTCATCCCAGGCAGCGGAAGCGCCGATTTTACAATTGGACCCTGGCGGGCACATGGCCACTATCAACGACATCGCGTTTACCCCCGATGGACGGCAATTAGTGTCCGCAGGCGACGACAAGGTCATTCGCGTTTGGGACATCGCCAGCGGCCAGACGGTGCACACGTTGCGCGGCGAAATCGGCTCCGGTAGCGTGGGACAAATTTACGCCATGGCCCTGTCACCCGACGGTCGCTGGTTGGCCGTAGGTGGCTGGATGGCACACTATACCGGCGACAACCGTGAGGATGTCGGCGCTATCCGGTTGTACGACTTTGCCAGTGGCGAACTCGTCGCCCGACTCAAGGGACATGTGAATATCGCTGTGGCGCTGGCTTTCTCAGATGATGGGCGCTATCTGATTTCCGGCAGTCTCGATAAAACGGCCATTGTCTGGGGTCTTGCTCAACATCAACCGTTGCAAACCCTGCAAGGCCATAAAGATGCGATCTATGCCGTTGCTTTTACGGCGAATGACCAGCGCGCAGTAACCGGCAGCGAGGACAGCGAGTTGCGGCTTTGGCAGCTAACGGATGGGAAATTACTCGGGATTCTGAAAGGGCATCAAGGTCCGGTGGAGGCGGTCGCTGTTTCCAGCCGTGGGATCATCGCTTCCAGTGGCAGCGACCGCACCATTCACCTGTGGGACGATCGCACCGGCAAGCTCATCAAAACCTTGGCAAAGTCAAAGACCCGAGTCAGTAGCCTCAGTTTCAGTCCCGACGGCGGTTATTTACTCACTGGGGTAAGCGGCGGTGCGAATACCCACTGCCTGGTCTATCGGCTCGCTGACGGCAAGCAGATCGTCAGTTATCCGGGGCACGATAATGCGGTACTCGCAACCGCCGTTAGCCCTGATGGTCGCTGGGCAGCAACCGGCGGCGGTAGCCAGCAGGAGATACACCTTTGGTCGTTGACCGATGGCCGGCTGGAGAAAAAATTATCGGGAGTCGGCACCAGCATCTGGGCCGTAGGCTTTGCCGAAGATGGGCAGTGGCTGGCTTGGGGGAAATCCCAGACGAAACAACAACCACCCTTGGAGTACCAGATTCGCTTGCCGGGAGCAGGCGACATCCTGGGATCGCCTCATCCCGTAACTAAAACTCGACGCTTTATCAGAACCCGCACTCAACATGATCAGTGGCAGCTACGCCCTAAAGCGGATAAAACCGGTGCCGTCACCCGCTTGGAAATTCGCAAGGGTAAAAAGGTAACCGCAGTTATCGAACGAGGTCCGGACGACGGTTATCAACACCGCGCCTTTACCTTCGTTCCCGATGGCAAGCTCATCATCAGCGGCGGTGCCAACGGGATTCTCAGCGCCTATGATCTTCAGGGCACTAAATTGGGTGACTTTGTCGGCCATACCAGTGACATTTGGGCGCTGGCCGTGTCTCCGAACGGTAATTTGCTGGCGTCGGCCAGCGCCGATCAAACGCTGCGCTTGTGGGATATCGCACACCGTGAGTTGTTATTGAGCCTGTTCCACGGTGCCAATGGCGAGTGGGTTGCTTGGACACCGTCCGGCTATTACGGCGCTTCCGCGCGCGGCGATCAGTATATCGGTTGGCACCAAAACCGCGGTCTGGATAAGGCGGCAGACTATTTTCCGGTGGCGCGCTTCGCCGCTCAGCGATACCGACCGGAGCTGGTTTCCGATACCGTGCAGTTCGGTTCCGAAACCGAGGCTTTGGCACGTTGGCAACAGGCGCGTATTAGTCAGGATACCCAAACTGTACAAACCTTGATTGCGCAAGCGCCTCCGGCGCCAAAGTTGATCAAAGCGCCCCAAGGTACGGTAAGTCGCGCCGTACAAGCATTGACCGTCGGTCTCGACGAACGTGCCGAGACCCTATTGGTCAGCGTCAATGGCCGTCCGGCTCAGCAACAACGCGGATTGGTTCGGGTACAGGAAAAAAAGGTATTGACTCGGGCTGTGAATCTGCAACCGGGTTCGAATCGAATTGATTTACTAGCGCGTAATCGTTACGGCGATTCCCCAGTGGTGAGTCTGGATGTGACTTATCAGACAGAAGCTTCCACTGACAACAAACCCAATCAAGACTGGGCAAAACCCAGACTGTTTCTGTTAGCCATCGGGGTTTCCGAATACGCCAATCCAACGTTGAATCTAGGTTTCGCCGCCGCCGACGCCGAGGCCCTGGCGCGCCGTTTTCAACAGGAAGAGGGTGGCTTGTACGGGAAAGTCCAAGTGCAAACGTTGGTCAATCAGCAAGCGACCCGGGCAAATGTATTGGATAGCCTGGATTTCCTCAATCGGATGACCCAGGACGATCTTGCCATTTTGTTTATTGCGGGACACGGCGTTCAAGACGAGCGGGGAAGTTTTTATTTTCTGCCGCACGATGGACGCCCTGAACAGCTGCGCAGCAGTGCAATCAAGTGGTTGGATTTCCAGGAAGTAACCAGCAGCCTGCCGGGTAAGGTAATATTGCTCGCCGACACCTGTCACTCCGGCAGCATCTACGGTACCCGTGGGCGCCGCGCGGCGATGGACATGACCCGCCTGGCGCGGGAATTTTCCGATGCGGGTAGCGGGGTTATCGTGTTCGCCAGCAGTCAGGGTAAGGAATATTCCGAAGAACATCCGGATTGGCGGCATGGCGCATTTACCAAAGCCATTTTAGACGGGCTCACCGGCAAGGCCGACTTCGTTCAGGATGGTGTGGTTCACCATTCGGAACTGGAAGTGTTCGTCAAACGCGGGGTGGTCGATCTCACTGAGGGTCGGCAACATCCAGTGACCATTCGCCCCGATGCCATTGCCGATTTCGCACTGGCCGCGGTGCAAAAAGGATGATGAGGCACTTGGTTTATAGGCGCTGGGTATTAGTCTTTGCCGGGCTAATCATCGGGCCGGCGCTGGCGACAGAGGACTGCGCAACGGGTGAATCGCTGTATCAACAAGCGGTGGAAACCGTCGTGCCTCGCCAGCGCATAACCCTGTTGGAGCAGGCCATTGCACTGTGCCCCACTTTCACCGCCTGGTATACGGCGGGGCAGACCTATCTGGAGCTGCAACAACCGGATACTGCCTTGACAGCTTTCGAAACAGCAAGGCGGCTTGCCGAGGATGCGCATTATCAGGGATTGGCTCTGGGACGCGCGGGAGAAGCCTATTTGGCCCAGGGCGCTGAAGCGGAAGCAGTCGGCGCGGTGAACAGCGCTATAGAGCGTTTTACTGAGCGGCCACCACCCGATTGGCTAATCGAGTTACGCCGGCAATTGGACAGAATGACCGCAGGACAAGTTATCCCCGCAGAACAGCTCAAAAAAACCCTGTCGCTCAGCCGCAGTTTCAGTTCGGTACCGAGCGTGCAGATTCGGGTGCAGTTCGCCTATGACAGTGCTGTTCTGGACGACGCCGGGCGCCTTCAAGTCAACGAGCTGGGCAAAGCCCTGGTGGATTTACAAGGCTCCGCCCGTCGCATTCAGGTTATCGGTCATACCGACATTCAGGGCTCAGAAAGCTATAACCAGCAATTATCCGAGCAACGCGCTAACACGGTGGCGATCGCATTAACCCGCTCGTTTCCTGCGCTGGCCGGACAACTGGCTACCTCAGGGCGGGGCGAAGCGGAACCGATTTATGAAGGCGACAGTGAAGAGGATCACTATTTGAACCGCCGTGTGGAAGTTCAATTATTGCCTTGAGCATCGAATAACGAGGATTTTCGCCCATGCCTATGGCTCGCTTACAACATGCTTTCGCTACAGTGCTTTATGCGCTCGGGTGTTATCTTGCGTCCGGGGTACTTCTGACCGCTCATGCCGAGGATCGGGCATTATTGATCGGGGTAGGTGACTACCACTATGCATCAATCAAGGACCTGCCGGGAATCGATCTCGATATTCAGATGATGTCGGAAGTAGCGAAAATGATGAGGTTTGACACCATCAAAGTGTTACAGGATAACGAGGCACGCTTGGCCAACGTCGAGAAAGAACTCACCACTGGCGTCATGCAGGGGCTTGCCCCGGAGGACCGGGTATTAATCTACTTCAGCGGGCACGGCACTCGTGTCCAGGACAGTGACGGCGATGAACAGGACGGTATTGATGAAGTCCTCATGATGCACGATACCGCCCCGGTCCGGCAGGGTAACAAGACAATCTTGACCAATGCGTTGCTTGATGACCATTTCAACCGGTTACTGTCGCAATTGCCAAGCGCTAATAAACTGGTGTTGATTGATGCTTGCCACAGCGGAACCGCCACTAAGTCGTTGCCTAATTTCACATCCGCGACGTGGGGCGATATCGAACCCCATGTCAAATTCTTCGCCTTCCCGGATATGCCCAACCTCTCCGTGGAGACGTCGGAACAAGGGAAAGGTCCCAAACTACAGAGCAACTTACAAGGTTTCGCTATGTCGGAACAGAAGCAAGAACCTAAACTACAGGGCAATTTCCAAGACTTTGTCACCTTGGCGGCTGCTCAGGATAATCAACGTTCCCTAGCTTCTCCCAATGGCAGTTTCTTCACGCTGGCGCTTTACAGTGTGCTTCGCGACGTAGCGCAGGAACAGCAAAATTCCGTGACAGCCGTAGGGTTGCGGGACGTCGTGGAAAGCATTCTCGCTAAAGCGATACCCGCATCCAATATGTTTAATCCCCAAGTCACCGGCAGAGCGGAGCTCATCCAAAGACCGCTACTAATCCAGCCCTTGCGCAACGGTTACGGACCACAATGGCAGGAGCTTGCCGGGCTGGTCAAGGAAGCAACGCCGCTGCCAATAGAGATCAATCAGAATCAATATGCGGGAGGGGATGTGCTAATCATCAGCGTTACAGTCCCGCAACCGGGTTACCTGAATGTCATCCATGTTGACCCTAACGATGACACGACCATCTTGTTTCCCAACCAGTTCAACCCGGAGAATAAGGTATCTGCCGGCAAACTGGTGATTCCAACTGAGCAGATGACCTTTGACCTCAAAGCGCATCAACCGTATGGCCCTTCCTTGATTGCTGCAGTGGTGACCAATGAACGACTCAACCTATATCAAGCCGGGCAAGCCAATCGCGATAGCAAGGGCCGCATTACCGATCTGTTCAGTAAAATTCAGCCAGCCAACCTCAAAAGTCTAAGAAGCTTCAAGGTCGAGCAGCGACAAAATCCCTTTTTCGCAGCTGGAATGGTGGAGACGAAGGTATGTGCTCGGTTGAACAGCTGTTGAGCGACAAGCTGAGGTTTGATGACCGCATCTTGTTGTGACGATTAAACCCTATTCAGCTGCCGCGCTGTCGTTGATTCTAGCTTTTGGGCTGTGTGCTGCATCGCTCGCGGAACGGCATGCTCTGCTGGTCGGTGTCGGTCAATATCAAAGCCCGCGAATCTCCGCTTTGGAAGGACCAAAAAACGACGTAGCTGCATTGCAAAACGTGCTGCGGGAACGTTGGGGTTTTGCGCCGCAAAACATCCGTACCCTGGTCGATGGACAGGCCACCCGCACGAACATCCTGGGCGCCTTGGACCGCCTCTCCAGCGAAACGAAAGCCGGCGAACATGTTTTCATCTACCTGAGCGGTCACGGCACCAGCGCCCGGGATCGTCATACCCAGTTCCCGTTGCCCGACACTTCGGGAGCTTTTCTGCCGGTGGATTTTCCCGGTTCCGGCACGCTGGAACAGCAAATCGAGAATCTGATTGTTGGGCGGCGCGATCTACGCCCTCTGCTCAAGCAACTGGATAAAGATCGCAAGCTGTTCGTGGCGATCGACAGTTGTTATTCAGGAAATGCGGTACGCGGGTTATACCGCAGCGCATTGCCGACCCAGCGATTCCAACCACGCTATGCGGCGTTGCACACCCGTGCGGCTTCCGCTCTCGCCGATCCAGATTTGTGCGGTTATCGCTGCGGCACCCGCCAGGATGAGCCTTACCCCTACCAAAATGTTTTCTTTCTGTCGGCGGCGAGCGATGATGAAACCGCGCTGGATTTGCCTCACTCGGCACTGACCGCGAAACCGCAAGGCGCGTTTACCAATGCCTTGCTTCATGTCCTTAGTGGCCACCGAAACGCCGATGGTAATCACGATGGCACGATTAGCTATGGTGAATTGCATCAAGCGGTGAAGGTGTTCATGGAAAGTGAACGCTACCCACATACTCCGCAAATGTTGCCCAAGCTCAACGACGATGCAAATACGCTTGCCGCGCGTGCGCTTTTCGAACAACCGCACTCCCCACCGTCGAACGATGTCGATTCCAAGCTTAACGACGCTTTAACTATCCACATCGCCTCAGCCTCCATGCCCCAGTCACGCTATACGGAACTGGTCAGCGCGCTTAAGAGTTTGCCGGGAATTGCTTTGGTAAAGGACCAGCCGGAAGTAACCATCAGCACACAAGGGCGGGATCTATTGTTGATCAGCGGCGCAGGTGACCTGATTGCGCGGTTGGAGAATCCCGGCTTGCAGGAATTGGTCCGCCGCGTGCAGCGTCAGCGCTGGATAAAACAGTGGTTGCAAACCCCAATAAACGAGGCAAAGTTCAATATCAGCCTGGCGCTGACGGATGGGACTCGCGGGATTACAGTGGTCGAAGGTGAGATGGTGGCGTTCGCGGTGCAAGCGGAACAACCTGCATATTTGCTATTGCTGCATATCGATTCGCTGGCAACCGTCGTCAATGTGTTGTATCCCTACACGCCTCAGGAACTTGAACCGCTGCCTGCAGACCGATCCCTTCAAATTCCCGAGTCTGATTTGATCGTTGTAACGCCTCCCTTTGGAACCGATCAGCTGGTTCTATACGGTTTCGATCAATTGCCGGCCATCCTCAGAAAATTGATGGGACAGACAGTGCCTCTGGATTCGCCGTTGCTCAAGGAATTAAAGACACAGCTAGCGAGCAGCGAAAACTCTGTTGCCAGGGTAAGCTTCAAACTTATCAGCGTGCCGCGCCAACTGGGATCAAATTGATCATGCGCTAACCGACAGCTACACATAAAGCGGCACCATCTTACGCCACGGAGAGGCGCTATGCGCACGGCCATTCCAGACATGCAAGGCATTCCATACGCCTTTACTCCACAACGTCGCACTGAGGTTGCGGTTGTTGTCGAGAAAAGGATCGTGTTCACCGATAGCCATCACAATGTCCATCTGCCGCATATGGTGCAGAGTCGAATCGTTGCTTAAGTTAGGGACAAAATGGCTCGGTGTATTGAAATACACTAAATCATCATAGTACCCGTCGAAGAGTCCCCGGAATCCATCAACGGGCTGGGTCAGATCGTAGCGACCGCTCAGGGCTGCCACTTTTTGAAAGAGGTGTGGATGGCGAAAGGCAATGTTGACAGCCTGAAACGCGCCGAAGCTGCACCCATGTGAAATGGTGCAGTGATGAGCATTTTTCAGCCGCATCAACGGAAACACTTCGTTGAGAATGTATTCTTCGTATTGCAGATGGCGACGAATGCGATCTCCCGGCCAATTCCAATCACAGTAGAAGGTTTCGGCGTCGATGCTATCCAGGCAATACAGTTGTAATTGCCCGTCATTGATCTTGGCGCTCAGGGCATTTACCAGGCCGAGCTGCTCGTATTCGTAAAAGCGTGCGCAGCGAGTCGGGAAAATCAACACTTTCGCGCCGGCATGACCGAATATCAGCAATTCCATCTCTCGGCCCAGATGCGGGCTATACCATTTGTGATACTCTCTGTTCATAAACAATCCCATCAAAACCAATGAGTTGTGTCATAAACAAAGAAGATAACCGGTCAATGCTGCAATTCTTTGACGGTCTTGTTTAAGAATTGCGGCAATAGGTTCGATCCCGTCACCCCTGCAGATCGGCCACTCGAAAAAATGATGGTGATCCGGGGACGATAATCGACCCGTTCAGATTGCATTCATCTTTACTGCCTTAAGGTACTAAAAAAGGCTATTAACCGTACTTAAAGCAACCTATGAGGTCAGATAAGGTGAAAGCTATGAAGATCGCGATTTGCACCACACTTGCAGTGTTGTTGCTGTCCACAGCACCGGCACAGGCCGGTGATATTGAATTTGAAGATGTGTTGATTGGTGCAGTTGGGGGTGGAGTCGGAGCAGCCGTAGGGTCTCATCTCGGTGGACGGAATGGAGCCATCATCGGCGGCGCGGTCGGCGGCGCGGCAAGTTCGGCCATAGTGGCCAAAAGAAAATCCAAAGCAAGACGCGAAGTGATTCATATTCATCGCTACGAACGGCCACGCAAGCATAAGCACAAACATCATCACCATAAACGGCGTTACTACGACGACGACGATTGAGCCAGATACCGCAGCATCGTCTTGCGTCCAGCTTCTAATCCACTGAAACATCTTTAAGCCGCCGAGCCTGATCGGCGGCAAACAACGATACCAATTCCCAGCCCCCTAAGTTTCGCTACCAATCCTATCACCAATTAGCCCGATTAATCCGGCACCGCGGCATCGCTAATCCCAATCACCTTACTAGATACAGCCACCAAAGCTGCGCGAGTTGTGCTAGTCGCCATATCTACCAGATAAACCCTACTTCCGAGCCGCACTCCAGCGTGCAGAATGGTTAATGGTTAATCCCGTAAATTGCTGCCTGTGCCCAGCGCTGAGTAATGCACCCAGCAACCAAACACCCTGACTCCCTAAAGCTGGGGCAGATTGCAAACTGCGGCGGCTAGGATCAGTTTCGGCAAAAGCGCGTACGCTGACGAAAATGAGACAAAATATTGACATAATAATTATTTGTCCATAACATAAACATCGACATAAGCTATGAACATGTCAAGAATCCGTTAACATTCGTTTCTATATCGAAGGAGACAAGCAATGACCGATGCACAGCATAAGACATGGCCTGATTTGGCAGTTGATCTGTACGACAAGCTGACCGGGCGGGGTGCGGAAATTACCTATGAATTTGAAAACTTAGAAGTCTATGTCCCGAGCGGCACGTCAGCGGATTCACAACACGCCAAGTGGAAAATGAATGGCATGTTGAAAATCCGTACTCGTGACACACAGTCACCATAGTTCTAAGCAGTCATGAACCGACACATTGATGTCTTTGCTCAATTGTCGCTCGTTTCCAGTAATGGAACCGAAATAACGGTACATGCGGACAAAGACATCGTGTCCATCGTCTTTCCCAATTTCCGTGCTGCTCGGCAATTACTCGGGCAAGGTCCCCAACGTCATGAGCGTAGGAAAATACTGGATAACCTGCATCAGGGCTTGCAGCTAAGCGATTTAAAGATGTATTTCAAGATAGCCCATTTTCAAGTGGCACAGCTTACCCCTCAATCACAGGGTGGCTTTGTGTCACGTTGGTTGGGGTTGGCGCCTTTGAAATTGCACCCGCTTGCTGTACTCCGCGCCATAGTGTCTTCTTAAGGATTGTTAGGAGCTGGAAAATTAGGGAAATCCGTCTCATGCATGCAAAACCGTATCTTCCCGAGAAAATCTGTGTGGTGTGTAAACGGCCCATTTCCTGGCGCAGGAAATGGGCCGCTGTTTGGGGGGATGTAAAGTATTGTTCGGAACGCTGCCGTAGGCGTAGAACAAGGCCAACGGTGAGATAAGCGCAAAAAAAACGGCATTTCAATGAAGTGCCGTTTTAGTAACTATAGGCTTAAATATTAAGACTTCGGCAACAATACAGTGTCGATGACGTGAATGACCCCATTGCTGGTTTCGATATCAGTTTGAACCACCGTTGCGTTATCAACCTTGACGCCATCAGAAGCGTCTATGGTAATGGATTGTCCCTGAGCCGTTTCAGCAGATTCCAGTTTAACAACATCGGCAGCCATCACTTTACCTGGGACTACATGGTAAGTCAGGACCTGAGTCAGAGCGGCTTTGTCGGCTATAAGGGCGTTTAACTGATCGGCCGGGATTTTTGCAAATGCCTCATCGGTCGGGGCAAAAACCGTGAAAGGGCCTTCACCTTTTAGAGTTTCCACTAATTCTGCAGCCTGTACAGCTTGTACCAGGGTTGTGAAGCTGCCAGCAGCTACAGCAGTATCGACGATGTCCTTGGAGTCGGCTTGCTTACTTTGAGAGCCTGCAGTAGCGCTACTGGCGATACCCACGACTAGGGCACCCATAAAAAAGGTTGGCAGAAGGGTTGTCTTGATGAAACTGGCTGCTTTACTGTTGGATCGCATTAGGTTGTCCTCTACATGATTAACTTTAAAGTATCGGCTTTGTTAGCCTGTTTATATTTATACGCCCTTGTTCATATATATGTCAACAAAAAGATGACAAAAAAACCTGCTTGCGCAGGTTTTGTCTATAAATAATGCTTTGTGTCCAACGGCCACTATAGCGAAGAGCTGGCTAGAACATCAAAAATCCAATCCATAACCCACCACCCAGCGCCAACGCCAGCAAGGCCAGATCCAGTTTTTGATGAAGCCAGCTGGGACGGGTCACATTCGTTGATGAGTTCACACGCTTGTTACGAATCATCAAAGCGTCAATTTCCGCAGTCGTCAGGTAATCCAAATCCCAGTGGGTAGTCTGTCGCGCCTTGGCTTCGTCCATGTAGATTTTCATTTTGTTCCGCTTGGCTATTTCACCATCTGGATTGACACGATCTTCAATTAAGTCTGGATGCAACATGGTTATTACCTCATTTCGGAATTTCCAAAACGCTATGAAATCCACTCTTTTTAACCATCACTTTCAAAGCATGAGTTCATAAACACCCCAATTAGGGATGCTGTTCGGCGGGAGGACCGAGCCGACCACCACGGAGTTCTGATGGACTCTTACCACTAGGCCGATTGCTGTGATCGTCTTTACTCAGCCGTATACCATCCTGAGGTGGCGGCGGTTCTCGCCCAGCCATGATCGCGTCAATTTGCTCGCTCTCAAGGGTTTCATAACGCATTAAGGCAGTTGCCATAGCGTGAAGGGTGTCCAGATGCTCAGTCAGAATAGTGCGTGCCCGCTCGTAGTTGCGGTTGATCAATGCACGTATCTCCACGTCAATTTGCATCGCAGTGTCCGGTGAGAACTGACGACTTTGACTCATTGGCTGGCCGAGAAAAGTTTCTTCTTCATCCTGACTGTAAGTAAGAGCGCCTAACTTGTCGGATAAACCCCACTTGGTGACCATATTCCGAGCAATTTCAGTGGCGCGTGAGATGTCGTTCTGAGCCCCGGTTGTTACTGCATCTTCACCGAAAATCAACTGCTCTGCGACACGCCCACCGAACAACGTGGCAATCTGACTCTCCAAATGGCGTCGACTATGACTGAACCGGTCCTGCTCAGGCAAAAACAGCGTGACCCCGAGCGCCCGTCCACGTGGAATGATGCTAACTTTATGAACCGGATCATGTTCTGGAACCAACCGCCCGACAATGGTGTGACCGGATTCGTGGTAAGCAGTCAACAACTTTTCATCCTCGCTCATCACCATGGAGCGACGCTCAGCACCCATAAGAATTTTATCCTTGGCTTTCTCGAACAACGCCATAGTGACCTGCGATAGGTCGCTGCGAGCAGCCAAAAGGGAAGCTTCATTAGCCAAATTGGCTAGATCAGCGCCGGAAAATCCCGGTGTGCCGCGGGCAATGGTGTAAAGGTCAATATCCTGCGCCAATGGCATCTTACGGGTATGAACCCTCAATATTTGCTCCCGACCACTCACGTCCGGTAATGGCACGACAATTTGCCGGTCAAACCGCCCGGGCCTGAGCAATGCGGGGTCCAGCACATCAGGCCGGTTAGTTGCAGCAATGACGATGATGCCCTGGTCGCCCTCGAATCCGTCCATCTCGACCAGCAACTGGTTCAAGGTTTGTTCCCGTTCATCGTTACCGCCGCCCATACCTGCACCGCGGCGGCGACCGACCGCGTCGATCTCATCAATGAAGATAATGCAAGGTGATTGTTCCTTGGCTTGCTTAAACATATCGCGCACTCGTGAGGCGCCGACACCCACGAACATTTCAACAAAATCGGAACCGGAAATACTGAAGAAGGGCACACCAGCTTCGCCGGCAATCGCCTTGGCGAGCAATGTTTTGCCGGTCCCTGGGGAACCTACCATCAACGCCCCACGGGGTACCCTACCGCCGAGATGATGAAATTTGCTCGGGTTTTTCAAAAACTCTACCAATTCCGTAACCTCATCCTTGGCTTCCTCAACGCCGGCCACATCAGAGAATGTGACATTGACTGCATCAGGTTCTAGTTTGCGCGCTCGGCTGCGGCCAAAGTTCATGGCTCCTGCACCACCCATTCCGCCGCCCATGCCCCGGCGCATGATGTAGACATAAACACCTATCAGCAAAAGTATGGGGAACCAGCCGATCAGCGCCTGTAATAAGACATTGGGTTGCTTGGGTGGACGCGCGGTGATGTTGACATTGTTATTTAGCAGATCACCCATCAAGCCGGGGTCATTGGGATCATAAGTCTGGAACCGTTCACCGTTATCGCGTACCCCGATGATGGTACGGTCTTGGATGTAGACTTTATCAACCGAGCCGTTTCTGACCTCTGAAATAAATTGTGAGTAACTGGTGGCTGGCGCTTGCCTGAGTTCGGTATTGCCCGAATGTTTGCTAATCAAGGGAGCTGCGAGCGCGATAAAAAAAAGTATCAACAGTAGGTATCTTGGATTCATGTTCACGTATGTTCTCCAGTTGCCACTATGTTGACAAATAATGAACAAAAAAGATCGTTGTCAGTGACAATTTTTTACAATCATAGGAATCAGTGGTCAATTCAGTTTAAATATGTAATAAATAATTTTATGTCTTATAACCACTAAAATTATATAAAATATAGCCGTATATAAGGTGTTCTATGGATGATTTTTGTAAATCATTGCCATAGACATAGACTATCAGTTTTTTTGAACAAAATTGCTGCTCTAACCTGCAGGTATAGCTTAGAACCTAGTTATTTGGTTGTTTATGTGGATTGAAGACTAGATTGGCGATATGTTCCAGCATCCATAGCGCGCAGCAATAGTTGTCAATAATTTGTCAACATTTAATGCTGGACGCAAGCAGCTTCCGATTGATTGTGGTTAGGGAAATTGAGCTGTTCGCTTGCTAATGCGTTATGCTCAGCCACCAACCTTCGATGCGCTCGAAACGCGTCAAAGTAGCCTCACCTCGCGAATAAACAACAAGAAATATAACTGGCATAACCGATGACGAAACTAGAGCTCATTGCCTTTGTTCTTATTCTTGGCGCAGCCGTCCTTGGGGGCATTTATCCTCTGACTCACAGCGATGAGGCCAAAAAGAACGCTGAGTTCCCGCACGGCGAGGCATTCACCGCTGGGGTATTCCTGGCACTCTCTCTTCTCATCATGCTGCCGGCGGGTTTTCATCTGTTCGGCAAGGCGTTCCCATCAGTAGCGTTTCCTTACGCGCCAATCGTAGCGATTGTGGCTTTTCTAATGCTGTTGGCCATCGAGCATGTCGCTGAGCACGCTAAGGCGCGGGCCGGTGGAGCGACGCTCTCACCACCTGTTATCCCACTCATCATGACCGTGATGATTACGATTCCTTCTTTTCTGCTCGGCACGGCTTTAGGAATCAGTGAAGCCGAATCGGCCTTTTTCATCCTGATCGCAATATTGGCGCACAAAGGCTCCGCTGGCTTTGGGTTGGCGATTTACATGGTCCGCAGCACGATGACGCGTAGGCAAAGTGTGTTGCTCTATTCCGTTTTCGCCTTTGCAACGCCACTCGGAATCATTGCCGGTGTCGATGCGCGCGAAATGCTGAGTGGTGACGTTGCTTTGAGCGTCAAGGCGTTTGCGCTGGCGTTTGCCTCGGGTGTGTTCCTTTACCTAGCGACGCTGCATGAGTTTTGTAACGCACCTTTTATCCGCCATTGCGTCACAGCCAGAGGTTTCGCAGTCATGCTCATCGGCTTACTGGTGACGATAGGCGTCCGGGTTGTATTGGGGTTGGGTCATGCCGGATAGAATAAGCTTGGCGTTCTTAAGTGTCGGAAGCTTCAAGAGTTGTAACCGTTCGCGCTGAATTAATGTTGCTGCTCGGATACCCGATAGGCACGGGGGGGTAGGGAGATATGCAGGGAGTTTGTTACACGTTGTTACCAACTGTTGCGTTATAGACATCCTGAGGTTACAGATTTTCGCTAAGTTAACCGCGAAGCCCGTAACCAATAATCAGATAACCAGCTTGAGTAGCAATGAACACATTAATCCATACCGCACTAGCAGCCGTTCTTTTTTCCAGCACCGCATACGCCGAAATTAACCGTGACACCATTCGCATCGTCGGCTCCTCGACGGTTTACCCGTTCGCGGTTGAAGTGGCCGAGCGATTCAGCAGTAATACCGATTTCAAAAGGCCTGATATTCAGTCGACCGGTAGTGGCGGTGGGCTGAAATTGTTTTGTGCCGGCGTCGGCTCTGATCACCCGGACATTTCCAATGCCTCACGGCGGATCAAGAACTCCGAGTCTCAGGTTTGTGAGGTAAACGGCGTAAAAGACATTCTTGAAGTGCCGATTGGGTATGACGGCATCGTTCTGGCAGGGGCCAAACAAATGGAGGCTTTTCCTCTAACTCGCAAGGACCTATATCTGGCAGTTTCCCGCCGTGTGCCAGATCCGAGTGGTGAGCAAAGAATGGTGAAGAACCCGTATAACAACTGGCAAGATATTAACCCCTCATTGCCGGCTATTCCCATCGAAATTTTCGGACCGCCTGAAAGTTCCGGCACCCGTGACGCGTTCCGCGAGCTGGTAATGGAGCCGGCCTGTGAAGAGTTCGAGCTGGTCAAGGAGCTGAAGCAATCCTCCTCTGTCGGTTATGCCGCTGCCTGTGATAGCTTCCGGCGGGATGGTCCTTATACCGAAGGTGGTGAGAATGATGAAAAGCTGCTCGAAACATTGCAAGACAGCTCGAATGCGCTAGCGATCTTTGGCTACAGCTTGCTGCAGGAACACAACGATCAGTTGCAAGGGATGACAATCGATGGAGTACAGCCGACTTTCGATACCATTGCCGATGGTACTTACCCCTTGTCACGGCCTTTATTCTTCTATGTTAAGGAGGCGCATCTTAACCAAGTGGTTGGCTTGAAAGAATATATAAAAGAATTCACCGCCGATTCGACATCGGGCGCGGAAGGGTATCTCACTAAGCTGGGGTTGATTCCATTATCGGAGCAAGAACGGACAGTGAACAAAGCACAATTCAAACAAAAGCTAGTTGCTAATACCCAATAATCCAACCGAAACTGCTCAGCCCCTCCACCGGCAAGCGCAGAAAGCGTCTTGCCGGCACAGCACAACGCTTGTCATCAAATCGCAGCAAACCACCTGTAACTTGACCTCAGTTTGATTGGAGTATTTTTTCTTCCCCGATCAACGTTGTCATCAAATTGTAGCAATTCTGACATAGAGTCATTGATCTTTCTTAAAAGCATCTTGGAGGTTTTTGTGAGAAAAGCAGCCCTCGTTTGCAGCGCCGTTGCAGCGGCTATCGCCACAGTAGGTTTAGTAAACGCTCAAGCAGCCCGCGATTACATCAGCATCGTAGGCTCGTCCACCGTCTATCCTTTCGCCACGGTGGTGGCCGAACAGTTCGGCAAAACATCCGATTTCAAAACGCCTAAAATCGAATCCACCGGGTCCGGCGGCGGCTTAAAATTGTTCTGCGCCGGGGTGGGTGTTGAACACCCTGATATCACCAATGCTTCCCGCAAGATCAAGGACTCCGAAATTGAGTCCTGTAAGAAAAATGGCGTCACCGAAGTCGTCGAGGTTAAAGTGGGTTATGACGGCATCGCCATCGCCAACTCCAAAGACGCGCCGCATTACAATCTGACCGTTAAAGATATTTATCTTGCTCTGGCTAAAGAAGTGCCTGCCATCGGTGGCGAGAAGTTTGTTCCTAACCCTTACATGACCTGGAAAGAAGTCAATCCAGACCTGCCCGATGCCAAAATTGAGGTGTTGGGTCCCCCGCCGACCTCAGGTACCCGCGATGCGTTCGTTGAGTTGGTGATGGAAGCCGGCTGTGACGAATTCGGCTGGATCAAAGCGATGGGCAAAACCGACAAGAATGCCTACAAGGCTGCTTGTCATACCATTCGCGAAGACGGCGCCTTTATTGAGGCCGGGGAAAACGATAATCTGATCGTCCAGAAATTAGAGGCTAATCCGACTGCCCTGGGTATCTTCGGCTATAGCTTCCTGGACCAAAACTCGGATAAAGTGCAAGGCTCGCATATCAATGGCGTAGAGCCGACCTTCGAAAATATTTCCTCCGGTGATTATCCGGTGTCGCGTCCTTTGTACACCTACGTCAAGAAAGCGCATGTTGGGGTGATCCCCGGAATTCAGGAATACTTGGCTGAGTTTTCTTCCGATAAGGCTTGGGGACCGGAAGGTTACTTGGCCGACAAAGGCATGATCCCGATGCCGGAAGAAGAACGTCAGCAGTTTGCGGATAACGCCAAAAATCTTAACACGTTGTAAATACGACAAGTGCTTGTTGTCGCGTGGTGACCGGCTTGGCCGGTCACCATTGTTTTATTAGGTACTGATAAAACAATGTTACTGATGGGGCGCGATAGTTATGCCGCCATATTTCGATTAACTTTCTCGGCTGCTGAACATCCTCTATGCTTGCCTACCTCTTGCTGATATTACTGATCCTAACGACGATCGGTTTTTTTCTCGGACGCAGTCGCTCCGTTGCCCTGGCGGACGGCCACATTAAACATCTCCATTCATTGCCCGGTTATTACGGTTTCTACACCGCGCTCTGGTGCGCCTTGCCGGCGCTGATTGTATTCAGTTTATGGATTTCGCTGTCGCCCAGCGTCATTACCCAATTGGTAGTGGCGGGTTTACCGTTGGAAGTACGCCAAGTACCGGAAGCGGAACTGAATTTGCTGCTGAACAATATCAAGAATATGGTCAGCGGTAACATCGTCTCAAGCAGTCCTGACCCAATCATGACCGCTGCTGCGGACCGTTATGCACACCTGCAAAATATCAGCACTGCTGCACTGTGGGTCATTGTGTTGGTGCTCGCTACTGCTGGAGTGGTTTTTGGTCGGCACTTCATCAACCCAAAATTACGGGCGCGTAATCGGGTAGAGAGTGTTACCAAGTTTTTCTTAATTACCAGCTCGACTATCGCGATCTTTACCACCGCCGGCATCGTGTTGTCGGTGTTGTTCGAATCGGTGTTGTTTTTCGGCAAGGTGCCGATTACCGAATTCCTGTTCGGGCTACACTGGAGTCCGCAAACCTCATTGCGGGCCGATCAGGTCGGTTCAACCGGTTCCTTCGGCTCAGTGCCGTTGCTGGTTGGTACCTTCTTGATTTCGATCATCGCGATGGTGGTGGCTATTCCCATCGGGTTGATGTCAGCCTTGTACCTTTCTGAATACGCGACCCCCAAGTTCCGTGCTTCAGCGAAACCGGTGTTAGAGATACTTGCCGGTATTCCCACGGTGGTCTATGGCTTCTTTGCGGCGCTGACCGTTGCCCCTACGATTCGTGGACTCGGTGAGTCGATCGGCCTGGAGGTCGCCTCGGAAAGCGCTCTGGCAGCGGGTTTAGTGATGGGCGTTATGATTATTCCGTTTGTCTCTTCGCTGTCCGACGATGTAATCAACGCGGTGCCGCAGTCCATGCGCGACGGTTCTTACGCGCTGGGCGCAACCCGCTCTGAAACCATTAAACGGGTGATTCTGCCGGCAGCATTACCCGGTATCGTGGGTGGGGTACTGTTAGCGGTGTCCCGCGCCATCGGCGAAACCATGATTGTGGTCATGGCGGCAGGGTTGTCCGCTAACCTGACGGCTAATCCGTTGGATGCTGTCACCACCATTACTGTCCAAATCGTCACGTTATTGACAGGCGATCAGGAATTCGATAGTGCCAAGACCTTATCCGCATTCGCTCTGGGGCTAGTGTTGTTTGTCATCACCCTGGCACTTAATGTCATCGCCCTGCACGTGGTCAGAAAATACCGTGAGCAATATGAATAATTCCAGCGATAAACCTAATCAACCGAGCAAACCGGAGCGGAAAAGCGCCACTGCTCAGGTCAATGCCAGTCTGAGACGCCGTCATGCCGCTGAGAAGCGGTTCAGAGCCTATGGGCTGATCGCGATCAGTCTCGGTCTGTTGGCAGTGTTCATGCTGTTTGTCGACATCATCGGCAAAGGGCACTCCGCTTTTCAGCAGACCTATATCCAGTTGGAGATTGATTTTTCTGAGGAAGTTATCGATCCGGACGGTACCCGTGAAGAAAACACGTTATCCCGCGCCAATTACCGCCAGTTGTGGAGAGATGCGTTAAGCGAGGAATTTCCTTCGGTATCGAGTCGGCGAGATCGCCGCGATTTATATAGCTTGATCAGCTCCGGGGCCACATTCCAGTTACGGGATATGGTGTTGGAGGATCCCGCGTTGATCGGGACTAAAAAGCCCGTTTGGTTAATCGCTGACGATACCGTAGATACCTTTATAAAAGGCGGCATTAATCGAGAGGCCGACGAAGACGATCGGCCGTTTAAAGATAATGCGATTGCTTGGGTCGACCAGTTGGTGGCAAAGGGTCAGGTCGAAAAGAAATTTAATACCATCTTCTTTACCAACGGTGATTCCCGTGAGCCGGAGCTGGCGGGTATTCGCGGTGCATTGATGGGGTCTTTCTTCGTCCTGTTGGTAACGCTGTCGCTATCGTTTCCCATCGGCGTGGCAGCGGCGGTGTATCTGGAAGAGTTTGCACCCAAGAATCGCTGGACCGATTTGATTGAAGTCAATATCAATAATCTGGCGGCAGTGCCATCGATCGTGTTTGGCTTGCTGGGCTTGGCGGTATTCATAAATTTCTTCGGTCTGCCACGTTCTGCGCCATTGGTTGGCGGTTTAGTGCTGACCTTGATGACCCTGCCGACCATCATTATTGCCAGTCGTGCCGCCTTGAAATCGGTGCCGCCGTCAATTCGCGAAGCCGCTCTGGGGATGGGCGCATCGAAAATGCAAATGGTATTTCATCATGTGCTGCCGCTGGCGTTGCCCGGCATGTTGACCGGTACCATTATCGGCATGGCGCAGGCACTGGGCGAGACAGCGCCGCTGCTGATGATCGGTATGATCGCGTTTATTGTCGATGTGCCGGGTAGCCCCATGGACCCGGCCACGGTGTTGCCGGTACAGATCTTCCTGTGGTCGGATTTACCTGAACGGGCTTTCGTCGAGCGTACTTCGGCAACCATTATGGTATTGCTGGGTTTCTTGATTCTGATGAACGCAGTGGCGGTAATCTTGCGTAAGCGTTTCGAGCGGCGTTGGTAATGGGTCGCCTGTCGAATTTAGCGTTCAAGAGTTAACGGGGTTATGATTGATGAGCACAACAGTTGATAGCATGAATGGGGGTATCCCGATGGACGGTGCCATGGAGCCCGTTGAGGAAAAACCAGCCGACAAAGTATCCGATCGCAATGATCGGCGCACCGTCGGCGAAATTAGCGTCGCCAATCCTAAAATGGTTTGTCGGGATGTCAATGTTTACTATGGTGAAAAACACGCCATTAAAACCGTAAATCTGGACATTGGCGCGCAACAGGTGATTGCCTTTATCGGCCCGTCCGGTTGCGGCAAGTCGACTTTCTTACGCTGTTTGAACCGGATGAACGACACCATTGATGTGTGTCGGGTGACCGGGAAAATGGCGCTTGATGAGCAAGACATTTATGACCCGGAATTGGATGTCGTGCAATTGCGCGCCCGGGTTGGCATGGTGTTCCAAAAGCCCAACCCGTTCCCCAAATCCATCTACGAAAACGTCGCTTACGGGCCGCGCATCCATGGTCTGTGCAATAGCAAAACGGAAATTGACGAATTGGTGCAAGGTAGTTTGGAAAAAGCCGGTTTGTGGAACGAAGTTAAAGATCGGCTGGATCAACCCGGCACGGGTCTATCCGGCGGTCAACAGCAACGGCTGTGTATCGCTCGGGCTATTGCTGTCAGCCCAGAGATGATTTTGATGGATGAGCCTTGCTCGGCGCTGGATCCCATCGCCACCGCCAAAATCGAGGAATTGATCGACGAACTGCGCACCAACTTCACCATTGTGATTGTCACTCACTCGATGCAGCAGGCTGCTCGGGTGTCGCAACGGGTTGCTTATTTCCATCTTGGGGATTTGATTGAGGTCGGCGAAACTGAGCAGATTTTCACCAACCCGCGCCATAAACTGACCGAAGATTACATTACCGGTCGCTTCGGCTGATCCTTCATCCAGCGGCGCAGAACGTGATGTTCTGCGTAGGAGAATTGAGATGGTCATCACCAAAGATGAACATACGGTAAAAAGTTACGATCAGGATTTGTCCAACCTCCGTAATCTAGTGTTGGAAATGGGTGGTCTCGTCGAAGATCAGATCAACCGCGCCTTGAAGGCGCTGGATGATGAGGATTTAACCGCTGCCCGGGACGTGATTGCCAAAGATCAGGCAGTCAACGCGATGCACCTCAAAGCCGATGAGGAAAGCGTGAACCTACTGGCGTTGCGCCAACCGCTGGGCAGTGATCTGCGCAGCATCATGTCACTGGCCAAGACTGCCAATGATTTGGAACGCATCGGTGATGAAGCCGAAAAAGTCGCCCGTATGGTCGTTCACATCTACGACAGCCCTACCAGCCCGCCGAGTAATCGATTGTTTCGAGATGTGATGAGCACCGCAAGGTTGGCTGTTGAGATGTTACGGGGCAGCCTAGATGCGTTGGCTCGCCTGGATGTGGAGAAGGCGTTAACCGTGGCTAAACGCGATGCCGAGTTGGATCGGGAATTTCAATCCGCCTTGCGTTATCTGATTACCTATATGATGGAAGATGTGCGGACTATCGGCCATGCCATCAATGTGATTTTCATGATTAAGTCATTGGAAAGAATCGGTGATCATGCGAAAAACATCGCCGAATATGTGATTTACTTGGTTAAAGGCACGGATATCCGGCACGCTTCGGTCGATGACATAGAGCAAGGCTTGTTATCCGGCTGAGTCAGAGCTGGATTAGGACTGATATACTTAAGGCGATCAATGCACAGCGCTGTTATAACCAGCGCTTGCTTCGCTTCAAGTGATACTAAGGAGATAAACCATGCCTTTGCTGCAACTGCAAACCGTCACTCCGGTCGCTGACGATCAACAACAACCCCTGCTGTCAGCGCTGTCAAAAATACTCTCCGAATCTATTGGTAAGCCGGAAAGCTATGTCATGGTAACACTGCGCTCGGGGCCAATGTTAATGGCCGGGGCTTCAGGCGATGCCGCTTTTGCGGATGTGCGGAGTATCGGCGGACTTGGGGGAGGTACCAATAAGCAGATAGCACAGCAAGTCTGTGCGCTGTTGCAGGAACAACTGGGTATTTCGCCGAATCGCGTATTTCTGAATTTTACCGACGTCAGCGCCAGTCATTGGGGCTGGAATGGCGGGACTTTCGGTTAGAAAGATTGAGCGGAGTCAGCGGAGTTCGTGGCGCGGGAACGGTGGGACCTCGGTTAGGCTGAACCCGCGGCGCGGCGTTCTAGCCAAGCTTGGTGCTTGACTCGGATATCCGCCATGACTTCAAGGTCAATCAAATCATCGTCGCGGATGCGCTCGTCGTAGTTTTCCCAACCCATGAAATCGTGCAATGACCTGCGGGTGGCGTCGTCAAACACCCCAGTGACAGCGCCTTGGTAAAATCCACGCGCCTGTAGGATTTGTTGCAATTCATTAGCGAGCGCGTTATCCACAGTCACTAGATCAGCGGGATCGCTGCGGAAAAACGTGAGCCGGTGAATGGCGTATAGCCTTTTCAGTTCTTCAATCGGGGTAGCGTGATCGTAAACCGAAATATCCACATAGCGATCATTATGTCCGCCATAGCCGCCACCTTCCCGCACTACTAAAAGTGCTGCCGATTGCTGACCGCGACGATCACCACCGGCATGCTGTCCGGCACTTAACGCTGCCAGC
>JAZBPA010000130.1:0-3103 GCA_036351435.1 Candidatus Competibacteraceae bacterium
ACGATGACGGCAAGAAGAACTTTCTCGGTCGCACCGGGCATTTCGGCACTGACGCCATCATTGCTATCCTGCTCGAAAAGCCTCGTACCGCGGAGTTTATTGTCGAACAACTGTGGCGCGAGTTTGTCTCGCCCGAACCTGACCCCAAGGAAGTTAAACGGTTAGCGAAATCATTTCGCGAATCCGGTTACGAGATTCGACCTCTACTGCGCCAGCTTTTACTCAGCGAGGCATTTTGGGCGCTGGAAAATCGCGGCAGCTTGATCAAATCACCGATTGAGTTAGTTATCGGCACGCTCTATCGTTTCGAGCTGCCGGCACCGCCGGAGCGTCGTCTGATCGCCTTCAGTCAGCAAATGGGACAGGATCTGCTTGATCCTCCTGATGTCAGAGGTTGGCCGGGCCATACCGCCTGGATTGATGCTGACCGGCTGCTGGCCCGGGAGCGCTTTATTCGACAAATTACCCGTGATCTCATGGATGAAAGCGCTCGTGCCGGGCAGGCTTGGACACCCCTTGACGAAAACGTGTTAGCGCAATTACTGTGGCCGATGGCCGGACCTAAAACGGATCCGGCGATGGACGAAAAAGGCGTGCGCGCTCAATTGATCGCATCGCTGCTCGATCCACGTTATCAACTCAAGTAACCCTGAGGAGTCCCGTCATGCGTCGTCGTGAACTCTTACAGTGCGCTGTTCTGACCCCTATGTTGCCCTGGCTGCCCCGTTTGGCGAATGGCACGGAAGAGCCCGCAGCCACCCTGCTAGCCCGAAAATCGCTGGTGCTGGTTGAACTGAATGGGGGTAATGATGGGCTTAACACGGTAGTTCCGTTCGTGGACCCGGAATATTCCCGGCTACGGCCCAAATTGGCGATTCAGCGCAACCAGGTTCTAAAATTGGATGAACACCTGGGGCTGCACCCGGCCCTGGAGCCCTTAATGCCCGCCTGGCAGGATGCTGAACTGGCTTGGGTGTTGGGTGTTGGCTATGCGCAACCGAATCGCTCGCATTTTCGCTCTATCGATATTTGGGAAACGGCATCCGATAGCGAGCAAGTGTTGCATCAGGGTTGGGTTGCACGCAGTCTACCCGTTCCGCAACAAAAACAGGCTGCATTGCCGGACGTCGTGGTTCTCGGCGGTGACGACGGGCCACTCCAAGGGGGGACACTACAGGTAATTTCATTGCAAAAGCCGGAGTCATTCACCCGCGAAGCGGCGCGTCTGGAGACGGCTCAAGCGTCGGATAGGACGCCGGACGCCTTGGCGCATATCTTGGCTGTCAGGCAAGCCGTGAGCCAAGCCGGTATTGAGTTCCAACACTATCTGGACAATACGCTCAAGCAGGATACTTTGGATTTCCCGAAAACGGCGCTGGGGCAGCAGTTGCATCAGGTTGCTCGCATGCTGCTCGCCGGAATGAACATTCCGGTTTTTAAAGTTCGGATCGGCAGTTTCGATACCCACAATAACCAACAGTCTCGCCACCGTCAGCTTTTAACTCAACTGGCCGAGTCGTTGGCGGTTTTCCGGCAAACGCTGCGTAAAGCGGGTCTATGGAATGATGTGCTGATAATGAGTTATTCCGAATTTGGTCGGCGAGCTGCTGAAAACGCCAGCCAGGGTACTGACCATGGCACGGCAGCCCCTCATTTTATTCTGGGAGGCCGGGTCAAAGGTGGGCTGTTCGGCGAGCAACCCAGTCTGCACCAACTTGAAAAAGGTGATCTTCGCCATACAGTAGATTATCGTCAGCTTTACACCACTGTTGCTCAGCGTTGGTGGAACACTGAGGTCGATTGGCAACAACGGTTCCCGGCATTGGATTTTATCTGAACCGTCAAATCGGCGCGTAAGCCTTTTGATTTGGTCGTTACGCAACATCACAACAAGCCTGGTGCTTTTGGGACTTGTCTTGCTCTCTTTACTCATCAATCAGCCCGAAATACGTTTTGAGCGGATAGCGCCGGCGCTCATCGACTTTCCCGACGGCAATTCCGCGATACAACAGCGGGGCAAACTGAAACTGGAACAGGGTGCTCAGGGTCTTGCATTACACATCCCGCAGTCCGGCAGGGGCGCGCTGCGCTGGTCATTATCGGCACCGAGAACTTTTGACTCCTTGCGGCTAACCGGCATCATCAGCGTCGGCCCGGTATTGCCGCAAGCTCGGCCCGGCCAGCAAGCCCGGCTGGTCCTGAAACAGCCGCTAGCAGAAAAGCCCCATAACCGCTTGGCAATCCGTTGGCCCGGTACGGAACATCGCCAACATTTTGATCGCGTAGTCAATATCCGTGCTCCTGCACTGCCGCTCTATATTGACTTGGCGCTGACGACTCTGTCGGGTCGGGTGGTTTTGCACAGTTTGGTCGTGGATGGACTAACCCGCCGGGTATGGGTGGAAAGTGTACGCGGCTTGTTGCTTTCTACGTGGATTGGACTGGTGTTGTGGACTGGCTGGCGGTTGATGCGGCCGGTCGCCTCGCTGCCACGTTTTCTGACTTGGACGGTACTGGGCTTAACGTTAATCGGCATCCTGATGCCCCCCGCAATTCGGCAAGTGTTGGAAAATTGGCTGAATCTATTATTTCCGTTGGGTAAAGAGTTCGATAGTGGATTGGACGTCGACACACTAGGACATTTCAGCCTGTTTGCTACTATTGCGATGTTGCTTTTCTGGACACGGGCTGATTTGGGTTGGTTAAGATTGCTCTGTTTGCTGACCGCTTTAGCGCTGGCCACCGAGCTGATGCAGCTGTTTATCGACGGGCGTCAGCCGGATCAATACGACGTGCTCATTGATTTGGCCGGTATCAGTGCCGGATTGCTGCTAATGGGTGCTGTGGGTCAGCTTAAAGAAAGCTGCCGGGGTTGGAGTGCCCTGCCTAAAGTTTAGCGCACCGGTCAATGCCGAGGGCCGGGAGGCACAATCAGCATATCGGGGTATTCCGGTCGTTTTTCTTCCCGTTCCGGTACTGAATCACCGCCGCTCATGATGTCTTCAGCTAGGCGAGCAAAGTCTTCCGGCTCATTAGCCAATAGCGTGTCATATAGCTCACTGTCCCAGCACTCAATACGATTGGCATAAGCCAGCAAAACGAC
>JAZBPA010000131.1:0-3352 GCA_036351435.1 Candidatus Competibacteraceae bacterium
GTCGATTATCCGGAACTTGCGGGCAGCGCTGCTGAATAGAAACTCCAAATGCTTGTTGGGTTTCAGATCAGTTAAAACATCGTGACGATCCAAGCCGTCACCCTTGCCCCAATACAGTTGCCGGAAATACGGGATAAAGTGTTCGGGAGCCAAAGGATCAGCCAACCCTTGCAGCAACATCTGCCGTCCGCAATCCTGCGCTTGCCGTAAATGCCCGACCGGCGCCGGTTTGGGCGGCACGAACACCACGACCTGACCTAACTCCGGCAACTTGCCCTCACGGTTACAGCGGCCTGCTGCCTGAGCAATCGAATCCAATCCCGCCAGCGCCCGATAAACCACCGGGAAGTCCACATCCACCCCCGCCTCGATCAATTGGGTGCTGATGACTCGAACGGGTTCTTTATTGCAAAGCCGATTTTTGATTTCAGCAATGACTGCTGAGCGGTGCTGACCGCACATCAACCCCGACAAATGCAAAGTCCCTTGCGGCATTAATTGGTGCAGTGTGCGACAGTCGTCACGGCGATCCACAACGCACAGTACGGTTTCGTGGTTTTGTAAGCGCCCGGCCAGCGATTCCCAAGTCTCAGTTTCATGCAAGTCAGCCGGTAGTTTCACCGCTACCCGGCGTAACCGATCATGCAGTTCGATAGGGCTTGCCGTGATTTCCCGCACGCCATCCAGACCTTCATCCAGCTTGAAATCGAAGGTGTTATAACGGCCCAGCGCCGGTTGCGTGGCGGTGCAGAGCACCATGCTTACCCCGTAATAGCGGCTGAGTTCCTGAATAGAACGCAGAATCGGCCTGAGAAAATCCGGCGGCAATAATTGCGCTTCATCCAATACCACCACGCTGTTGACGATGTTGTGCAGCTTACGCACCCGGCTGGTGCGGCAAGCGAATAGCGACTCGAAAAACTGTACCGACGTGGTCACAATCAGTGGTGCATCCCAATTTTCGCAGGCTACCCGGCTGCGGGCAGTCTCATCGGTCGAATCCAGATTGCTGTGATGCTCCAACACGTCGTTGCCGAAGATGCGCCGGAACACATCTGCGGTTTGTTCGATGATGCTGGTGTAGGGAATCACATAGATAATACGCCGTTTTCCGTGCTTGACGGCATGACGGAGGGCGAAGGCCAGCGAAGACAGGGTTTTGCCGCCGCCGGTGGGTACCGTCAGAGAGAAGAGGCCGGGCGGTTGCTCGGCCTGTTCCCGGCAACGGTTCAATACCTCGGCGCGCACGCGATTGACGACGGTAGGTTCAGCGCCTTGACCGATTTGTGTCATGTATTCATCGAATACGGTCAAGAGCTGCGTTAGCGCCGCATAACCCTGCCGGTCAGCCGCTTTTTGCGGATCCATGAAAGCTTCGGTATCCAGGAAATCGGCATCCACCAGACAGGAAAACAGCATTCTGATCCAAAAAGCCGGGTCTGCGCCTTTGGATGGTTTAGTGGCTGGTTTGGGCGGGTTTTGAATAGGGTCAGGAATGTTCTGGCTTAGCGCTCCCTGCAATAGCTCTTCCTTCCTGAGCCGCACCGACAATACGCTTGCTCCAGCCTGATCACCGTCCCAATCGGGCAAACCCGCATGATGACCGGCAATAAGGTACGCCAGAATCCGCCCCGCGTGTCCCAGTTGTTGACAAGCATGAATCGCCCCCGCAGTAGAGTGATCGACTTTGCCGCGAGTGGTTTCAATGTGGGCATCCAGATCATAACCGGATGCGGTGCGAATATATTTCTGGAACTCGGGCCGATATTTTCCCAGGTCATGCCATAAGCCCGCCAAGTATGCCCAGTCGCTACTGCTGAAGGTAGTGGCAAAACAACCAGCCAATTGCGCGACGGCGCTTAAGTGATCCTGGAGCGCGTGTTCCAACCACTGGCCGTCTTCGGTTTGGCGAACATGAGCAATAAAGCGACTCATCACATAACACTCCCTCAATGTTTAACAGTCATGCATTGCGTAAAGAGTAAATTATGTGCGCTGCCGTGTTACTAAAACAACGGCAACGGATAGCCACATGACGGTCTATAGTCTTCGAACTGAGCATTAAAATATCACTCACGAAAATCTGGCAGGATAAGTGACAACCTACTATGAACAACGACATCCTGGTTATTAACGCCGGTTCATCCAGCGTCAAGTTCTCACTGTTCAACACCGTCGATCGGAATGCGCTGGAGCCGATTGTCAAAGGACAAGTCGAGGGCATCGGGGTACGCCCACGCTTCATTGCCAAGGAACCTACTGGCGGTGTTTTAGTGGAGAAAAACTGGGACGACGCAGCCATCGAGCGCGCAACGTTGTTACGCTATCTGCTGGATTGGATTGAGCATTATCTCGGCGATTCACGGCAATTGCGCGCCGTGGGCCATCGGGTGGTGTTTGGCGGTGATCATTATCGGTCACCGGTTCGGGTCACCGCCGAGGTCATGCAAGGATTGTCTGCAATGATTCCTCTGGTTCCCCTGCATCAGCCGGTCAATTTAGCGCCGATTCAGGCCATTACCGAAATCAATCCCAAGTTGCCGCAAGTCGCTTGTTTCGATACGGCATTTCATCACACCATACCGGCCATCGCCCAGACCTACGCGTTGCCTCGTGCGCTGACTGAAGAGGGGGTACACGGCTATGGTTTTCACGGTCTGTCGTATGAGTATATTGCCGGTGAATTATCTCGTCATGACTCACGCGCCGCTGCTGGGCGCACAGTGGTCGCCCATCTGGGCAGCGGGGCCAGTTTGTGTGCGCTGGTGAACGGTAAAAGCATCGCCTGTACGCTGGGTTTTAGTGCACTCGACGGCTTGGTTATGGGTACCCGACCGGGCCGATTAGACCCTGGTGTTTTGCTTTATTTGCTGTTGGAAAAGGGTATGGACGCCCAGTCGATTGAACATCTGCTGTATCGCGAATCGGGTTTGCTGGGCGTTTCCGGTATCAGCAATGATATGCGTGATCTATTGGCCAGCAAGCATCCTCATGCACAACAAGCTGTGGATTTATTTGTTTATCGAGCGGCGCGGGAACTGGGATCGATGGTTGCTGCCGCAAAGGGTTTGGATGCGCTGGTATTCACCGCCGGAGTCGGCGAGCATGCGCCGGTGATTCGCGCAAAAATCTGTGCGCAAGCGGCGTGGCTTGGAATCAAATTGGACGAAACCGCGAATCAGCAGGGCGCACTGCTTATCAGCACACCGGATAGCGAAGTCAGCGTGTGGGTCATTCCGACCAACGAAGAGCTGATGATTGCACGTCACAGCGCGGCGCTGCTATAAGCTGTTCTGAACAAATCAAGACCCGACCCCTTCGTTGTTCGCCTACCATCGCGACACTTCTTGCA
>JAZBPA010000132.1:0-18586 GCA_036351435.1 Candidatus Competibacteraceae bacterium
AACTAATCGTAGGCCGGATGCTGCACTATCCGGCCTACTTTTTCTTGGTGCGGGATCGCAGCGCCGCCGCGAAGCCTTTTTGCGCCCATTGGCTCATTAGCTCGTCATCTTCTAACGCCTCAAGGGGAGCCAGATAGTAGGGATAGAGACCGTAACCACCGAACATAGCCCGCGCCCGCACTGTGCCGAAGGATTTCAGCAATTCCAGTAAGTAGCTTACGAATTCATCGTCTTTAGCCATGGTGATTGGTCCGGTTTAAGCGGTTAGATATGTTACAGAAGCTATTGTAAGCGCTTTATTAGCCTGCATAATGCCCGCTTACCGATCAATAAAGGCATTCTTTACATTATGACCCAACTCAACCCGCCCCCGGCGCGTTCTGCGGCGGAAATACTGCGCGTTATTCTCAGCGGTCGCATGCTGGTCGCTTGCTTGATGGGGTTTTCCTCTGGCCTTCCACTATTGTTGACTGGCTCTGTACTGCAAGCTTGGATGACGGAAGAAGGGGTCGATCTCGGCACGATCGGCTTATTTGCCTTAGTAGGTTTGCCCTATACCCTGAAATTCCTCTGGGCACCATTGCTGGACCGCTATACCCTGATGGCGTTTCTTGGACGGCGGCGCGGTTGGTTGCTGGTCATTCAGGTGCTACTCGCCGCAGCGATTGCTGGTTTGGGGCTCACGCAACCGGCGATTAGTCCATTCCTTGTCGCGTGCGCCGCATTTATGGTGACGTTCTTCTCGGCATCACAGGACATCGTCATTGATGCCTACCGGCGTGAGTCCTTGGCTGATGATGAGCAAGGTCTGGGCGCATCGCTATATGTAAACGGTTATCGGGTGGGGATGTTGCTGGCTTCCGGGGGCGGCTTAATCTTGGCTGATTTTCTGCCATTCTCCACTGTGTTTTTGATCATGGCTGGCGCGATGATTGCTGGAATCGTTACCACTTTGCTCGCTACTGAACCGGAAGTGGCGGCAGGCACTCCGAAGACCTTGTATCACGCCGTGGTGCAACCGTTTACCGATTATTTCAGTCGCCAGGATGCAGTATGGATTTTGTTATTCATTTTGCTTTACAAAATCGGCGACACTATGGCTACCCACATCACCACGCCGTTTTATCTGGATATTGGTTTTACCATGACCGAAATCGGTACGGTAGTGAAGCTTTTCGGTTTCTGGGCCACGATTATCGGGGGCTTTATCGGTGGTGTGTTGATTCTGCGTTGGGGCATTTATAAATCATTATGGTACTTCGGCATTTTGCAAATGGTCACCATCCTGGGCTTTGTGGCCTTGGCCCGCGTCGGCAATGAAGTCCCCGCATTAGCATTGGTCATAGCCGGCGAAAACCTAGCCGCCGGCATGGGCACCAGCGCCTATATTGCTTTCATGGCCAGTCTCACCAACAAAAAATTCACCGCTACCCAATATGCGTTGTTATCCAGTCTGATGGGGATTCCGCGGGTTATTCTTGCTTCTCCGACCGGTTATATGGCGGAGTTTATGGGCTGGGAAGGATTTTTTATCTTCTGTACCCTAACCGCCATTCCAGGGCTATGGTTATTAACTCGCTTCCGTGGCTGGATGGTTCAAGAAGTGCAGTCGATCAAGCCGACCTTGAAGGAGGCGGAAGAATCGTGACGTAATCCCTAGGAGCCTGTCCGACTTGGGTCTGGCAGGGTCGGCTGCGTCGGGTGGATGCGAAAAAATGAGGCTCGAATGATTGAGAATAGGCATTTTTGCATCATTTTCATCCCTTCAGGACAAAAAGACGCTTCAGATTCCATCCGATACACACCAAGGTCCAGTCTCCCTGGACCGCATGCAGCCCGCGCAGCAGGAATTGGCGAAAGCCCAACACCTGCTTGATGATGCCGAAGACGGTTTCCACCGTGGATTTGCGTTTGGCGTAGAGTGCCTTGCCGGTTCGGGTGCGAAGCCGATGCGCCGCGGTTTGGAGGGGCGTCGGATTTGCGGGTGGTTTCGGGTCGTCCGCGAAGCGCTCGTTCAAGGGCGGGTTGTGGGTCTCGCGACCCGCAGGGATAAACGGCTCAGGTCCAACCGCTCGACAATCTCGACGACGAAGCGCGCCAGATGATCCGCCGGCAGAGAGGCCTCGATGCTCGCCGGCAACGGCTTATCTCGGTCGACAGGGATGAACTCGACGGCCATGATAGCTCTGCCTGCGTTGCCGTTGATGGCTAGCATTGTACCTGGGATCATTGTGATCAGTCGGACAGACTCCAAGTGGCCGGGAATAGCAGTTGCTCACTAGCATCCACAACATATAGCCATCATTATTTGGTTTTGCTATAGGTCCTAACGGGTTACTACCGACGCGCTCAAACCCATCTACAAAGTAACCCGATCCAAAGGTTGCACGGTGATTTCCTGAGTGAGTTCCTGATAGGACAGCACCGGTAATTCATACAATTCCATTTCGATCAGCTTGCGGACATAGCGCCGGATATCCATCGACACCACCATCACCGGGCGACTGCGGCTGTGGGTAATGTCGCCGACCGTTTGTTTAACCCGGGTGACAAAGCGTTGTGTGACTGAAGGGTCCAGGGCCAGATAACTCCCCGCCGAGGTTTGTCGAATACCATTGCGGATGGTTTCCTCGACGTCCGGCGCGAGCAGATAGGCCGGCAGAATGTTTTGCCCGCTACTGTACTTGTAGCTGATATAGCGTCGCAAACTACCGCGTATGTACTCGCACAGCAGCACCGTATCCTTCTCTTTCTGCCCCCATTCCACCAGGGATTCCAATATCGCGCGCAGATTACGGATAGAGATTTCTTCTGAAACCAGGCGCTGAAAAATATCGGTGATCTTCTGAATCGGTAAAACCCGTTGCACCTCTTTAACTAATTCGCTGAAACTGGATTCCATCTGGTTTAGTAGATAGCGGGTTTCCTGAATGCCGATAAAGTCCTGGGCGTATTTCTTGAGCACGAAAGATAAATGAAAAGTCAGCACCTGAGCGGTGTCTAAATAGGAAATACCCGCCTTGCGCATAGCTTCGCGATAATTGTCCTTGACCCAGAGGGTTGCTACCCCCGGCAGAAAACGATCCCCCGTTTCATAGCCGACGCCCAACATCTTCAAATTATCCGCTTCCTCTCGGCAGAATACATAACCGAGTCGTAACTGACCCTGCGCCATCGGCGTTTCCTGGACCAGAATTTGATAGGCACCTGCCGGTAGATTGGCATTGAAGCGCAGATGAATACCGGGAAACGGTACTCCCAAATCCAAATAAAGCGCCCGACGCACTTGAATCAGCGCTTCGTTCAGTTCGTCCGCCTTGATCGATTCTTCTAACGAGGACGCCACATCAATCAATAACGGTACGGTAAGCGAGAATTCGTCTTCGGTTCCCATGCGCTGCTTGGCAGCTTGACTAGGAGGCTGTCCGGCCGCAGCCATAGCGGGCACAGTCTTGCCGCCCGCGGCAGCCGCAGCGGCGTTGGCCTGAGACATCTTAATGAGCGTGAAACCAAAGCTGAGCAACAGCAGGCCAAGCGTGATGAAAACTGGGGTGGGAAAACCTGGTATGACCGCAAACCCGAACATCAAAAAACCAGCAATCGTCAAGGCCTTGGGTTGAGCCAGCACCTGCACCCCAATATCCGCGCCAAGATTGGTGGATTCATCGGTTGTCACCCGTGTCACAATGATGCCGGCGGTAATCGAGATCAATAAGCCGGGAATCTGCGACACCAAGCCGTCGCCGATAGTCAGGATGGAATAGGTTTGCACAGCTTCGGCGGCAGACATCCCACGTTGCAGGGTGCCGATGGAGATCCCGCCGATGATATTGACCGCCGTGATAATTAAACCGGCTACGGCGTCGCCCTTAACAAACTTCATGGCCCCGTCCATCGAACCGTATAATTGGCTTTCCTTTTCGACAATGCCGCGGCGGCGGCGCGCTTCCTCCATATCAATCAGGCCGGCGCGCATATCACCATCAATGCTCATCTGCTTGCCGGGCATAGCGTCCAGGGAGAAGCGGGCACTCACTTCGGCTACCCGCTCCGCGCCTTTGGTGATCACCATGAATTGCACGATGGTGATGATCAGGAAAATCACTGCACCCACTGCGAAATTGCCTGCCACCACGAAGTTGCCGAAGGCGAAGATAATATCGCCGGCATCCGCCTGCAGCAGAATCAACCGGGTGGTAGTGATCGCCAGTGCCAAGCGGAACAGGGTAGTGAGCAACAACACCGAAGGGAATGCGGAGAAAGCTAGCGGTGAGGGAATGTACACCGCAATCATCAGCAACACGATACCGATGGTCATGTTGGTGGCGATCAAGGTGTCGACCACAATGGTCGGCAGCGGCAACACAATCATGAAAATGATCGCGACCACCAGTACCGCCAGGGTAATATCATTACGCCGGGTGATGGCAATCAGTATCGATTGGGCGCGATCCAGACTCATGACAGGGTGCTCAGTTCCATGTAGCGCTTCAAGCTGTCGCGCGCCTCACTAGCCCGTCCAAGCGCCCACAGCGCTTTGCCGCGGATCAGCAGAATGGGCGCATTTTCCGGCATCGGCGCACCGAGGCGGAGCAGGGTATCGACCATATTCAAGGTGTCGTCGTAGCGCTCGGCACGCAGATAAGCATAGCTCAATGCCTTGATTATCTGCGCATCATGGGGTTCTAAGACATGCAAGCCTTCCAGCAATATCACGGTTTTGTCTATTTGTCCCTGATCAAGATAGACATCCGCTAATACCTGTAGTGCTTCTTTGTTTTCCTCGCGCCACACCGGTGTGTCGTCCAGTGACTCAGACTTGCATCAACAAGCCGCGATAGTGGGTCAGCAACGCCCGCAACTGCAATTCGTGATCAAGTAACTCGCCAGCGCGTTGTAAAGCCGGATCATCCTTGCCGCCTTGCACGGTGTTAAATTGCTTTGCACTTTCCTGAACCAGTGCCTCGAAGCGGGCAGGTACTAGAGTAGCCGGATTGCTGAGACGCGGACTGACGAAGTTACGCATCGATTGTTCCAATGATTCCCCGCGAAACAACTCATCGACCCTTTGCCGGACTTGCTCGCCGGTCAATTGCGCTTCGCGCTGGGCCGGCAGATTTACCGGCTGATCGTCATAACGGGCAATGTACTCCAAGCCCAAGTCCGGGGAAAAGCTGCCGATTTTGTCTTTCATACAGTGTGCTCCAGATTATCCGGTTGCGGTTGTTTGGGGGAGAAGAGCCGCATTATTCAACGCGAACCCGATCGTGCAAATTGGTAAGCGTATCCAACACCCGTTCCAATTCCGGCAGATTCGCTTCATTAGCCGGCAGCCTGATCAGGAATACCAGGCTGGCTTCCCCGCGTAACCCAACTTGTACGACGTAAGGCAAGCCTTGCCGATAATGACAGAGTTGCAAAGCATTTTTTAGTAGATTCAGCGTTCCGCCACGGGTGTCAAGGTTACGGACTAAATATACCAGCAGGGCATCGTCTCGATCTTCGAGATAAAGCTCGCCACGGGATTCGAATTCCAGCACCACCACACCGCTGTCGGGCCAGGTGAGATCACCCATGCCCATGCTGTGACCGAATTCCGCCAATACTTGATTACCTACACTCATTCTTCTTCTGCCTCTTCTCGTTCTATGGCTTCATCTAACGCCTGTTGTATGGCATCCAAAAAACGCGGTCGCTGTTCCGGTTCGGCATAGGCTTTCAAGGGGATCGCATGAATCAACGCTTTAAATTCTCGCAAGAAATTGATTTCATGGGTTAACTCGCGAATGCCCAACTTACTCGGCAAGGCAGCAATCTGTTCGGGGCGAATCCACTTGTTTTGCTGCAGTTCGAGCACTTCTTTAAGCAGGTCGCTACCGCGATAAGCGTCGGCATTTTTCTGCGTTCGCATTGTCATTTCCACTCGCTAAGGGGCCGAAAACGCGCCCTGAGAGCGCATTTTATCTACCAATGCATTGCAGGATTCCAACATCCCGGCCAAGGTCTGTAAGCGGTACATATCGTCCCGAATCGCATTTAGTTTGCTCTTTTCGATAGATGCTCCGTCAGCTGCCATGTCGGCACCCAACGCATTCAGCATAAAGTCGATGGCTTTCGGCAATTCGGCTGCACCGTATTTTTCCGATAGCGATTTAAACGCCTCGCCAATACCTTGATAATCCAGCACCGCATCGCGGTAAGTGTCACGCAGTCCCTGAATATCACCTAGCTGATCGCCGGCGGATTTTGCCGCGGCGGACGAAACGTTTATCCCGGCTCGAACCGCCGGCCCGTCCTCGTCCAGCAATTGCTGCAGCGCTTTCTCAGCGTTTTCAAGCTGTTCTTTGGGCGCACCTTGTTTGCGCAGCGTGCTGACCAAAGCCGACAGCGCGGCGAACTGATGGGCCGGTTCCTTGAACTCTTGCCGCGCGCGTTCCCGCAACTGGCGCGGATTAGAGTCCTTCATGCGCAACAGTGCTTTGAGTGCCCGTTCCAGGTCATTCTTGCGGAGATCGTGCAGGCTGTTCACCATCTCCTCAATTTCATTCAGCTTCATCAAGCGCTCAAGCATGTCTGATTCCTTGCCTTCCTCGACATCACGCTTGGCGAGTTCCTTTTCTTTGTCTTCGCTGAGCTCGGAAGTGAGCTCCTCCAACGCATCTGCGAGGAGACTGCTAGCGTCTTTGGGTTTGAGCTGTACGGTTTCGGAATTGTTGTAGACCCCCTGGATGTCGGCTGCAGTGGTATCCGTGTCAACATCATTGGCTAGGTTGGTTACGTTTTGGAAACCGGATTGAATGATAGGGTCTGGCATAAACGATATACCGATGTTCAGTTGCAGTTTGTTAAATGAAATACAGCGAAAATTTACCTGTAATTAGAGTATAACAAGATGTCTGAATTGCGAATAAACCTTAAAAAACTTTAATGAAAAAAGAATTGTTTAGCAGCGTATTATAAAATCCAAGCCAAATATGATCGGATTAACAAACGTGTTTCTTATGGGCTTTGCCGAGCTTAACAAGTGGGTTGGATATGCACTAGACTGAGTCCATGACTACCTGCCCCGCAAAGCGCCTGTGCCCTAGCACCTTAAGTCACCAGATGCTGTCATAACAGTTGGTACAGCACATTTTAGAGTCGGAGGATCTGCGTGGAAATCGAGCTTCATCAACAGGACAATGCAACTGTGCTGAGCGTCCACGGTCGTCTTGACGCTAATTCGGCTCCCGAGTTGGATAAACGACTCACTGCCATTATTGATAGCGAACCCAATGGGATCGTGTTGGATTTTAGTCCTACGATGTATGTCAGTAGCGCTGGTTTACGGGTTCTGTTAGCCGTCGTTAAACAAATGAAGCAGGCTCAGCGACCATTGTTATTTTGCGGGATCAATGCCAACGTGATGGACGTCATCGAAACCACCGGATTACATCGGGTTTTGCAGATCCACGATACGCTAGAACAAGCTCTTGCAGTGTTGTCATGACCAGGTTTTTTTATGTTAACGACTGACGAGGCCCGGTTTAGCTACATCACCGACCTGCTCGCTGAATCCGTCGAGGAAGCGCGCTTGTTGGAGATTCGCGGGCGGGTCACGCAAGTCACCGGCACGATCATCAAGGCCGTAGTGCCGGGGGTTCAAATTGGAGAGCTCTGCCTGTTGAGAAACCCTGGCACTGCGGATGAGTTGCGCGCTGAAGTGGTCGGATTCTCCGGCAAGGATGCATTGTTGACCCCGATGGGTGATATGTATGGTATCTCCTCAAACACGGAAGTCATTCCAACCGGCAAGATGCAAATGGTTCCGGTGGGGCCGGGCTTGCTCGGGCGGGTGCTGAACGGCATGGGTGAACCATTGGATGTCCGTACCCATGGCCCTTTAGAAATCAGCGAATACTATCCGGTGTATCAGGATGCACCAGACCCGCTTTCTCGACGAATTATCAGTCAACCGCTGGCATTAGGTCTACGCGCCCTTGACGGCTTATTGACCTGCGGTGAGGGCCAACGTTTGGGCATCTTTGCGGCGGCTGGGGGTGGCAAAAGCACCCTGCTATCAATGCTGGTCAAAGGCGCCGATGTCGATGTCACGGTGCTAGCATTAATCGGCGAACGGGGTCGCGAGGTGCGCGAATTTCTGGAACACGATCTGGGACCCGAAGGCGCAGCCAAATCCGTTATCGTAGTCGCCACTTCGGATCGGCCCTCCATGGAACGGGCCAAGGCATCTTACGTAGCGACCGCCATCGCTGAGTATTTTCGCGATCAAGGCAAACGAGTATTGCTGTTGATGGATTCGGTGACCCGGTTTGCTCGTGCTCAGCGTGAGATCGGTCTGGCGGCTGGCGAACCCCCAACCCGGCGGGGTTTCCCGCCTTCCGTATTTGCCACACTGCCGAAACTAATGGAACGGGTCGGTCAATCGGATAAAGGCTTTATTACTGCACTGTACACCGTACTGGTGGAAGGCGATGATATGACTGAACCGGTCGCGGATGAGACCCGCTCCATTCTCGACGGTCACATTATCTTGTCTCGTAAACTGGCGTCGGCTAACCACTATCCCGCTATCGATATTCTGGCCAGCGCGAGCCGGGTAATGAACGCCGTCGTTGATAATGAACACAAAGCGGCAGCCAGCCGAGTGCGAGAGCTGATGGCTAAATACGAAGAGGTGGAATTACTAGTTAAAATCGGCGAGTACAAACAGGGCAGCGATTCACTGGCCGACGAGGCATTGAAAAAGATCGACGCGATTCGAGCATTTCTGCGTCAGAGCACTCAAGAACAAATAGCCTTTGATGAGACCGTGCAAGCGTTGCAACGGTTGGTATAGCGTTAGTGTTTGACGAACTGCTCAGGATCAAAGCGTTTCGGGAGCAAAGCGCCGCTCTTGCAGTGACTCGCCAGAAACGGTTAGTCGAAGAATGTGCACAAGCTGTGCAGCAAGCGCGCGGTGATGTCGTCAAATTCCGTGAGTACCGAGTGCAGCAAGAGCAACAGCATTTCGACGACATAAAAGGGCGTCCCGTTCCGCTCCGGGCCATAGAGGATATGAAACTACACGCTGCTGCGTTGAAGGAGAAAGAATCTGCCCTAGAGGCCCAAATCCTGGTCGAGGAAAAGCGCCTCAAGGAAACCAAGCAAGTCCTTGAACAAGCGCGTCAGCGTCATGCAGAGGCCGTTCGTGCACACGAAAAGTTCAATGAGTTTATGACAATACAACGTGAGGCTGAACGCCGTGAGCAGGTCCTTCGGGAGGAGGCCGAACTTGAAGAAGTGGCTGGCACGGGTCGTCAGGCCCACAGTATGGTGTAACCAATATGAACAGAATCCCAGAAAAAGTCGGCGGCCCCGAAGTTCAGGCCGACTCCAGGCAGGAACCGGCTGCGCCTCAAGGTCGAGACTTAAACGCGGAAAAACAGCGCTTTTCAGATTTAGTGCGGAGCAAACGTGGGTCCGCCGAGCAGAACAGCCAGCTGCCTAAGGACAGTGCGGATAGCGTCGCAGATGATGATAGCCCTTTGCAGCATTTCCCCACCTTTTCCTCTGCTGAAAGCAAACCTAAGGCTAAAGTAGCGCAACAGGAAAAAGGCGAAGACGGTCAAAGCCTAAGGCAGGACGACCACGTCTCCGAGAGTGAGCCTCCATCGGACGTCTCGCCGCATTCCGGAAAACCCCCAGCAATTACTGACAACGGCGACTCAAATCAGAGTCCAGATCAAAGCGTGCAAAAAGGCACACAGCCAGATACAGACCGAGCAGACGCGCAGCAAGGTATCAGACAGCAGGGCGTGGAAAAGGGTGCACAGCTAGGTATGGAGCGAGCAGACGTGCAGCAGATCGCCCCAGAGAATGTCGACCGAGCAGGTGTGCAAGCAAAGGCACAGAAGAACATGGATAAGGACGCTTTCGCTAAGCCTTCGCAAGAAGTTACCGAGCAAACGGCTAATCAAAAAAACTACGAACCTGCTGAGACGATAGCACAGCAGCCTAGGCTTAGGTCCATAGACAAAGATTCGATTCCTGTCAGAGCCGATCCTCTCTCGACAACGTTGCCATTCGCCTCACTTGAAGATCCCGAGGAATTATTGCCCCAAGCCACCCGGAAGGCATCCAAGTCAACCCAACATCGTTCTGTAACGACTAAAACGGAGCGTACTTCGGCCTCTTCTGGTCGAAAGTTGTCGGACTCTGATAAACAGCAGGGTAAAGTCATGCCGGGCGTGAACTCGGATACCGTCCAGTCCTCCTCGCAGCAAACCCATCAGACCGGCACCCAACAACCTGTCCCCTCCTCAGTCGCGCAACCATCGAAACAGGACGCTGCCGACGACACGACTGATAAAGCAAAGGACAAAACACAACAGATAGATAACCAGTCCTCTGAAGCTTCTGGAGATCGTATCTTGCAAGGGTTAATGTCGCCGGGCCCGATCCAGCCTACTGTAGAAAACACGGCACCGGCTACTAGCAACAAAATTGGCGATCTCGCCGATAAACTGGCGCAACGGATTCTGGTCTCCGATCCTGCCAATAGCACACACTCTGAGGTGCGGATACAACTCCATGATTCTGTGCTACAGGGCACCGAGGTGACAGTACGTCAAGAGCAGGGACAGCTCGTGGTCGGTTTTAGTGTCCCTAACAACGATGTTAACCAGCAGTTGCTGCCACACACGGATAATCTCCAACAAATGCTAGGAGATAAGCTGAATCAACCGGTGCGGGTCGAAGTCAATGTGCAAAGTGGCGGCGCCGACAGTGGCGGTGCCGGCGGGGGTGGCCAAAGAGGCAGCGGTGATCAAAACGACGGACATTCACGTAATCGGCGCGATTGGGACGAATGGGATAACGGGTCATAACCCGAACCTGATATTAATTTATGGTTATTACTTCTGCGCAATTTCCGCGCTACTCCAAGCTGCACAGCACCCTGAATAATGTGCTGGCCACGCGCCGGCCGGTACTGGAGTTCGATGTGGCCGGGGAACATACCCTGTTCACACTAGGAATCGAACCGAGTCCTGGAGGTTCTTCTCATACCATTGGGCTGGCAGCAGCCGATGCACGTTTGTGGCTGGAACTGAGTACTGGTCTGTTCGAGCGGCTGTGCGCCGACTGGGCGGGCGATGTAGACATTGAGTCACTCCCTGTTCCATTGCGGCAGGCAGTGCTGAATGCAGCATTAAGCTCTTTTTTCGATGCGTTCGAAACGGCTACCGGTATTGCGGTGACTATAGCGCAAGATAACGCTTACCCCCCCGAAAACACGTTCCGGGTGGGGCTATGGCCACCGACAGGAACAAGCCGATTGCCAGAGGCAGTCTTGCATCTGGATGACGCGGCGGCAATAGCCTTGGTTGAAACGCTCACCCCCATGCCCACTGCGATCAATGAGCTGGACTGGACAGCGTTGCCTATCGACTTGATTGTTGCGATCGGGCAATTGCAATTACCGGCTGATACATTAGCAACGATAACCACCGGTGATGTTTTGCTGCTGCCTGCGTCATCGCCCGATACGGATTACCCATTGACGCTGCGCCAGGGATCCCGAAACCTAGCGGCAGCCCGATTGGATGGACGCAGACTGATTATTGACCGGCTAATGGAGACTATTATGTCCGAGAACGAGCAAGCCAACGCGGAAGACACACCGCCAATTGAAATTGATCCCCAGGCACTGGACATCCGCGTTCACTTCGACTTGGGGCATCTCACTCTGCCCTTAGGAGAACTGCAAAACCTACAGCCGGGTTACAGCTTTGAGCTGGATGCGCCGGCAGTAGGACCTGTAAGAATTCTGGCTGGTTCGCAGGTGATCGGACGGGGCGAATTGGTGCACATCGAAGATCGGTTGGGTGTGCGCGTTATCGAGTTGTTCAAACCGACCCATGAGTGAATTCCCCGATCCGCTACTGCTGATAATCGGGATGGGCCTGTTGGGGCTAGTGCCCTTCATGGCCGTTATGGCCACCACATTCGTGAAAATCACCGTGGTTCTCTCCCTCATCCGCAACGCGATGGGCATTCAACAGATTCCGCCTAATATGACGCTGCACGGCTTGGCGATCATTCTCACGATGTACATCATGGCACCGGTGGGGATTCAGGCTTATGAGTCGCTGGTCGACAAAGACCTGAGGAAAATGGATACCCGTACCCTGGTTGCGGAGCTCGGCAAGGCTGCTGAGCCGTTTCGAGAATTTCTGAAAAAGCATGCTTCTGACGAAGAAAAAGCGTTTTTTGTCAAGACGGCTAGAAACCTGTGGCCTAAGGAATATGCCGAAAAGGTCACTCCGAATGATTTGCTGATACTGATTCCGGCGTTTACTATCAGTGAATTAACCTCTGCATTCGAAGTAGGTTTTTTGCTTTATTTGCCGTTTATCGCCATTGATCTGATTATTTCCAATATCCTCCTGGCGATGGGCATGATGATGGTCTCGCCGATGACCATCTCATTGCCCTTCAAACTGCTGCTATTCGTCTTGTTAGACGGATGGACGCGGCTCATTCACGGTCTTGTGCTCACCTACCAATAACCGGCGGATAGCATGAACGAAGCCAGCATCGTCGATTTCACTGCTAATGCACTGTTGTTGGTGCTGTATCTGTCCATGCCACCCATTATTGCCGCCGCCCTGGTGGGCACCCTGGTTAGCCTCCTGCAGGCCCTTACCCAAATTCAAGAACAAACGCTTTCGTTTGCCATCAAGCTGTTCGTGGTGGTGATCACAATCTTCCTCACGGCCCGTTGGCAAGGCGAAGAATTGTACAACTATGCGTACAATATCTTTGTCAATATTCCCGTACTGGGGCAATGAACGAGTTCGAAGAGCTGCGCCATTGGCTGCTCGTTTTTACCTTTAGTTTGCCCCGCATCCTAGCTACGTTCACCATGATGCCGGTTTTTAGCCGCCAGGTATTGCCTGGGATGGTGCGAAACGGCGTCGCTGCCAGCTTGGCATTGTTCATTTTCCCTGTAGTTGTCGTCGATGCGCCTGTCGCTGATCTGACCCTGATCAGCGGTCTCGGTGTTCTCATCAAAGAAGTTTTTATCGGATTGCTGATTGGTTTCGGTGTAGCAGCGCTGTTCTGGTCCATTGAGGCAGCGGGCTTTTTCATTGATAACCAGCGGGGGTCAACTATGGCCAGCTCCCTTAATCCACTGACCGGTTCGCAAACGTCTCCGATGGGCATATTGTTCGTCCAGACCTTGAACGTGATTTTTTTTGTCGGTGGCGGACTGTTGGTTGTTCTGGGTGCGTTATACACCAGTTATCAATTATGGCCGGTATTTTCTTTTTTCCCGCGTGTGGAATGGGATGCTGTGCCCTATTTTCTGGGCATATTGGATCGGATCATGGCTTTGGCGGTATTGATGGCCGCTCCGGTAATCATCGCCATGTTTTTGGCAGAATTCGCGCTGGGCTTGATTAGTCGCTTCGCCCCGCAACTCAACGTGTTTTTTCTCGCGATGCCGATCAAAAGCGCGGTCGGAATATTCATTCTAGTGCTCTATGCTGGAATATTGATCGGTTACTACAACGATGAGTTAAAGAAACTGGCGACTCATTTCACGGCCCTCAACGGGTTGTTTCGGTGAGCGAGAAAACCGAACAACCCACTCCGAAAAAACTCCGCGACGCCCGCAAGAAAGGCCAAGTCGCGTCCAGCAAGGAGGTTGCTTCGGCAGCGCTGATTCTGGCACTTTTCGCATTTCTGTGGGGAATGGCGGGAATTTATCTGGCTGATTTCAAGGAATTGATTCTGCTGCCGACCAATTTCGTTAACGCCGGCATCAGTTTCGAATTCGGACTTCAGGAAACCCTGAATGGCATCATTACCCTGATGGTGCGCATGCTGATGCCGTTAGTGGTGACGGTTATTTTGGTGGCAATCCTGTCGCATTTTGCCCAGTACGGGGTGTTATTCGCGCTGGAATCGTTGAAGCCCGATATCAAGAAGCTCAACCCGATGCAGGGTATCAAGAAGATTTTTTCGCTGAAAAATCTGATTGAGTTTCTCAAATCGGCATTCAAGATTGTCTTTCTGTCCATCCTGATGTTTTTAGTAATTCGTAACAGCTTGGTCGATCTATTGAAAATTCCCTATTGCGGTTTGGAATGCATACCGCTGATCTTGGGGAAGTTGCTGGAACAGGTTATTTTAAATGCGGCCTTCGCCTTTATTGTGATTGCGGTAGCGGATTTCGCGTTTCAGAAATTCCAGTTCACCAAGCAACTAAAAATGACCAAGGACGAGGTGAAAAGGGAATACAAGGAGATGGAAGGCGATCCGCTGATCAAGAGCAAACGTAAACAATTTCATCATGAATTGATGTCGCAACAGATGACCAATAGCGTGAAAAAATCGACTGTCGTTGTCACCAACCCCACTCACATCGCCATTGCCTTGGAGTATCGCGACGGTGAAACGCCATTACCGATCGTACGGGCCAAGGGAGAAAATCTGTGGGCTCAGCGCATCATCGAAATCGCCAAGGAAGAAGGCATTCCGATCATGGAAAACGTGCCGTTGGCGCGGTCGTTACACGAGCAGTCGTCAGTGGATCAGTACATTCCGGCTGACATGATCGAGGCCGTGGCGGAGGTGCTGCACTGGGTGGCGAATCTGGAACAGCAGGGATAATCTTATTACATTGGCATGTCGCCGATGCGGGCTTTCATAGCCTGCTCCAGCGCCTGAAGTTGCACTTCCAGGCTGGCATCCACGACACCGATGTCAGTTTCCAGAATACAACCGCCACGTTTCAGTCGATGATCTGGAACAACTTCCAGATAACTGATGCCACTATAGCCGGCGAGAATTTCGTCCAAGCGCTCGCGTACCGTCTGTTCTTGGCCAGGACTGACCCGTACCGTAACCTGTTTTTGGGTACGTACCACCTGTAACGCATTGCGTACTACACCCACGGTGAGGGCTTCGTCGTCGAATTCCCCAAGGATCTTGCGCACTGCTGCAATAACCACCGCTGCGACCCGTTTTTCCACCTGCGCGAAGTAATCCACCGTCCGTCCAACGGTATCCAGCATTTGCTCAGCGACTTCCTGCTTGGCTTCACCGATACCGTCTTCATAACCGCGCGCTTTTTGTTCCTCATAGACTTGCTCGGCCTGAGCGAGAATGTCTTGTGCTCGACGTTCTGCGTCAGCCAACACCTGACCGGCCGTTTCGAACACCTGATAATCAGCTGCCTTGAGGATCCTGGTATCGGATTGCAGGGTTGATTTATTCAGTGTCAGACGAACAAAGGGGTCCATTTCGGCATGAGTTCCTTAATGAGTTTTCTGAACAACGGGGGTAACGGCGGATCGGAGGTAACCGGCGAGGGCTGCGAATTTGCTGTCAGTAACGCTGACCAAGCGACCGGCAATTTCAACGCCATGCGTTTACGCAGCGCATCTGCCGGCAATTGATCCGCACAGAAACGCGCGCCGATCAAGCTAAACCGGGCATGAGGATCGTCGGTTTCGGGTTCGAAGGCATAATCAGGCAACACGCCCAGAAACGGAGCCCGTTTTACCGCGAAAGCAAACCCGTCTTCGCCCACCGCCTGTTTAATTGGACGCAAACGCTCCCCCAGCAGTTCACCGCGCAGTTCGGTGCTGCGCAAGGTCAGTCCTAAGTATAAAAATAGCCGTTCCAAGGTGGGCCCGTTCAGCAAGGCAAGGCGGGTGCGACGATCAGAGAAGTCATACCAGTAATCTTGTTCCAGTCCCAGGGCTTGCAGCAAATGGCGGGAAACCTGTGGGGCAGCGCGGGGCATAGTGCGCAACCGCCGCATCAGTTCCCCGTAGGGCAGGGTGTCAAACCAGGAGTCGTGGAGATAAGCGACGGGATGGAAATTAAAGGTCAGGGCACGTTTCAACCACCGCGAGTCGGGTAGGCCGAGTGATTCGTCAACCACCCGCCGCATCTCCGCCGGTGGGCTTGGCGCGCCGCATCCGCCAGATTAAATACCCGTTCGCGCCCAGCGCCAACAACAATAGGGCCGCCAATGCGCCGATCAGCACGGAAAATTCCGTAAACGAATCCCGGGTAATGCGCAGACCGAGAAAGCTACTCAGTGGCGGCCCTGTGGGCTCGACAGCGGCCGGCAATTCCTGTGCGGGGAACAGGGCGACCGAAATATTATCGTAACTCAAGCCTTCCACGCTATTTTGCACAATCAATTTGATTTTGGGCACCGATTCTTCAATGCCTAGTCCTTGCCGATATTTGATAAACACCGACGCTGAGGACGGTTTAACGACTTCTTCAAGCGGTTGTTCCTCGGGCATGACGATATGCACCCGTGCGGTCAGCACGCCGTCAATTTGATTCAGCGTTTCCGAGATCGTCTGAGACAACCCGTAGATGAAGCGAACCCGCTCTTCCAATGGCGAGGAAATTAAGCCCTGTTTTTGGAACACATCGCCCAGGTTGACGAAGTTATCCCGTGGAAAACCGTTGCGTTGCAAAATTTCAATAGCATTGGCCACATCGGCTTCATCGACCATGATGCTGACTCCATCCTTGGAGCTGGTCTTACTAGCAGGAATATTATGGGTCAGCAACACCGCGAGAATATCGTTGCCTTCCTTTTCTTCAAGCTCTGAGTACAGCTCCACTTGGCAGGCAACCAACCCGACAATGAGCAGGCAGCTGATTGCCAACCTTTGCAACGCTTGCACGTATCGAACTCCCGGTTCTCAAGAACTCTTTAGTAACGTATCCATATCCTGTTCCAACTTGCCGGGTACCTGACCGGCCAATTGCGTGTCGACCATCATCTGACTGGCCTGCATTTGAATCTTCATCATCTCCTGGGGCGATACGCCGCCTTGGGTAGCGATTGACTGCGCTTTTTCTCCAACATTCTTCACGCCATCGCGCAAACCGTCCATACCTTTCAGGATTGAATCGCCCATTGTCTTCGGAGACGTCACATGGTCCTGCTGCTGCACAGGCACCGTATTCGTCTGTTGTTGTACCTGAGAGGACTGTTCCGCATTGGTTTGGTGTTGCCGCAGCGCCTCCTGTAAGCGGTTTTGGTCATCCATGCTCGCTTCTTGCGGCTTGGCAGTTCCGGTTCCCTCTTGCCCGCTGTGTTCAACGATCTTTTTGGCGATTTGGTCGGCGCCTACTGCATGGGTCATGGTCTTGTCTCCCGTTCTTCGGGGTGAAGTATCCTACTGGTTGCCGCTGAGCAGGTCTTTGGCAATCTTGACGGCGTCCTCATCATCATCGTCTGTTGCGATAACCTCGTTGAGCACTTGATCCCGTTCGTTAATCCGACCTTGCATGTGCAAAGCAATACCGAGAAACGCTTTAGACATGGCGCTGTTCGGGTTGATTTTAAGCGCTTGGTCGCGCAGGATGCGCTCCGCCGTGGCGGTGTCTTTAGCATTCAGCCGCGTGATCGCCCTCACTAGATGAGGGCGTTCGCTATCCGGTCTGGCACATTCCAAGCCGACTGCAATGGTGTCAGACGGGCCAATCATCTTGTAACCGCCAGCCATAAAAGCAATTTCCGCCAGCAATTTGACAGTGTCGTCATCAATTTCCATAGGGGCTCCCGATCAGGGGTCACATTTTCTGAATAATAGACATCACAGTGGATTTCATATCAGAGATAATCGCACTGTATGTACCGTAAGTTTCCTGATACTCGGCCAACGCCTGTTGTAATTGCAGTTGATTTGCGGGATCCGTTAAGTCTCCGCTTGCAGCGGTGCTTATATTACTGTCAAGGTCAGAGAGGTTTCCTGAAGATATTATGCTACTCATATCAATGGCCATCGATTGTTCCTCTTAATTGCAGTTAGTCTGATTAACAGTTCAAGTGGGGTGATACCGCCGCCAGATAATGGCGACGACTTGGCTGGCAGTTTCGAACGCCTTGTGTAAGGTGTCGAGTTCGGCAAACTCCTTCGGCGTAACGCCGGCGTCCATTTTGCGTTTAATTGTGCGGGCCTGGTCTTGCAGCCGGTTCATCAGAGCGTCCCGCTCCTCACCATTGGCGTCTTCCTTAAGGGTCTGCTCCACCGGCAACCAGGGTTCATTTTTTTCCGCCATTGACTTCCTCCACATAATAGACACGCTGTTTAGCGTGATTACTCACAATAATCCGGTCAAATTCAATGGTTTCTACCACATAATTTGCTTTGATGACATCGCCCTCCGCAACTTTAGTTCCGTCGCCCAACCAAGCATAAGATGGCTTGTGTTGACCGAGCGCTATACCCAGCACGGTGATTCTTAGATCATCCAGCGGGAACTCCGCAGAGTTTGCACCGGCAGACAGCGTATGACCCATTTCAGAACTGCCGACTACCGGAAGGTCCTCAGCGACTTTCACCAGCGACTCCAGCGGTGGTAGATTGCGGGTGTCGGCAACGAATTGTTTAGCAACTTGCTGCCAAGATTTCATCTCCTGCGGGCCGATCAAACCGGTTGCCAACACCCGTTCACCTTTTGCCTCGATAAACACCCGTTGGGCTAAATCGGCATCCTCTACTTGCGATCGTAACTCGACAACCCAATCTCCAAGCGTGCGTACTTTGCCTTCAAT
>JAZBPA010000133.1:0-8412 GCA_036351435.1 Candidatus Competibacteraceae bacterium
CACCCGATTACCCACAAATGCCAACCAATTGTATGATATAGCGTTTTATAGTCTTGTGGAGTAATGGCATGAGTTGGGCGCGGGAAGAGTTCAAGGACCTGAAGTTGGGTGATGCGCGGCGGACCCAGCGCTTGATCAAGCTGGTCGATGATCTGTCGGCGCAACCGACCGGGAGCATCCCGCTAGCCTGCGGGGGCTGGCCGGAGACCAAGGCCGCTTACCGGTTGCTGGACAACCCGGCGGTCGAGTGGCGAGAGATTCTGGAGGTCCACACCACGCGGACGGTGGAACGGCTGGCGAGCCAGCCGGTGGTGTTGTGCCTGCAAGACACGACCGAACTGGACTTCACCTCGCAACCGGGGATTGCCGGGCTGGGGCGGCTGAGCTACGAGACCCAGCACGGATTGTACGCCCATCCGACCTTGGCGGTGACGCCGGCGGGGCTGGCGTTGGGGGTACTGGACGCCTGGCTGTGGGCGCGCAAGCCGAAAGACCAGCCCGACATCAAGGAAAGCACCCGCTGGGTCGAGGGCTACGAGATCGTCGCCGATCTGGCCGAAACCGTGCCCGACACTCAGCTGGTCTACGTAGCGGATCGGGAAGGTGACCTGCGGGCGCTGATCGCCGCGGCCGCCCGGCGCGGCACAGCGGCGGACTGGCTGATCCGCGCCAAGCACAACCGCAAGACCAGCACGGGGGAGAAACTGTGGGATCGGCTGGCGCAGAGCGCTCCGCTGGGGGAAGTGGAATTCACCCTGCCAGCGACGCCGGCCCGCCCGGCCCGGCCGGTGCGGCAGACCCTGTATCGCACAGCGGTGACGCTGCCGGCGCATCACGACCAACCCGCCGTGACCGTGACCGCGATCCTGGCCCGCGAGGAACACCCACCGGTCGGCGAGCAGGCGATTGAGTGGCGCCTGCTGACCAATCGGACCGCGGAAACGCTAGAGGATGTGGCGCAACTCATCGATTGGTATCGGAAACGCTGGCTGATCGAAATTTTTTTCCGGATTTGGAAATCGGGTTGCCGGGTCGAGGCATTGCAACTGGGCACCTGGGAGCGATTGGAGCGGGCTTTGGTGATTTATCTGATCATCGCTTGGCGCATCCTGCACCTGGTCACTTGGGGGCGAGATTGCCCGAATCTGCCCTGCGACGTGGTCTTCGATCCCGCCGAATGGCAGGCCGCTTGGATCGTGGCGCACCGCACCCAACCGCCGGTAACTCCACCCCCACTGGGGCAGATGGTGCGCTTGATCGCCGGCTTCGGCGGCTTCCTCGGTCGCAAACACGATGGTCATCCCGGCCCCAAAGCAATCTGGGAGGGCATGCAAAAAGTCAGCGCGTTTGCCGTTGCTTTTGAAGCCACTCATGCCGTGTACGTTGGAAGTGGATGAATTGTGGGTAAACGGATGGGCATAGGGTTTGTAATAGCTTTGCAAGTTGCCTGCAGTAATGATCAACACATAATCCCAACAATGGTTATCGCGTTCATAGGCGGCTTCGTAAAGCAAATTCGCTGAATGACTCCACTCCGCTTGCCGAGGGGAGAACCAACGCACCAGTGGGATTTGCCAATCAAACTGACCAAACTGCGTTTGGAGGAGCGTCAACATCTGTTGCCGCGCTTGTTCAATGATCTGGTATTCTGCCGAATCCAAATCATCGCTAATCAACCAACCGATTTCGATCAATTTTTCTGAGGGTTTCGGACCTGCGGATACTTGCAAAGTAGTTGCTCTCTGAAATTCAGATTCGACGAAATGTGCGCTGATTCATGGCCTGATAATCATTCAATAAGCCAAGCTACTCGGCTATCAGTCGGGTAATGCAGTGTATTTTTCCCACTGCTCCCACCAATGGGCTATCCACCAAAACAGCAATCCCCATGCTCCTCCGGCTGTCCAGCCAGCAAGTACGTCGGTCGGCCAATGCACGCCCAAATAAACCCGGCTGACACCTACCAAGAAGGTGATCAATATAGCCACTAGCATCACATAGATTTTTAGACGTCTCAGCACTTGGGTGCGCGCTAAAAGAATACCCATTGACAGGTAGGCAACCGCCGATTGCATGGCATGTCCACTGGGAAAGCTGTATGTGTATACATAAGATCCATGCGGCACTATATCTGGCCTTGGGCGTTCTATACCCAGCTTTAACAGCGAGCTGATTAACAACCCGCTACCAACTGCACCCAACACCAACAAGGCTAGGCGGATATTGCCTTGCAGTAGCAAAAATCCGGTTACAGCCAGCGTAAGCAGGGTCAATACCGCTACTCCGCCCAACGCCGTGAAATCACGTCCCATCTCCTGCACCCAATGAGGCCCTATCGGCTCGTCTTGATCATGCAAGGCCAATAGCACAGCTGTATCGAAAGCTCGGGTTTCACCTTCCATTACTTCATCGGCCAATTCGGCAAAACCCCAAAAACCAGCGGTTACAGTGACCATGACCAGCAACGTGGTTAGTTCTCGGCGAACCAGCCACATACTGGTGTTTTTGAGATACTCGGTTGTTTTTTTGTAATGAAGCACTTGCGTCAACTCTGTTCTCCCAAGCCCGCGACAAGGATGGCAATAAACCTGGGTATGGCAAAACTAATGCCAATTCCCATCCAAAGCATGAAGAGTATTTACCGGCCTTGGAGTCTGTGCTCGAAGAAGCAAAAACAACTTTTCGACGCAAATTTTAAAACCTGGGACTTTATGCATAACGAGAACAAAAAGGTAAGAATCAGCAAATGAGAGACCTTAACCAAGTCATCATTGCACCATCATCATCTGTAGCGAATTCAGGATGTGGCTCTGCGGGCTTTTCGAGGCTCACTCAATACTGTGGCAGATAGGACTGCGACAACCTTCCAGCCAGGTTTGGGTTGTGGATGCTCTTCAGCCGAAAAAATGTGCAACTGTTGCTTATCATCTAAGGCAAATAGCGGAATCGCGTCATCCACGTAACGTTGGCGGTATGCGTCGAAGTCGAAGGCCGATGACAACGGGGTAGCACGAATTTCTCCACCCGCATCCAACACAGCGGCCAGCTTATTGAAAGTCATGTCTTCGCCGAATAACTGACGGCCATTGTATCGGTCGGCAACGGTGCGTTTTTCCGACTTGCCGGCGGATTCTTCTTCTGGGGTGCGAAGAAAGAACACATTGCCTGCATTGAATTCCGTGCTGTAGCGAAAGCAAGCCAAGGCATTCAAGTTGGGCTGACGGGAGAGCGCAAACAACCGCCCTATTCCCACCAAGTCCAAGTGTTGATCAGCATGCTGCGACACAATGTTGCCGAAGTATGTGTCCAGATTTTGCATCCGAGCGGCCCGAATATGCTCCCAATCGCCATCCGCCAACAAGACGCGAAAGTCTAATTCTTTCAGAGCGATAGCAATGGCACGCGCTACCCGATTGCCGCCAATGACCAAAATGCCAAGTGGCTCGGGTTCAGCGACTTGCATCGCCATTGCTAAACGCCTTGCACTGACGCTTTGCAACACTACTGTTCCCAGGATAACCAAAAATGTCAGCGGAACCAGCAGTTGCGCCTCGGGGTATCCCTCCTTTTCCAACTGTAATGCAAACACTGCAGACACTGCTGCGGCGACAATACCTCGCGGTCCTATCCAGGCAACCAGCACCTTTTCCCGCCAACTCAACCCCGAACCAATAGTGGAAACCGCTACTGCTAGTGGCCGCACCAGGAACATCAGCACCGCCAATAAAACCAGGGCATTGATACCCAGCATAGCAAATTGGGCGAATTCGATTCGCGCTGCTAAGATTATGAATAACAGCGATATTATCAGAATACTAAGACTTTCCTTGAAACCTAGAATCTCATCCGTGGGTACTCGGGGCATGTTGGCTAGGATCATACCCATCACCGTGACCGCCAATAGACCGGATTCGTGCTGCAGTACATTCGCTGCGGAGAACACGCTCAACACCAGTACCAGGGCTGCGACATCGCGTAAAAAATTGGGAAGCCAATGGCGACGCAATAGCTGTGCGAGCACTATGGCGCCACCGATCCCTGTTCCACCACCGATGACCAGCGCCTTACCAAACAGCCAAGCCGTATGCTCGCCCTGCTGGCCGGACACGATAAAACCGAATACCAGAACCGCCAATAAGGCACCCAGCGGGTCTACTAAAATGCCTTCCCAGCGCAGAATGTTGGCTATCTTGGCTACGGGTCGCACCGTGCGCAGTAATGGGACAATCACGGTTGGTCCTGTTACCGTCACCAACGCACCAAACAGAAAGGCGACTTCCGCACTGATGTCCAGTAACCACCATGCTGCCGTACCGCTGCTCAGCCAGGTAATCAGCACCCCTAACGTGACCAGATTAGTAACCACAGTACCGTGGCCCCTTATATTTTCTAGCTTTAGTGTCAATCCCCCTTCAAACAGAATCACCGCAACGCCAAGAGAAATTAGTGGAAACAACAAATCCCCTAACAGCTCATCGGGTCGAATTAAATCGCTGACGGGTCCGGCGATGAGACCGATCACCAATAACAACAGAATGGCCGGCAAGCGCAAACGCCACGCCAACCACTGGGCGGAAATACCTAACAGACCTATTAGGCTTAGTAGAAGTGCGGTGTGTTCAGTCACATGAATGGGCTAGTTGGCGGAAAGATATGAGGTTTTTTTAAATCATGCCGTTTGAATTAGTGAATTGAGATATTACCTTGTTCTACTGACTATACTCTCATGAATTAAACTTGATAAAAAAACGGCCTAATGCACAAGTTATGCTTAGGCCGTTAGTGGTACATGCGGGGTTCAAAGATAACCCATCCAAATCAGCATGATGGGTCGGAATTACAGCAACTGCTCACCTGCTCATCTTTTCAGGTGACGGTTCAAGCAGAAGGTTCTTCTGCCATCTTTGCTTCTTCAGTTTGTAAAGCGTCGGAAAGGTCCTGATAGGCTTGCGTGAAACCTGTTTTCACTTCCTCCCAGGCTTCTTGCGAGCCATACTGCAAGCCACCTAGCCATTGCGAAATTTCAATGCGCTGTTCGCGCAAGGTCTGCAATGTATCTCGCCACTGCGTTTTAATCGCATCATTGGCAGATGCGGATTTTTCATCAATCTTCTCGGATAGGTCCGCGATACGTTGGTCAAGATAGGCCAGTAACTGGTTGGCCTCCTCAACCATTTCATCGCGTTGTTCCAGCGTATAATCCTTAATCGCAGCAAGCGCCTCAGCCGTTTCTTCTTGCACGGCTTCTGCGGAGCTGCCGGATTGGTTTTGCTCAGAATCTGAGGAACTAGCGGCCAACACAACGTAATTCACGGACAACAAAACAACTAACATCATGCCGAAAATAGACAATGCATTATTCAACTTTTTCATATGCTTACTCCAAGACGTTTCAAGCTCTTACGCACCAATTCAAGTTCGTAGCCATTGTGCGCTGAGCTTTGGTTAAAAAATCAAAGGTTAGCGACGATTCAGGAGTAAACAAAAAACATACCAGGAAATAGGGCATCTGCCTGAAAGCCTGTGTTAGTGCACAGTTATGTGGTTTCCTGATTTTTACTGAGCACTAACTTCCACTCTAGAACTTTCAAGGGCAAGAAAAAAATTGTAAAAACTTCAAGTCTTGAAATAGTTACAATTTCGCTGCGATAGGAAAAATGATTATTCCATTCGCTACAGTATGGTATCCGCAGACCTTACGTTAGGTAGGATGTTGCGGCGACAGTATTTAAGGTAGGCACCTTCGTGGTACTCCATCAGCTGGACTACACTGTCCCAGAGCCAGGACGGCGCATCAATCTTATTCCGATCTTCGGCCTCAAGGTCTCCAAGCCATCTGACCCGCATACGATTGTCCATCTGCCCGGCATGAGCGTAGCCGACAACACTGGCCAGATAGGCCGCAATCTCAATGGCTTCCCGCTCCTTTAACCGCTTAAATTCGAGTTTGAGATCCTTTGGCGCGAGCTCACGCATCACCACTGGCCGTTTACCCAGGCGAATGGCTGCCATACGCTCACCCAAATTGGGTGATAACTCGCGCGCACCAGTGACAATTCGCTCCGCGTTATTTTTGGGTAGCAATGCCTTGAGCGCACGAGGCGCCACAGGTGGGGCAGCCTCCTTTAAATCTAGCAAACAAGGTTCATCGTCAACCACCACCAGGACTGCGTAGCGGAGCCTACCCAGTGAGCTGCAGCCTTTTACCCAATAAACCGCCTCGCGGAACTCGATTTCGTCATCATCACGGCCCTGGAGGCGACAGACTCGATGGCGAACCTTATCGGTTTGCAGCACGGCATTGATTTCCGCAGTCTCGTTATCGGTCAGTGGCCAGAAGCGTTTTCCAAACGGAATCGTTGGCTTGGTTCCATCAAAGCGGTCCTTAGCCAAATGCTTCCAGCGCCGCTTGACAGCGCGCTTGCTGTGCTTGCGAATGAATTTTGGCGCTTTGACAGCAGGCTCATCAGCTAGAATACGGCGAAACGCTGCGGCATATCCGCTGGCAAGCTCCTCAATGATTAGTGCAGTGGTCACTCCTGGTAAGTTAGAGCTACGTGCCGCACTAGCCAAGGACAGTCCAAGGCGAATGAGGTCGTGGGCCGGATTGCCAATTACAGTCTGACCGAGATCACGAATCTGAATGGCAACCTCCTCATCGGCGTCAGCGAGTGTGCCTAGATTGCCAAGGTGGCAGTCGCCACAAATCCAGAAGGGAGGACCCTTAGGTGCATGGACGCGATCTTGCGATTCGAGCCAAGTGTAGAAACTATCGGTACTGCCGCGAACGTAAGCATGGGTCGACCATGCCATTTTCTTGCGGCGGCGCTTATCCAATTCGGCAGCCCGATCTTCAATATTCATCAATTGTGTAGTTCCTGTTTGGAATGAAAAGGTCAATCACATCAGGTAAGCATCAATACCAAAAGTAATTGCGCATTAAGTCCTGGTAAACCGGTACGGCGAGCAAGCGACCGGGCTGGCGGATTTGCGGTCACCTGTGTACGATTTGGCTTATGCAAACCGTGTCCCTGCGCCCCCTTCCCTCGCTCTCTGACATTCCCGAAGCGGAACGAACCGCGACGGTGGAGTTATTGTTGTCCATTTGTCATCAACAGCAAGCGCAACTGCTGGAGCAGGCGGAGCAGTTGGCGTTACAGGCGGAACAGATCCAGCAGTTAAAGGATGAGATTGCTCTACTCAAAGGTGAGAAAGGCCGTCCCCAGCTCAAACCCAGCGGCTTGACGAAACCGCGGCCCAAGCCTATGGAGGGCGCTGAGGAACCGCCGCGCAAACGGGGCAAGCCAGTTCGCAAGAAGACCGAGGATCTGGAGATTCACCAGGAGCTGGTCATAGCGCCTCAACTGCCCTTGCCGACGGGAGCGCAGTTCAAAGGCTACGAAGACTATGTCGTTCAAGAGCTGGTGGTTGAACTCAACAATACGCGCTATCGACGGGCGTGCTATCGGGGACCGGAAGGGGAACGGATCATCGGTGAGCTACCGGTGGCGGTGAGGGATAGTCGTTTTGGGCCGACGTTACGCAGTTATATTCTGAGCCAACATTACGAGCAACATGTGCCGCAAAAGCTGTTGCTCAAGCAATTGTGGCAGTGGGAGGTGGCGATTTCATCGGGGCAGCTGAATCGGTTGCTGATTCACGGTCATGAGCGGTTCCACGCTGAGAAAGCCGAGGTCTTGCGCACCGGTTTGGAGATCTCCGCATACATCAACGTGGATGACACGGGAGCGCGTCACCAAGGCCGAAACGGGTACTGCACCCACATCGGTAATGAATGGTTTACCTGGTTTTCCAGCACCGAGAGTAAAAGTCGGATCAATTTTTTGGAGCTGTTACGGGCGGGCGAGACCGGCTATGTGGTCGACGAAGTGGCGCGTGGGTACATGCAGCAGCAGAAGCTACCCCAAGAGCCGTTGGCGTTACTCTCATCGGACGGGGTGTATGCCGATAAAAGTGCCTGGGAGGCCCACTTACAGGCGCTCGGCATCACCAACCAGCGCCATCTTCGCATCGCCACTGAAGGAGCCTTAGTGGGCTGCCTGGTCGCTCAGGGCATTCAGCCGGAGCTGGTGATTGTGAGCGATGATGCGGGCCAGTTTAAGATCGCCGGTTTGCTCAACGCGCTATGTTGGGTCCATGCCGAACGCACGATCCACAAACTCATCCCCGGTGGTGACGCAAGACGCGCCCTCCAAGCCCAAGTGCGTGACCAGGTCTGGACGTTGTATCAAGATCTCAAACGTTACCAACAGGCCCCCGATGAGGCAACCAAAGCGATCCTGGAACAGCGCTTTGACCAGATCTTCACCCAGAAGACCGCCTGGCAGATGCTCAACCTGGCGCTCAAGCGGCTGCATGACAACAAGACCGAATTACTCTTGGTACTGGAAC
>JAZBPA010000134.1:0-6034 GCA_036351435.1 Candidatus Competibacteraceae bacterium
AACCGCCCAGCTGGTCAAACGCGTTGCGCACTATCTGACTGATCAAACCCGCTTTTGGGTGGTGCGCGCACGGGTCAGCGCGGGCCAGGTCTCTGGGTTGAGCACGCTACTGGGCGGCGCTTATATTGGCATTGATCCGGTAGAAAAGGGTGAACGAACCAGTAGCTACGCCGGTTTGGAAATCCCGCCGGTAGTCACCACCGACGAACCGGGCCGTCATTTCATGTTGCACGCCGATGAGCTTGGTTCGCTAGAAGTAGGTGGGCCGATTTATTTCCGGAAAATCCGAGTCGGCGAAATCGTCGCCTACGAACTGGATAACAACGGTCGATCGGTCGATATCGAAATCTTTATCCAAGCACCCCATCATGAGCGCATCACGACCAACACGCGATTCTGGGACACATCGGGTATCGACGTGTCGTTGAGCGCCAGCGGGTTAGAAATCGAAACATCTTCGATGGTGAGCTTGTTGATCGGCGGTATCGGTTTCGAAAATCCACCAGGCCAAGAACCAGGTAACCCTGTCGAAGACGGTGCGGTGTTCGATTTATATGCTAAGCGTTCTGAAGCATTCGCTAAAAGTCCGGCAAGCACCAGTCAATGGTTACTCAACTTCACCGGTTCAGTACGGGGGTTGGAAGTCGGTGCGCCGGTGGAATTTCGCGGCATAAAGTTGGGCAGAGTGACAGACGTTAAACTGCTGGTCGACCCCGACATGGCCAATCTCCGGATTCCGGTGCTGATTGAGATCGCACCACAGCAAATCAAATTGATCGGTGAAACCGAAGCGTTTTACCACAGCACCGACTTCGAAAATAAACAACATATATTCTGGAATCAATTAGTCGCCAAGGGGCTAAGAGCGCAACTTAAAACTGGCAGCTTGATCACCGGAGCGTTGTTCATTGATCTGGACCTGCACCCCAAAGCAAAACAACAATCTATCGTTTGGGAAGGCGAATACCCTGAACTACCGACGATACCGACCCCCTTGGAAGAGCTCAGTAACGCGCTGTCCAACGCGCTGCAAAAATTTGAACAACTGCCGCTGGAGAAAATGAGCGAAGAGATACAACAGGCTTTGGCGGCGCTAAGCAGATCAGCGGTACAGCTAGAAGCACTGATGTTGAATTTGAACAAAAAGGTGGCACCGGAATTGGGTGCCACCTTGACACAGACTCGAAAAACCCTCGGAGCTGCAACAAAAACCTTCTCGACTGCGGAACAAACACTCAAGACCGCAGAGGAAGCGATTGCACCGAATTCAACCCTGCAATTGGAGATACAAGGGCTCTTAAGAGAATTACGGTCCGCCGCGCGCTCGATTCGGGTGATGGCAGATTATCTGGAACGACATCCGGAATCATTGATTCAAGGTAAACGGGGGAACCGCTGATGAACTTGCAAGCGTATAGCCGATGGGTTGGGCTGCTGGCATTCTGTGTGTTGACAATAAGCGGATGCGGAACCACGCCGTCGGCAAAATTCTACACCCTCAGTCCGTTGAACGCGGCTCAGACCGAAAACCCAGCGCGGCCCGTGGATCTGCCGATTGGCATAGGCCCCGTCAGCTTTCCCGAATTTCTGGATCGGCCGCAAATCGTCGCCCGCACCAGCTCGAATCAGCTGGAAGTAGACGAGTTTCACCGCTGGGGTGGATCGTTACAAGAAGACTTCTCCCGGGTCTTGGTACAGAATCTGTCCGCGTTGCTCGACACCAATCGTGTTCATGTGTATCCAAGCCAAGAACAACTTGATTTGAGTTATCGCGTTGCGATTGATGTTCAACAGTTCGACGGACGCTTCGGTGAAGGGGTCACGCTAAATGCGGTATGGACGCTACTGGACGAGCAAAAGATAGAACCGCTGCTGGTCAAGCGGTTTCAGTTTACAGCGCCAACCCCGGCGTCCGATTACGAAGCGCTGGTTGCCGCGCATAGCGAAGCGCTCGCCGCGCTCAGCCAAGACATCGCCGCTGAAATGGTCCGCTTCGCACCGTAAACCAGGAGATTCCCTATCGTGGCGGTTGACAATCAAACTGTTGGTTTCGTCAGTCTCGGCTGCCCCAAAGCGCTGGTGGACTCAGAACAAATCCTCACCCAACTACGGGCCGAGGGTTACGACATATCATCTACCTATCAGGATGCCGATCTAGTGATTGTCAATACCTGTGGGTTCATCGACAGCGCCGTCGAAGAATCTTTAGATGCTATCGGCGAAGCATTGGATGAAAACGGGCGGGTAATCGTGACCGGCTGTCTCGGCGCCAAGGGCGATCTGGTGCAGAAAACCTATCCGGAATTGCTGGCGGTGACCGGTCCTCATGCGCTGACTGAGGTCATGCAGGCAGTTCATCAGCACCTACCCAAGCCGCACGACCCCTATGTCGATTTGGTACCACCGCAAGGCATCAAACTAACGCCCAAGCATTATGCGTATCTGAAAATCTCCGAAGGCTGCAATCACCGCTGTAGTTTCTGCATCATCCCTTCCATGCGCGGCGATCTGGTCAGCCGCCCGGTAGGCGAAGTCCTGCAAGAAGCGGAAAACTTGGTCAACGCCGGGGTCAAGGAATTGCTGGTTATCTCACAGGACACCAGCGCCTACGGAGTCGATGTGAAATACCGCACCGGTTTTTGGCGTGGCCGACCATTGAAGACCCGTCTAACTGAACTAGCCCAAGCCCTAGGTGAACTCGGGGTATGGGTGCGCTTGCATTACGTATACCCCTATCCCAATGTCGATCATCTGATTCCACTGATGGCGGAAGGCCGGTTATTGCCTTATCTGGATGTTCCTCTGCAACACGCCAGCCCAAAGATTCTCAAAGCCATGCGCCGCCCCGCCAACCGCGAGAACACCTTGACCCGGCTCAAGGCATGGCGGGAGATTTGTCCAGAAATCACCGTGCGCAGCACCTTCATTGTGGGATTTCCCGGTGAGACGGAGGATGATTTCGAACAGCTGCTGGATTTTCTGGAAGAAGTTGAATTGGATCGAATCGGCTGTTTTACCTACTCACTGGTAGAAGGTGCCGCCGCCAACGATCTGCCCGATCCGGTACCGGAACCGGTCAAACAGGAACGCCAAGTACGCTTTATGGAATTACAAGCGCAGATCAGCGCGGATAAATTGGCGCGTAAAGTGGGCCAGCAGATGACCGTCCTAGTTGATGAAATCACCCCGGATGGCGAAGCGCTGACCCGCTCGGCGGCGGATGCTCCGGAAATCGATGGGTTAGTCATCGTATCCAACGGAGCGACGCTGCAAGTCGGAGAATTCGCTGAAGTGCGTATTACCGATGCGGGTGAACACGATTTGTGGGCGGAGATAGCGTAGGACAACGATGTGCCTTTTCAGAAGCTCAACGCGAGGCCTGCATCCGCTTGCGGATGTCGGTTGCTACTTCCAGCACTTCGGCGGGGGCTCTAACTGATTCCCCAGCTTCTTGGCGTAACGCGACAACCAACGGCGTTATCGTGGCGCACTTCTGCTCATCGCTGTTGAGTATTTCTAAAAGCGCTTTCGATGAAACCCCGCTTCCAATAAGAGATATTACCAGGGTTTGAATTAGTTGCATCATATCCGGGTCACTAGGATCAAACACAGCATACAAGGACTCAAATGCATGCATGGCATCGGGAAACTTTTTCTTCGCAACCAATGCCTTTGTCTTAATCCATGGCAAAAACCACTTGAAAAGAATGGAGTCCCCAGAAATCGAGGAGCCGAAATCCCGCTCGATTATCTCCGCTGTACTAATAGCGACATTTGGCTCTCCAATCGCTATTAGTACAGTCCCTAGTAAAACCAATGCATTCGCAACTTGCTCCCGTGCTTCTTGGTCTTCACTGGCTCCGAAACGCATCACCACTTCCCTAAATGTGGCTATCGCCGCTGCTGGCTTGTCCAGTAATAATTGAGCCGTACCTTTCCAAGTAAGTGCGTGCGCATAGTTGACGCCCGATAAGCTGGGATTTAGCTCGACAATTTCAATGATCTTTTCATATTCTCGGTTTTTAGATGCGGTTTTGATTTCCGCAATAAAGGAAAGCATCTCGTCGTGATCAGCATCGGTTTGTTTGGCTAGGTGATCAGCTTTACTCAAGAACCAGCTAAGCATATCGCGTGTCCTCGGATCTTCCTCTATGGCGCGCATGATTCCCACCCGAATTCCTGGTGAGGTAGCCGCCTCCAAAGCAAGGGTCTTAGACCACTCGGCCAACTCCGATGGGTTGTAAAGTACCATCATAAAGTGAATTAAATTACTCACTACAGCCGCCTCATCACGTTCCCGACGCAGTTTGTAGTAGATGCTGTAAAGACGTTCCGCTGCGGCATAGAGTCGCTTCTTGCCACTGCCCTCCACCGTTACCGCGCCACGCTTGGCCAATCGTCCAAGCAGTGCCGAAACGGTTCGCACATCCATTCTTGCGCGTGCTGCAATCTCCCCCGTCGTAGAGGGTTGCCATAAATCAATCACTGCGATGTAAACTCGACGTTCATTCTTTGCCAGAGTTTCCATATGACTGCGGAAGTATTCAGTGTGACCGTCAATCAGCGTTACCAGCTCTTCCATCAGCTGTCGCAGGGAACGGTGCCGGGCGAAATCAGCCATGATGACTAGAAGTCGAGGACTGCCGCCGGTAAGAATCTGCATCGGTTTGATAGAACACTCACTGACCACGTCGCCAGTCACCGCTTGCCACAAACGGCGGCAGTCCTCGGTATCCAATGGTTGCAGGCAGAGCAACTGGAAGAGTTCGAAAAACGGTTCCTGCGCATCCTCCAATCCACTGAAATGGCTAGTGGCAGAGGCTAGCAAGATAATTTGGTTTTCCGCTTGTAGTGTTTTGCGTAGCTGCCAGCCGAAATCCTCGTCGGTGTCCTCACATAGGGATTGCAGATTCTCAACCACGATCACCAGTTGCCTACCAAGGCGATCAGCCGCGTCTAATACTGTGGCTAGAGCACGCATACCGAGATCTTTGTCTTGCCATCGGCTGACCAAATCCTCGTGAGTAGCCTTTAATTCTTGCGAGAACTCAGGGTCGTTCGCGCCCAGTTCGCGAGCTAGTTGGAATAGCGCTTCGAGCCAAAAATCAGCGATGTTGAAAACTTCCTGACTCTCCTCCATAAATCGAACCGGAAATTGTTGCTCGGAAAGCGTTTTGTTAGTTCGCAACTCAGCAACAACACGAGCCAACAGCATGGACTTACCACGCCCTCGGGGACCGACTAACAGCATGTGCTGGCAAGAGGGCGAATTGATATTCCCTTTAAGCGTATCCAACACTATTCCAAGCTCACGTTCCCGGACTACAAACTGCTCAATGATGGTTTGATCGGATTGGAAAGTGCCGGGATTGAATTTGCGAAGCGGCAGGTCTGGTTTTTTCTTCATAAGTACCGGCTCAATCCTCACCGATTCCAGTGATGCGCTCGCATAGCGGCTTGTGGTGATCGCGGAAACGCGCTGACCACCAATCTCTCAGCAATCGTGACGGAAACCGATAATTACCATCCGCGTCAGCTTCGAGATAGCCATCATGCACCAGGATATTGAGTGTATTCACAATGCGGGCGCGAATATTATCCAAAACTGGTGAATACAAGTCGCTCAGACAACGCCGCCCGGCAGCCGTGAACACGCCCTGCGTCGCTGCTTCGGCAAGAATTTCCATAGCAATCGAGTAATTGTCATCTTCCAACCCTTCCTTGAGTCGTGTCTCGTAGTGGACTAGATCGTTCTGCCCGGAAGGACCCAACAATGCGCTGCGGTAGACTTCCGGTACGTCTGCTACCGTGATGCTGTCCCGTCTTTGCATCACAGAGAAATCCCGTAGGCGCGCAAAGAAGGACTGCACATGGTGCGGGATGCCGATGCCAAGAGCGTCGTATACAGCGTCCGCCACATCGCCCTCAATATTTAAACCGTGATAGTCGGCCAGGCGCATGAAACACGCCACGCTATCTTCCCGATTCCAAGGCCCAAGACGAAAAGGATCGAGGTGATTAATGCGATCAGGGA
>JAZBPA010000135.1:0-2687 GCA_036351435.1 Candidatus Competibacteraceae bacterium
CCGCCGCCAGGTACTGGCGGCATACTGCGCCCGACTGTGCACGTAAGGCACCCACTCGCTGAGCCCGATCCAGCCACTGGTCAATAACCCCACCACCATCCACGTCAGGGTCGATAAATGCCGACGGTCGCGCCAGGGGGCTTGGCTCAATAAGGCCATGAGCGTATCGTAAAGTGTGGATGAGGCGGTCATGCTCGGACTCCTGTTCAGGTGCGTCTATTCCGTTGGATAACGGGCCGGGCCTATCGTCTCATTCATCGCCTAATTCAATATGAAATCAATGGTCTATACAGTTTTGTCAGTCAACCAGGTATCGGCCTGTCGTCAATGCGTAAGTCCTATTAATGTAATCTTGGGCACTTCCTTTAGGTGCATTCATGCCAGTGTTTTACACTATGTCGAACCAACTGCGTAACTCCTAATTGGTAAGTTCGGCTCTCGACTGTGATGCGTAGTAGCGGGAGGACGATTCAGTTCATGAAACCCACGGTCTTACCTTCCTTCCATCGCTCACCGACCTTCCCGAGGCTTGCCGTAAAGACTCAAAAACTGCCCTACCACCTTGCGGATGTGTGCTTCAAGCGCCGCCCTGTCGATATCGAGCGGTAAGCCCATCAAGCATTGCATCTGATAATGACCCCGGACCATATTGAGAAATAACACTGCCGTATAGCGCGGGTCATCGGTTTTGAGCCGGCCTTGTTGCATCTGCTGATCCAAAAACTTGGCAATCGCCCGGATAGCGGTGCCCGGCCCGGTTTGATAAAACAATTTCGCGATTTCCGGGTAATCCACGCTCTCGCCGATCACCACCCGGTGCATCGCGACGACTTCATCATCCAGCAACAAATCGATAAAACGCGTGCCCATTGTGAACAACGCGGCTTCGAGGTCCGGCTCCTCGGGTAATGCGGTTTCAGCGAACCCGTAGGATTCTACTTTGGTTATAACGACTTCCCGGAACAACTCCTCCTTGTTTTTGACGTGACTGTAGACGGTTTGCTTTGAAACGCCGGCTTGCTCCGCCACGGCGTCCATGGACGTTGCTCTCAACCCTTTGGCAAGAAATAAGTCGCTAGCGGCGTCGATGATGGCGTCGCGTTTTTCCTCGCTTTTCGGTCGGCCAGTACGGGTAAACGTGCCTTTTTTCATAACGGAACTAGACAGTCCAGTATTGTTGGTTTATTATCAAACTATACAGTCCAGTTTATGTCAAATTCGCAATCCTATCCAGCACCTTACCTGAAGGGGGTCGGCATGAAACGCGAACAACTCAGTGATCGAAGCGAGCAGCAGATACCGATTCGTAGGCGCTGGAGCTTAGCCATTGGCATTACCTTTGCTGCGATGGGACTTGCATTTGCCGGTCATGCACTCTCTCGTCTACCTGGGCAACCCGTTGAAAAGCCGGTGAGCTCTGCGCCGTTGCCGGTGGCTGTCATCCGCCTACAACCACAACCCACTTATGATGTGCAACGGGTGTTTGTCGGGCGAGTGGAAGCTACCCGGCGCAGTGCGGTAGGTTTTGAACTCGGCGGATTATTGCAACAAGTGGCTGTCGACGAAGGCGATACTGTAGCGCAAGATCAACTGCTGGCTAGGCTGGATACCAAACGGCTCAAGGCACAACGCCAAGAACTGCAGGCGGCGTTGGCGGCGACACAGGCGGATCAGGCTCTGGCGAAAATTACTTTAAAGCGCTTCGAACGGGTCGTGAAATCCGGCGGTGTTACCCGGCAAGGTTTGGATGAAGCGCGGGAGTCCTATCGGGCCGCTCAAGCCGGGGTGACATTGGCGCAATCGCGCATCGCCACTATCGATGTGGAGTTGAATAAATCAGAGTTGCTTTCCCCCTTCGCCGCTAAAGTGGTTCGCCGTTATGTGGATGAAGGCCGGGTGTTAAACGCGGCTGAACCAGTTTTGGAACTCATTGAACATCCGCCCGCAGAGATCAGAATCGGCATCGCCGGGCGGTTGGTAGACACGGTCCAGGTCGGCCAGCGTTTAACTGTTGAGCTGAATGAACAGTCCGTTCCAACGCGGGTAAAAGCTTTATTGCCGGTCCGTGGCCCCGACACTCGCACAGTAGATGTGCTGTTGACCCTGGAAGATAAATCGAACGCTGTACGTGCAGGAGACCTGGCGCGGCTGACGCTTAGCAAAACCGTATCAGAACCGGGATATTGGTTGCCGCTGGATGCACTGAGCGAAGGCCCGCGTGGATTGTGGACGGTCTATCGATTGGAACCCGCTGGCGAGTCGCCGGAAAAGCCGCTACCGCAAGCAGAATATGAGGTGGTTCCGTTGCTGGTCGAAATCCTGCACCAAGAATCGGATCGGGTCTTTACCCAAGGCGCGCTGCCGGATAATGCGTTGATCGTTGCCGGTGGTTTGCATCGGATTGTGCCCGGTCAACTGGTGCGTATCGACCAGCGCAACGACCATGTGGCTGCAAACGGGAAGAATGGCCATGTCGTCAATTGATCGTTCCCCTGGAATAGCGACGCTGTTGATCCGTAATCGTCATCTGCTGGGTTTGACGATTATCATTCTGCTGGTGGCAGGTTTATCAGCATTACTCAATCTGCCCCGTATTGAAGATCCTCGGATTACTAACCGGAATCCCAATATCTTGACGTTCTTGCCAGGTGCTTCAGCGGCACGGGTGGAAACGTTAGTCACCAAAA
>JAZBPA010000136.1:0-2426 GCA_036351435.1 Candidatus Competibacteraceae bacterium
CAAGGATGAGGCGTGTTTGAGGTGTCATAGCGTGCCCTCGCGTGCACCACAGACTATGTTAGACCTCTACGGCGAAAACAATGGTTTCGGTTGGAAACTCAATGAGATTATCGGTGCACAAGTGGTTACGGTACCGATGTCTTTGACGCTGCAACGTGCGGAGGACACGTTTATTAACTTCATGATTATGCAAGGTGTGGTTTTTGCGGTCATACTGATCATATTGAATATTCTGCTGCACGTCGTGGTGGTTCGGCCGGCGGTTAAAATTTCCACTATTGCCAGCCGCGTCAGCATGGGTGAGGAAGAAGTGCCGGAATACGTCAAACCCGGTAAGGATGAAATCTCCTCGCTTTCGGCTTCCTTCAATCGAATGCGCCGGAGTCTGGAAAACGCGATGAAGATGTTGGAGGAGTAAATCGATGAACGAATCGCTCAGCGACAAAACCAAGGTGACCCTGCAGGCTTTGGGTAAATACCGCATTGAAAGCGTGCTGGGCAAAGGAGCTATGGGCGTGGTGTACAAAGGATACGACACTGTGCTGGAGCGGTTCGTTGCCCTGAAAACAGTCCACAGTCATCTCGCCGAAAGTGATGAAGCAGCGGACTGGTTGGCTCGCTTCAAACAAGAAGCACGTGCTGCCGGCCGGTGCATGCATCCTAATATTGTGGCCATATTCGATTACGGTGAACACCAGCGCATGCCTTATATCGCGATGGAGTATGTCAACGGCAAGGAGTTAAGCGAGTATTTGCGGAAAAAGGTGCAGTTCAATCTGAAAGATGCGCTGTCGATTGTTTATCAAGTGCTCACCGCGCTGGATTATGCCCATGAATTCAGTATCGTGCACCGGGACATCAAACCGGCCAATATCATGCTGCTCGATAACGGCCACGTCAAAGTGGCGGACTTCGGTATCGCTCGCATCGAAACGGCCAACTTCACCCAGCAAGGGATGATGATTGGTACCCCGAGTTATATGTCGCCGGAACAGTTTCGCGGCCAAAATGTCGACCGGCGCGCGGACATCTATGCCACTGGGGTGGTGTTGTACGAATTACTCACCGGCAGTATTCCGTATCCCGGTAAAACATTTACCGAGATCCTCTATAAAGTGGCTAGCCGCCAAATGCAGGATGCGCGAGAACTCAACCCGGCAATCCCAGAAACGCTCAATGCAGTGTTACACAAGGCACTGGCACAGGAGGTAGAGGAACGGTATCAGACGGCAAACGAATTCCTCAGTGCCCTGAAAGCGGCGATGGCTGATATGCCGGAAACCACGCTGGAGCATCCGGTACCTAAACCGGAGTTCAGTAATCTACCTTCTTCATGGCAGGGCAGCATGGTTTCTGGTTGGGATCCTGACGTGTTGCGCCAGGCCGTGCAAACTTTGTCCTCTTATATCGGGCCGATTGCCAAAATTGTGGTTAAAAAAGCGGCGCAAAGTGCTACCGATCCCGGACAATTCTGTCGGTCGTTAGCAAGTCATATCCCTGAGGAGTCCGAGCAAAGCCGCTTTCTGCAAGACATGAAGCAAGCCAAAACCCGGATGACGCAAACCATGAGGGCGCCTGCCGAACTTGCCGCCGAACCGCCGACCCAACTACGTCCGGTATTTAGTGCCCAAGATCTGGAAACCGCACAACGACACTTAACCACTTATGTGGGTCCAATTGCCAAGGTGCTGGTGAAAAAAGCCGCGCCCCAGTCCAGCTCGCTTAGAGAACTTTACGAGAGCCTAGCTGAACACATTGCCGACCCCAAAGAGCGAAATGCGTTACTCGGCAAAGTTGCCAAATTGCCGCAAACTTTCCGCTAGATCCCCAGCAATACTTTTCCCACCTCTTGTGTCGAATGACCGGAACTAGGCGGTCATTCGTATCCTACGAGACACCCCATAAAACCCAATCAGTGGTAGGATTGATAACGCCAATATCCTGCAGGAGACGATTGAATGGTTGAACAGTGGAGTCCCGAATCCTGGCGTCAGCGCCCAGCGGTTCAAATGCCCGATTATTCAGACCAATCAGCCTTGGCCGAAGTGGAACAGCAATTGATGAGCTTTCCGCCGCTGGTCTTCGCTGGAGAAGCACGCACGTTGCGTCAGCAACTAGGTGAAGTCAGCGAGGGCCGAGCCTTTTTGTTACAGGGCGGGGACTGTGCAGAAAGCTTTGCGGAATTCCGCGGCCCGAATATCCGCGATACCTTTCGGGTGTTGTTGCAAATGGCGGTGGTGCTGACCTTCGCCGCCGCTTGTCCGGTGGTCAAAGTGGGCCGGATGGCGGGTCAGTTTGCCAAACCGCGTAGCGAGCCGTTCGAAAGTCGCAATGGCACGGAACTGCCGAGCTACCGGGGCGACATTATCAACGGCATGGACTTCACCGCCGAAGCCCGCCAACCGGACCCGGAACGGCAAGTACGC
>JAZBPA010000137.1:0-27379 GCA_036351435.1 Candidatus Competibacteraceae bacterium
CATGAACTTGAGACCCATCATGATCATCCGGGCAACCCAGAAAAAAATAATGTCGAAGCCGGTGACCAGCACGCTGGTGGGATAGAAGGTATTGAGCTCCTTGGTTTCTTGCGGCCAGCCGAGCGTCGAGAACGGCCATAAAGCAGAAGAGAACCAGGTGTCCAGCACATCGTCGTCCTGTTTCAGTTCCACCCGAGGGTCGATCTCGTGTTTGGTTCTGATTTCCTCTTCGTCGCGCCCGACATAGACTTTGCCGTTCTCGTCATACCAAGCAGGAATCCGGTGGCCCCACCAAATCTGGCGGCTGATGCACCAATCTTCAATATTGTTTAGCCATTCGTAGTAGGTTTTATCCCAGTTTTCCGGGATAAACCGAATCTGGCCGGTTTTGACCGCGGCAATGGCCGGACCGGCTAAGGGCGCGGCGCGAACATACCATTGGTCAGTAAGAAACGGCTCAATTACCGCATTGCTACGATCGCCTCGCGGTACCACGAGTTTGTGTGCTTTGGTTTCTTCCAGCAGTCCCGCATCTTCCAAATCGGCCACGATCTGTTTGCGCGCCTCGTAACGATCCAAGCCCTGATACACTTCAGGGCCGTTTTCGTTGATCCGAGCATCTGGAGTGAAGATGTTCAGTACCGGCAAATCATGTCGCTGCCCCACCGCATAGTCGTTAAAATCATGGGCGGGAGTGATCTTCACGCAGCCGGTACCGAAACTGGGGTCAACGTGCTCGTCGGCGATGATGGGAATATTGCGGTCAGTCAACGGCAGTGCGACATGCAACCCGATCAAGTGTTTATAGCGGTCGTCTTCGGGGTGAACGGCTACCGCGGTGTCGCCCAGCATGGTTTCCGGGCGGGTGGTCGCTACCACTAAATCGCCGCCGCCTTCCGCTAGCGGATAACGGATATGCCAAAGAAACCCATTTTCCTCGTCATTCAGTACTTCCAAATCGGATACTGCGGTGCGCAGTACCGGGTCCCAGTTCACTAAGCGCTTGCCGCGATAGATCAAGTCTTCTTCGTACAAGCGGATGAACACTTCCTGCACGGCTTCGGACAAGCCGGGGTCCATCGTGAAGCGCTCGCGGCTCCAATCCACCGAAGCCCCCATGCGGCGCAACTGCTGAGTGATGGTGCCGCCGGACTGCTCCCGCCATTGCCAAACCCGTTGGATAAATCCCTCGCGGCCCAGATCGTGACGGGTTTTGCTTTCGGCATTGAGCTGGCGTTCGACCACCATCTGGGTAGCGATGCCGGCGTGATCGGTGCCCGGTTGCCATAAGGTATTGTGGCCGCGCATCCGATGATAACGGGTCAAAGTATCCATAACCGTATCCTGAAACGCATGTCCCATATGCAAGGTGCCGGTCACGTTGGGCGGGGGAATCATGATGCAATACGCCAGTCCCTGTCCGCTGGGAGCGAAGTATCTGCTTTGCTCCCAAATCGCGTACCAATGTTGTTCTAGGGTTTTGGGGTCGTAAGTCTTTTCCATCCTGCCGTCGCGTTCGATTGACCAGTGAGTAAGCCCGTAGGCACATAAGGCGACAGAGTATAACTGAATCATTGCAACGATGCTCCCTGTTGCATCATGTGCACCAAAAGCACGTTATTCAAACAAAAGCGGCCAGAGTTCTTTCGTCGCGCATTGACGTTATCTGGTATCCGGCTTAACTTAAAATCCTCTGCCTGCCATTAGTCAAAAGCTCAAATCATGGATTTTTCCGGAGTCCTGACAAACCCTATCCAGCCAAAAGCAATCGCCGAACACCGCCTAAACTTGGCCGAGGTGTTGGAAAAGTTGGTCGCTGACACCTTAATCAGTCAACAAGACGCGGATCGATTGAGTGAAGAAAAACGTTGGCAAGGTCATATTGAATTACACCCGCTGGTCATCGTCGCCAATCGCAAACTCAAGAGTCTGCGCCCGCCTCACCAATCTCTCAGTCTCGAAACGCTTACCCAGTGGTTGGCTGAGAAAACCGAGTTTCCTTATTGCCGCATTGATCCACTCAAAGTAGATGTCGCCACAGTAACCCAAGTGGTGTCTTACGCTTACGCTCTGCGCTATCAGATTCTGCCGTTAGCCGTTAATGGCCGAAAGGTGACTTTTGCCACTTCCGAACCGTTTCTTGCTGAGTGGGAACGTGACCTGCGGCATTTATTGCACCTAGATATCCACCGTGTCATTGCCAATCCACTGGATGTCAAACGCTATCTATTGGAGTTTTACGGTCTGTCGAAGTCCGTTGCGGGCGCGCGCGATGCGCACGGCAAAGGCCAAACAGCCAAAGGTGTGCTTAATTTCGAGCAGTTGCTGGAATTAGGCCAGGGCGGCGCATTGGGGGCTGAGGATCGGCCGGTGGTACAAGTCGTCGATTGGTTGCTGCAATACGCCTTCGAACAGCGCGCCAGCGATATTCATTTAGAGCCCCGGCGTGATCAGGGCAATATACGGTTTCGCATCGACGGTGTGTTACATCATGTATATCGATTACCGCCCACTGTGATGGGGGCCGTCACTAGCCGACTGAAAATTTTAGGCCGCATGAATGTGGCGGAAAAACGTCGGCCTCAGGACGGTCGTATTAAAACCCGTACTCCAGCGGGCAGAGAAGTGGAGCTGCGGCTGTCGACGATGCCGACCGTATTTGGCGAAAAATGCGTGATGCGTATTTTCGATCCCGACATCGTGGTGAAAAGCTTCGCTCAGATCGGTTTCTCACCGCGGGAAGAAGAAACCTGGCAAGACATGATCGGACGGCCCCACGGCATCGTGCTGGTCACCGGGCCCACCGGCTCGGGTAAAACCACCACTTTATACTCCACGCTGAAATATTTGGCGCGCCCCGATAACAATGTCTGCACGGTGGAAGATCCCATCGAAATGGTCGCCCCGGAATTCAATCAGATGCAGGTCCAACCTGGCATCGATTTAACCTTTGCGCAGGGCATTCGCACCTTGTTACGTCAAGATCCGGATATCATTATGGTCGGGGAGATTCGTGATCTGGAAACCGCGCAAATGGCGGTGCAAGCAGCGTTGACTGGTCATCTGGTGCTATCCACCCTGCACACCAATGACGCGCCATCGGCCATTACCCGGTTGTTAGACATCGGGGTACCGCATTACCTGATTCAAAGCACCTTGATCGGCGTGGTAGCCCAACGGCTGGTCCGTACGCTATGTCCGCACTGCAAGACCACCGCAACCATTGATCCGGCGGAATGGGATGCGTTGATTCATCCTTGGAAAATTCCTATACCCGCTCAAGTAGGCAGTTCACAGGGCTGTCCCGAATGCCGTCAAACTGGCTATTTGGGCCGCACTGGACTGTACGAGATGTTGACCGTGACCTCCAGCTTGCGAACGCTATTCAAAGCTGATGTCGACAACACCCAAATTCGTGATCAGGCCTGTCGAGAAGGGATGAGGACCTTACGGGTCAGTGCTGCTTATCAAGTTGCCGCCGGTTTGACCACGGCAGAAGAAGTCGCGCAAGTATTGCCGGCAATGGATGTGAGCGGCGAGACCAGCCCTAATTCACTGTGATTTGGGTTGGTTCTCAGGTTCATAGCCGGTTGATTTGATTCGCCAGAAAAGCCGCGCCAAATCCGTTATCGATATTGACTACTCCTACGCCACCGGCACAGCTGGTCAGCATACTGAGCAACGCCGATATGCCGCCGAAATTCGCGCCATACCCCACGCTCGCCGGCACCGCGATGACCGGTTTGTCGACCAAGCCGGCGACAACGCTGGCCAGAGCGCCTTCCATGCCGGCAATCACGATAACAACTCTAGCGCCTCGAATCAGTTCTAGTTGGGCAAACAACCGGTGAATGCCTGCCACACCCACATCCACCACTTGTTCTACCCGGTTACCGAACAGCAAAGCTGTCTCCGCCGCTTCCTCAGCAATCGGCAGATCCGCTGTACCGCCAGTGACAATGGCAATATAGGTTGCAGTTGTCGGCAGAGCATTCTTTTGGATGCTGATGATCCTCCCCAGCGCGTTATAACGCGCCGCCGGGTAAAGCTCCGCAACAGCGTCGTACATTGCTTCAGTGGCACGGGTTGCCAGGATATTGTGATTCCGGCTTAGCATGTACTCGACGATATGCTGGACTTGGGTCACAGTTTTGCCGGCACAGTAAATCACTTCCGGACAGCCGGTGCGCAATTCTCTATGGGTATCGATTTTGGCGTCGATTAATTCTTTGAACGGCAGATCTTTCAGTTTCAGTAGCGCTTGTTCTACCGCAAGATCACCGTGTTTAACCTGCATCAATAACTGTGTTAGTTCATTCTCGTCCACGACATAACCGTTAATCGTTTACAATTGAGCTTATCCATGCTGACCATAGGACCCGTTGTTGCGTTCATTACCATCCACTGTTATTCGAGTCGGCGAGCACCTTTTGACCGTGATTTGGATCGGTAGTTTGTGGACTATCGGTTTCATCGTTGCGCCTACCCTGTTTCACGTCCTGGATGATCGCGCATTAGCCGGCGTAATCGCCGGGCACTTGTTTAGCATTGAAAGCTATTTAGGCCTGCTGTGCGGTGGGTTACTGTTGCTGATCGCCTGGTACAACACCTCAACTGGCCAGCGTTTCAGTTGGCGTGTTGGGTTGCTTGCGACGATGCTTGTCATCGTTGGGGTGGGGGAATTCGGTTTGCAGCCAATGTTGGCGGCGCTCAAAGCGCAGGGGCTCAGTGCTGAGTTTGCGCGTTGGCACGGCGTGAGCGCCACCCTGTATCTACTCAACAGTTTGTTAGGTCTAGTGGTGGTCGCTACCAGCCATCAGGGCAACTGAATGCGTGGCTTGTCGGGATTGTGTCGAAATAAGGTGGCAGTATGGCCGATCCGCTGCACTAATTCCGTATCCAGACTTTCACAAAGCCGCTCAATCATACTCGCTAATGCCTGTCGGTCCGCGGCATTGATTTTGATTTTAATCAGCTCATGATCGGCCAGGGCACGATCCGCCTCGTTCAGGACAGCTTCGGTTAGCCCCTTGTTACCGATAATCACAACCGCTTTTTTGCTGTGCGCTAGCGTTCTCAGATAGCGTTTTTGTTGGTTTCGCAACATGAGTCTCTCAGTGTCTTTTTCAAAAAATGGAAAGCATAATGCCTGGAATTGTCCGGCCTTACCAATCTCACCCATGTCTCTAACATGAGCCGCAGCAAAAGCAGCAATCGCTGGTTAAAGGAGCATTTTTCCGATCCCTATGTGCAATTGGCCCAACAACAGGGTTATCGCTCCCGAGCGGTATTCAAGCTCAAAGAAATTCAGGATAAAGATCGGTTACTGAAACCGGGAATGACCGTCATTGACTTGGGGGCAGCGCCGGGCGGCTGGTCGCAACTCGCCGCTCAGCTGGTAGGCAGGAAAGGGCAAGTCATCGCGTTAGACAGATTACCGCTGGAGCCATTAGAAGGCGTGGAATTCATTCAAGGGGACTTTCACGAACAGGAGGTCTACGATCAGCTCCTGCAGAGACTAAATGGGCGAACGGTTGATCTTGTAATTTCCGATATGGCCCCCAATTTAAGTGGTATCAAAGCCGCTGATCAGGCAGGAAGCATGTATTTAGCCGAATTAGCGGTTGATTTCGCCAACCAGTGTCTGCAAAAGGGTGGTGATTTATTAGTCAAGGCATTTCAAGGACAGGGATTTGATCCCCTACTCAAAGAACTCCGCCGGCATTTCGCAACGGTCGTTTCCCGCAAACCTAAAGCTTCCCGGCCACGCAGTCCAGAGGTGTATTTGCTGGCCAGGAACTACGACCTGTAGTAAGGTCTAACCAAGTGTTTTTTCGCTAACTGCCCGCAAACATTGAGACGGGCAGCTGCTGAGGTGCATAACTTTGAACGACATGGTCAAAAATATTCTGCTCTGGGTCGTGATCGCCGTGGTGCTGATGTCGGTGTTCAACAGTTTCGGGCCCCGAACCGCCCCATCGGCACAAATGGGATACTCGCAATTCTTAGAGGAAGTGCGGCAAGGTAAGGTTGCGCACGTGGCCATCATTGAGGGGCACAAGATTGAGGGCCGCACCAGCACCGGTGAGGAATTCGTCACCTACAGCCCAGAGACCAACAACGATGCGATGATTGGCGAGCTGCTTAATCACGGCGTCGATATCGAAGGCAAGCCCCCTAAAGAACAATCACTACTGATGCAGATCTTCATCAGCTGGTTTCCCATGTTGTTACTGATCGGAATTTGGATATTCTTCCTGCGTCAGATGCAAGGCGGTGGCGGTGGTCGTGGCGCCATGTCGTTCGGAAAAAGTCGGGCTCGCATGATGAGCGAAGACCAAGTCAAAGTCACTTTTGCCGATGTGGCCGGGGTCGACGAATCCAAAGAAGAAGTGCATGAACTGGTCGAGTTTTTGCGCGATCCAGGCAAATTTCAGCGTTTGGGTGGCAAAATCCCACGCGGCGTACTGATGGTCGGTTCGCCCGGCACTGGTAAAACCTTGCTCGCCAAAGCCATTGCCGGAGAAGCCAAGGTCCCGTTTTTCAGTATTTCCGGTTCTGATTTCGTGGAAATGTTTGTCGGCGTCGGCGCTTCCCGAGTACGGGACATGTTCGAACAGGCCAAAAAGCACGCGCCATGCATCATCTTCATTGATGAAATCGACGCGGTCGGTCGCCATCGTGGTGCCGGACTGGGCGGCGGACATGACGAACGCGAACAAACCTTGAATCAATTGTTAGTGGAAATGGACGGTTTCGAGGGCAACGAAGGCATTATTGTGATCGCTGCCACTAACCGGCCCGATGTGCTGGATCCGGCGTTATTGCGGCCGGGTCGGTTTGATCGTCAAGTGGTTGTGCCACTACCCGACGTTCGCGGTCGCGAGCAAATTATCCATGTGCATATGCGCAAGGTGCCCGTGTCTTCTAATGTCAAGCCGGAGGTCATCGCGCGTGGCACCCCCGGATTCTCCGGCGCGGATTTGGCTAATCTAGTGAACGAAGCGGCCTTGTTCGCTGCGCGTGCCAACAAGCGCAACGTAGACATGAGCGACTTCGAACAAGCCAAGGACAAGATCATGATGGGCGTCGAACGCAAATCTATGGTGATGAGCGAAGACGAGAAGAAACTGACAGCTTATCATGAAGCTGGCCATGCAATCATCGGTCGCTTGGTACCGGATCATGATCCAGTGTACAAAGTCAGTATTATTCCGCGTGGACGGGCACTGGGCGTCACCATGTTTCTGCCGGAAACCGACCGCTACAGTTACAGCAAACAGCGCTTGGAGAGCCAGATCTCCAGCTTGTTCGGTGGACGCACTGCCGAGGAACTGATCTTCGGCAATGAATACGTCACTACCGGCGCGCAAAACGACATCCAACGAGCAACCGACATTGCCCGCAATATGGTAACTAAGTGGGGATTATCCGAGCGCTTGGGACCGCTGACATATAGCGAGGACGACGGTGAGGTGTTTTTAGGCCGCACGGTTACCCGGCACAAGAATATCTCTGACGAAACCGCACATATCATTGACGAAGAAATTCGTGCCGTCATTGATAACAATTATCTGCGCGCTGAACAGATCCTTAAGGATAATATGGATAAACTCCATATGATGGCTGAGGCTTTGATCAAGTACGAGACACTGGATTCTGATCAAATCGACGACATTATGGAAGGCCGTACTCCACGAGCTCCGAAAGACTATAAGGACGAAGAGCCGCCCAGTGCTACCGGAGTGGATCTGGATAAAAGCCGCAAAGCTGGCGAAAGCACTATTGGTGGGCCTGCCGAACAACACTAAACCATGACTGTTCTGAATTGTGGCGGTCGCGCTCTGCAGCTAAACCGCCCGGTCGTTATGGGGGTGCTAAATGTCACCCCCGATTCTTTTTCGGATGGCGGACACTACACCACCAGGGATAAAGCCTGCCAACGCGCTGCTGAGATGGTCGCAGAAGGCGCGGCATTAATCGATATAGGCGCTGAATCGACCCGCCCCGGCGCACAGCCGGTTTCTGCTCAGCAAGAACTGGAACGGATCGTACCGATTCTGGAAATACTGGTGAAGGAGTTACCGGTGCCCATCTCTATAGACACCAGCAAACCTCAGGTCATGCGGGAAGTGCTGTGCCGAGGCGCGGGCATGATCAATGATGTCCGGGCGCTGCAGGCGGAAGGTGCACTGGAGGTGCTCGCATCCAGTGCAGTACCGGTGTGCCTGATGCATATGCAAGGTGAACCCGGTCACATGCAGGATTCCCCGGACTATATCGATGTGCTGGGCGATATTCGGCAGTTTTTGGCATCTCGCCTCCTGGCTTGCGAAGCAGCTGGCATTCAGCGGGACCGCATCGTGATTGACCCTGGTTTCGGCTTCGGCAAAACTCTGGCGCACAACCTCACCTTACTCAAAAGACTCAGCGAATTTCATCGCTTGGGAGTGCCGGTGTTAGTGGGACTATCCCGCAAATCGATGTTTGGACAATTGCTAGATGTACCCGTCAATGAACGGCTTTATGGCGGACTCGCTGCCGCTGCCATTGCTGCTTGGCAGGGCGCCAAAATCATCCGTACCCACGATGTGAAAGCCACCGTCGAGGCTTTGCACGTTTGTCATGCTGTCATGGACGCCACCGATTAGTTCATAGGATTGCTTAGCAGTTGTTTCTGCTACCATTGCCGATAAATGAACTGATTCAGGAGAGAAGTCATGGGCAAACAATATTTCGGTACGGACGGCATTCGCGGATCGGTGGGAAGCTTCCCGATCACCGCAGAATTCATGCTTAAACTGGGTTGGGCCGCTGGCAAAGTCCTGAATGCCGAAGGCTGCAACAAGGTGTTGATCGGCAAGGATACCCGCATATCCGGTTATATGTTCGAATCGGCGCTGGAAGCAGGGTTGTCAGCGGCCGGAGTGAATATCGCCTTGTTAGGACCGATGCCCACTCCTGCTATCGCCTATTTAACCCGCACCTTAAACGCCTGCGCTGGAATCGTCATCAGCGCTTCCCACAATCCTTACTATGACAATGGCATCAAATTTTTTTCACGGGACGGCATGAAGCTACCTGATGAGTTGGAATATAAAATCGAAGCCACCCTGAATACCACGTTGGAAACCGTTGGAGCTGCTGAATTGGGTAAAGCCGAACGGGTGATGGACGCCGCCGGTCGTTATATCGAATTCTGCAAAGGAACGGTCAGCCGAGGAATGGATTTTTCTGGACTCAAACTTGTTGTTGACTGCGCTAATGGAGCCACCTATCAGGTAGCCCCCAGCGTGTTCGCCGAACTCGGTGCCAAAGTGATTCCGATCGGCGTATCCCCCAACGGCCTAAACATCAACTTAGACTGCGGCTCTACCCATCCACAGGCGCTCCAGGAAGCGGTTCTGGCTCATCAAGCCGATCTGGGTATTGCCTTCGACGGCGACGGGGATCGCGTTATTTTAGTCGATCAGCGCGGTGAGGTGGTAGACGGTGACGAACTACTGTTTATCATTGCACAAGATCGTTTACGACGGGGAAAATCCTCAGGCGACGTGGTCGGTACATTAATGACCAACCTAGGCCTTGAAATAGCGCTCGCGGAAGTTGGGCTTACTCTTTACCGCGCTCAGGTAGGGGATCGTTACGTGATGGAACGTTTGTTAGCAGAACAGCTGGTTCTCGGTGGCGAAAGTTCCGGCCACATTATCTGTTTGGACAAAACCACAACCGGTGACGGCATTGTCTCTGCTTTACAAGTCCTTGCCGCTATAGTCAGATCGGGAACCGCTTTACACGACCTCAAGGTGGGTATGCAAAAGTATCCGCAACTAATGATCAACGTACCCTTAACCGAAAAAATCGATTTACAGCATTGTCTATCCGTTCAAGACGCGGTGCGGGCGGCTGAATCCCAGTTGGGTGATAAGGGCCGGGTTCTGCTGCGTCCGTCCGGTACCGAACCGGTTGTCCGAGTAATGGTTGAGGGCCGGGATGCTAGCGAGGTCGGGCATCTTGCGCAAGACATTGCTGCCGCTGTGGGACAGGCTGTAGCCAATTAAACCGTTGAGACTTAGATTGATTTATCCGAACTGACTCAGTAAGCTGTTCGGATAATTAAATTGCATTTGAGGGTTCAAACACATGCGTCGTCCATTAGTAGCCGGAAATTGGAAGATGAACGGCTCTTTGCAGAGCATTCAAACGCTGCTCGCCAGCATTAAAGCAGGCACTGCTGATGTCGGAAATGTAGGAATCGCTGTTTTTCCGCCGTTTCCCTATCTTGGCACAGTGGCCCAGCAACTCGCTGGAACGGCTATCGCCTGGGGCGCGCAAAATGTTTCTGAGCAAGCTGCTGGGGCTTTCACCGGTGAAGTGGCCACCTCAATGCTGTTAGATTTCCAGTGCACCTATACGCTGGTTGGACACTCAGAACGGCGCAGTATTTATGGCGAATCCAGCGCGTTAGTGGCCAGCAAGTTTGCCGCCGCTCGTAAAGCCGGTTTGAAACCGATTCTCTGCGTTGGGGAAACCTTGGACGAACGGGAAAAAGAGATTACCGAAGCAGTAGTCTCCGAACAATTGGATGCGGTTTTAGAACTCGAAGGCATTCAGGCGCTCAGTGACGCCGTGATTGCTTATGAACCGGTTTGGGCGATTGGCACTGGTAGAACCGCCACCCCTCAGCAGGCTCAAGACGTGCACGCCTTTATCCGCACCAAGCTGGCGCAGTTGGATGCCGACATCGCCGCCGGAGTGCTCATTCTGTATGGCGGCAGTGTCAAAGGCTCTAACGCTGCGGAATTGTTTTCGATGGCTGATATTGATGGTGGGCTAGTCGGCGGAGCCGCTCTCGATGGGCAAGATTTTGTGACTATCGTCAAGGCAGCGCAATAAGAGATTACGCAGGGATTTATGTACACGATTCTTATACTTGCTCATGTGATTATTGCGATTGCCCTGATTGCGTTGGTATTGTTGCAACAGGGCAAAGGCTCTGAGGCAGGCGCAGCATTTGGTAGTGGTGCTTCCGCCACGGTGTTCGGTTCGCAGGGCTCGGCGTCTTTTTTGAGTCGCGTCACTGCGGGGTTAGCCACGAGTTTTTTCGTAACCAGCTTAGTGTTAGCTTATTTTGCAACCCAGACGTCCGCACCGACTAGCGTTGTGGATCGCGTGCAAAGCGCACCTGTAGAAGAGATCGCTCCGCTAGAAGAGCAGCCAGCAGTACCGCAAATTCCCCAAGCTCCGAAGCCTTGATCCAGAAAAGATTTGCCGATGTGGTGGAATTGGTAGACACGCTATCTTGAGGGGGTAGTGGCGCAAGCCGTGCCGGTTCGAGTCCGGCCATCGGTACCAAACAATCATCTGACTTTTTCCCAGAGCCCGCCTAGCAGCAGACCCTGGAATATTGGCCAAAGGATTGGCAAGCAAAAAATCATTAGTCTATCTAGGTGGTCCTACTTCACACCAAGCCAGGGTCAATCCGACCGCCAACCGCGTTGAACTGATGATACAAATGAATGGCCCACTGCACCTACCGGTCGGTGTGTGGGTACCTATCACATCATTGGCATTGAACTCATCGCTGTTGGACCATCCAATATTCTTACGTAACTTAAACGTTGCGTCTGTGCTTCATTAGCCTGCCAGGATTCCGCTAAAAATGGGCGGGCAATACTACCGGGCCGATGAGTGTTTAATATTCGATGGTATGGCGGGCCACATTGTTGTTAAAGTGGACTCGAATACAATAACGAAAACAACCACCTTGCGGTTGAGATAATAATGACCACCGAACTGCGCCTCTTGCTGAATCCGGCGGATGCAGAACGCCTTATGAAACTCCCTCTCCTAGCTGATGCTTCCGCTGATCATGAATACCGGGTCAGCTGCTACTACGACACCGCTGACGGCTATTTACGACAGAATGGCTATCAGTTGAGCACCCATTGGACTCGCGGGCGATGGGCGCAACTCCTGCAAAACTCCAGAGAAGCTGAAGAGGAATCGGTGACGCATGACATCGACAGTGATGAGATCAACTACGCTCACTTACCGGTTAACGGTAAATCCGGCAGGCGATTTGCGAATCTCGTGGCGAAACAGGATTTGGAGCGGCTGTCCCGAGTGGAACTGCAGCGTACCTTGTGGACTGTGCAACTGACTTCAGAAACTCAGGTGGCGATCACCTTGGACCACGGTGAAATTAACGCGCTCAATCAGCGAATGCCGATTTGTGAGCTGAAGTTGGCGTTGATCACCGGCACTCTTCAGGATGTGTACGCCTGGGTATTAAAGCACACAGAGGATTATTCCTTATCCTGGGCCTTAGGTGAATTAACCCCTGGCGATTATCCGCTGTTAGCGGCCGAACCGGTAACCCATCATAAAGCCCGTCCGCTGGCGTTGGCCAAGGCCTGTAACAGCGAAGAAGCCTTTGTGGCCATTATTCAGGCATGTTTAGCTCATGCGCAGCTCAATCTGGATGCGGTTAAGGCCGGCCAAGATGAGGGGGTCCACCAGATGCGGGTCGCGTTTCGTCGGTTACGGTCCTGCTTGAAAACCTTCCGCCCACTGATACCGAAAGAGACCAGCTTGAGCTTGGTAAAGGAACTGCAGTGGCTTAATGAAGCCTTAGGTCCAGCAAGAGACTGGGATGTTTTTCTGCATGATACCCTGCTGCCAATACTGGAGCGTTTTCCGAACAAGCGGAGTTTGTCACTCTTAACGCGCAGGGTAGAAACCATTCGTTCCAAGTGTTACCGCACACTAAAACAAAGTCTGGCGGATCCGCGCTACCAGCGTTTGATTTTAAGGTTACACGGTTGGCTAGACTGTCGCGAGTGGCGAGAGGATCTATCCCCGGAACTAGCTCAACCAGCCGTGGAATTCGCTACAGCACAGCTAAAACGGAACCATCGCCGAGTGGTTAATCGCGGTCGACGGTTCGCCGAACTATCTATTGAAGAGCGGCATCAGTTACGCATTCGTATCAAGGAACTGCGTTATACGACGGAGTTTTTTGCCAGCTTATTCTCTGGTTCATCAACATTAGATTACGCCAAATCCGCTGCCAAGTTACAGGACTGTTTAGGTGCGCTCAACGACTTGAGCGTAGCCGAGCACCTGCTCAATTCATTAAACATCCGCTCTGCATCGACTGCTCGATCCTTAATTGAAGGGTGGTATGCCTGTCAGGCGGCGTCACAGGAGCAAGACTTTGCTGCTTCTTGGGAAGCGTTCTTGGCCTGCGATCGTCCCTGGAAAAAACGCTCTTGAGCGGAATGGGTTTCTTCATTCCTCCTGCGGCAGGAAGATATACCCCGCACCCCGAACGGTCTTAATCACCTGAGGTTTGGCGGGGTCCAGTTCAATTTTTCGACGGATTCGCGTGATGCGAATATCAATGCTGCGATCGAAAGGTTCCCAGTCGCGATTGTGCGCCATGTCCAACAACTGATCGCGGGACAATACCCGGTTGGGGTTCTCGGCAAACGCCTTGAGCAAATCGAATTCCATGCTGGTCATAGGAACCTCTGACCCGTCTTCCTCCATAAACAATAGATGAGCGTTCATATCCAGCAGACAACGCCCAAATCGAATGGTGTGTGGATTGCCCTGAAACGGTGATTCAGTGGTAACAGACGCGCCGGATTCACCGGTAGCGCCGATCCTCCTTAACACACTTTTGATGCGGGCCAACAATTCGCGTGGGTCGAATGGTTTAGCTACGTAATCATCGGCGCCCATTTCCAACCCGACAATCCGATCAATGACCTCGCCAGAAGCAGTCAACATCATGATACCGACCTCATAATGTTCGCGCAGATAGCGGGCCAAACTGAGGCCATCCTCACCTGGCATCTTGACATCAAGCAACACCAGATCGAACGTGTGTTCAGCTAACAGTTGCCGCATGGCGGTTCCACCGTCAGCAGTCATCACGTCGAATCCCTGGTCGCTTAGGTACTCTTCAACCATTTCTCGCAATTCGAGTTCGTCGTCAACGACCAAAATACGTTGCGCAGCAGTCATAGCGTGTTCTCCTCGGCCAACTTTCACTGCTGATTGATTTGCAATAACTATAGAAGGTTCTGCGTTCATTGTTTAAATCACCTGTGGGGAAAGCTGAACAGCGAATCTGTCGTGCTGGATTCACCGTTTGCCTGGGCCAAAGTAAGCTCAATGACTCGACGGATTTCTTCGGGCACGAACGGTTTCTCAATCACCGGTCGGTTAACTTGCGCTAAGAAATCTCGAATCGAGTCGCTCAAGGTATCACCAGTCACAAAAATCAACCGCTCTAACAGTCGGGGGTTGCGTTCCTGTAGTGCCTTATATAGCCCCGGACCGTCCAGTTGGGGCATGCTTAGATCGCTCACAATGAGATCAAAGCATCGCTCGTCGAGTTTTTTCAGCGCCGCTTGCCCGTCTTCTGCCACGTCGATCTGGTAACCTGCTTCGGTCAGGATTTCGCCTAGCATTTGCCCGATATCTACTACATCATCAATGATCAGGATATGCCGACCATCCGGCTTGACGTGAATGACTGGATGCTGAACGACTGATCCTTCGGCGCTTTCGCGTGGCAGGCGGATTTCAAATAGGGTACCGCCACAGGCCGGAACATCGACTGTAATCGTTCCGCCATGGGCGTGAATAATGCCGTGGCTGACTGATAAACCCACCCCGCTGCCTTCGCCGACTCCCCTAGTGGTAAAAAAGGGTTCGAAAATACGGTGCAACATATTGCGTGGAATACCCGGACCGTTATCGCTGATCTGTACGCAAATTTCGTCATTGACTGCATCAAAATTGGCCGAAACCCTCAAGCGTCGCGGTTCAGGAATCGAATCCAATGCCTGTTGCGCATTGACCAGCAGGTGCATAAAAACCTGGCTTAGCTGATCGGGATCAGCCATGAGGGTTGGTAGCGCCGGGGCGATATCAAGATCCGCTACAATACCGCTTTCATAGAGTCGATGACCCACCATATCAAGGGAATGAGTAAGCACATCGCTGATATGAATGGGTTGGCGAGTTGTTTCTTGCTGACGCGCTACAGTGAGAAACGTTTTGACGATGCGAGCACAGCGCTCCGCAGTGGCGCGTACCTTCGCGATGCTGCTAGCAAAGGCTGAGCCTTGCAGTTGTTCCTCCAACAGGAAAGAACGCCCTACTACCACCGATAACGGGTTGTTAAGCTCATGCGCTACCCCCGACAGCAAAGAACCCAATGCACTCAGTTTTTCGCTTTGATGCAGCGCTTCGCGGTGGCGAGCCAATTCCGCTTCGGCTTTTTTGCGCTCGCTGATATCCAGCCCGACTGTGATGATATGTGTCACCCGACCATCCGCATCGCACAAAGGCACCTTGGTGGTCCACACCGTAATTGGGTTGGCGGTGTCAGCATCGTAAACCACCTCATAGAAGGGTAGCGGTTTACCGGTAGTGATGACTTGTTGATCTCGTTCATCTGGATAAGGACTGATCTGTCGACCACAGATCTCGTCGTTGGTCCTACCCAACACAGCGCCACGTTCCAGCTGCGCTAGATTCAAAAACTGGTGATTCACGAGTTGGTAACGCAATTGGCGGTCTTTAACGTTGAGCATGGCGGGAACCGCATCGACGATGGTTTCAAGCATATTACGGGTCTCGTCGACCCGTCGCCGGGCTTCCAGTTCCTCAGTAACATCGGTAAAAGTGCTGACCACGCCACCGCCGGGTACTTCGCGGCGACGCACATCTACGCGCCGGCCACCGGCCAGCGTGAAACGAATCGGTTGCGTATCGACTTCGCGAAAACTGTCCAAAATCGTGCTGCGTAAGCGTTCGGGATCGGTGGCATTGAATACACCCCGCTGCAGATTGAATTCTATGAGTTCATCGACCGAGCAACCGGATTGCACCAAATCGGTCGGCAGCTCCATGATGTCAAGAAAACGGTGATTCCAAGCTACGAGGCGAAGATTTTCATCGACCAAATTGACGCCGTCGGTCATGTTGTCGAGGATGGCTTGCAAAATGGAAGTTTGATTAACCAATGCCGCTTCCCGCTCGCGCAACAGCTGGTTGCGACGTTCAAGATCAGCTACCAAATCACGCAGGGAGCAACGCATTTTCTCAAAGCTACGCCCCAACACCCCCAGTTCATCATTGCGCTGCCATTCCCGTGGACGATTCAAAACACCGGCGGCCAAATCCTCTGATTGGCGAACCAGACGTCGCAATGGCGTCATGACCTTGAAGCGCAGCAGTACGAAAATAATTAAGGTTCCAGTCACCAACTGCAACAAACCGGTTATCAGCATCTGCCCCCATTGCTCAGTTAATAACACCGCTAAATGGCCGGCATCCATTTCCACCAGTACTTCACCAATACGCTCGCCTGCAAACATCACCGGCCGCATTCGTTGCAGGGGCTCACCCTGCCGACGTTCGGGCTGAGCGGTTTCCAAGAACTGGGGTACCAAGGGTGACGATACCAAGATTGCCGTAACCCGTTCGTCCAGCATGACCGCATCCAGCAAATTCCGCCCTGCCTCGGGCCGCAATTCCCAAAGTGGAGTTTGCATTCCTAATGCAAGCACCTCGACGATACGCGCGTGGTCGCTGTTAAGGCGTTGTAACAACGCGGTGCGCTGTTCCGTGAGATAGCCCCAAGAGGCCAGTCCTACTGAAATAGTAAGACCAATCAATAAAGCCAGCGCAACCGCCTTGCGCAGTGACAGATTGTCAAACAGGGTTTGTATGCGGGTTAGCCACCCTTTCACAGTGGGTTGTCCTCACATCGTCGAGAGGTCAAGTTGAGCAAGATTCTGGACGCATGTGCAAGTTGGTTGGGCATAGAGATTGAGAGCAGCAAGCTGCCGCAGGTTTGAACAGCCTAGCGGTTAAACGGTTTTTTTCTTAAAAGAATTATGCTGAATAAGCGTAAAAAGCTTATATTTCTATTGAATGTCATCCGGGCAGGGTTTTGTTTCAATTGTTTCCATGAATTTCGAACAAGAACAGTTACGTCGTTGGCGTCTCATTTTGGGCGGCAACGAAGCCGACGGTACAGGGCACAATTTGAACAAAACTGATCTCGGTATGGATCGCTGTTTGCAGGCCTTATACGACGTCGAACGTAGCGGTGGTTTGGCAGGATCGGCGCCGCATGCGGCGCGTTGGCTAGGTGATATCCGGGCCTACTTTCCCAGCCCGGTAGTGCGCGTTATGCAGCAAGATGCTTTAGACCGACTTGGTCTGCAACGTATGTTACTGGAACCGGAGCTGCTGGCCGCTGTGGAACCGGATGTACAGCTAGTTGCCACCCTCTTGTCTGTTCGGGGAGCTCTGCCGCAACAAACGCAAGAGACCGCCCGTCAAGTGGTCCGCCAAGTGGTGGCGGAATTGGAACGCCGCTTAGCCAACCCGTTGCGCCAAGCGGTCACCGGTAGCTTGAATCGCGCCTTACGCAACCGCCGTCCCAAGCATCACGAAATCGATTGGCATCGCACGATTCGCGCTAATTTAAAGCACTATCAACCCACCTATCGCACGGTGATCCCGGAACAGCGCATCGGCTTTGGTCGAAAGGCTGCTGCGTTGCGCGATATCATTCTTTGTGTCGATCAAAGCGGCTCTATGGCGACCTCTATGGTATACGCCGGCATCCTAGCCGCAGTGTTAGCCTCGCTACGTGCGGTCAACACCCATTTGGTGGTATTCGATACCGCTGTCGTCGATCTCACCGCGTTGCTGGACGATCCGGTGGAGGTGTTATTCGGCACCCAATTAGGCGGCGGCACCGACATTCAGCGCGCTTTGAATTATTGCCAGAGTCTAGTACAACGGCCACAGGAAACGATTCTGGTATTAATCAGCGATTTGTACGAAGGCGGCAGTTCACAGGACATGCTCAAGCGAGTTGCCCAGTTGGTCGGCTCAGGGGTACAAATGATTACTCTACTGGCATTGGATGACCGAGGCGCGCCCGGTTTCGACCACCGTAACGCTGCTGCTATGACCCGTCTTGGGGTACCTGCTTTCGCTTGCACCCCCAACCTGTTTGCGGATTTGATGGCAACGGCGATTAAACGCGGCAATATATGCGACTGGGCGGCCAGCCAGGGGATTGGGGTAACCGGCATAACCGGAACCAGCGAAACAAGCTAACTGCCCCTAGCGGGTCTATAGTCACCGTATAATGCTAAGCACTGCCATAAAGCAACCGAGGGGTAAACCGATCATGTATGAATTTCTACAATACCGGGTCAAGGACGCAATGACCCCCGAACCGGTGACCACCACCCCGGACACACCCTTGCGTGAGCTGGAAGCGATTTTTGAGGAACACGACTTCAACGGTGTGCCGGTGCTCGACGACGTTGGTAATTTGATCGGGTTGGTGACCAAATTCGATTTACTCAAAGCATTTACCCTGACTCCAAAATCGATCATCCCGCATTACGACGATATCATGCAACAACCGGCTAGTTCGGTGATGCTGCTTGAACCGCTGACGGTCACTCCGAATCTACCGTTGAGCCGGGCACTGCAACGACTGGTCGAGATGCGGGTTAAAAGCTTTCCTGTCGTTGAGGGAGAACGGCTGGTCGGAATTATCTCCCGGGAAGATGTGCTCACAGCGCTAAGGCGGGCAACCGAGCATATGCAACCCGGGCAGGGGGCCTGACGATGACGACACTGCTTTATCATCACCCAGTCTGCGCAGAGCATGACATGGGCTATGGTCATCCAGAATGCCCGGAGCGGTTGACAGCGATTCTTGATGCGTTGCGCAAACCGGAATTCGCCGAGTTGCAATGGCGGGAAGCGCCGCAGGCTGAGCAGGAACAGCTTACCCGGATTCACCCCGCTCATTATGTGGAGCGCATCCTGGATAGCGTGCCAGAATCAGGCTTGTACGCTTTGGACGGTGATACCTCCTTGTCACCCCAATCGGGAGAGGCCGCTTTGCGGGCAGCGGGTGCGTTCTGTGCAGCGGTGGATGCAGTGATGAGCGGGGACGCGAATAACGCGTTTTGCGCCGTGCGCCCGCCGGGGCATCACGCGGAACCCCATCGGGCGATGGGCTTTTGTCTATTCAATAATGTCGCTATCGGCGCTGCACATGCGCAAGCCATCCACGGGTTAAAAAAAGTGGCGGTGATCGATTTTGATGTCCATCACGGTAACGGTACCCAGGCTGCTTTTTGGAGTCAGCCGGATTGTATGTATATCTCGACGCATCAATCGCCGCTATATCCCGGCACTGGCCGGCGCAACGAACGGGGCGTCGGTAACATTCTGAATGTACCGCTGGCGCCTTACAGCGGTACCGCAGAACTCCGCGAAGCGTGGGGGACCATCATCATGCCGGCTTTGAACGATTTTCGACCCGAGTTTATACTCATTTCAGCCGGTTTCGACGCCCATCAGATGGATCCATTGGCGGAGCTGAATTTTACTTTTGAAGACTACGCTTGGCTAACTCAAGAAATTTTAGATATTGCTGACGACTGTTGTCATGGTCGGGTCGTGTCTGGACTGGAAGGTGGGTATAATCTGCAAGCGTTAGCAGCCAGCGCCGCTGTTCATGTAGCAACGCTGCTCAAGGCGACGAATCCTTGATCCGTAGCAAAACACCGCAGGGCTAAGACGATGACTGATCAATCCCAGGATATGACCTTGCAACAAGACCCCCAAGCATTGATCAAACTCGCCAAACTCACCCAGTCCCTGAAGCACCTCGGCGAGGTAGCCAAAGCAGTTAACCTGGAAGCTTCTGCTCTGGCACAGCACTTTGATACCCTATTGGCGAACGTCCCCAGTGCCGAACCGGAGGCTACTGCGGCGGAAATATCTGATTTCAGTACCACGGCCTACGAAACTTCGGATACAGCGGTGTCATTTCAAGATATAGAACGACGGCGACGCTATTATGCAGGGTTACCACCGGTGGATGAGCTAGATGCCGCCTTTCAACAAGCGATGAGAGAAGCTGAAAACCGTAGCAGAATAGCGCAAGGTGGATTGCCGTTGGACGATGACGATGATCTGGACGACTGAAGCGAGCCAACTACCCTTATTTACCCACAACCCCGGAGAGCAACATGGCAAATGAAGGTTTCCACGAAGCAGCCAGTGAATTAAGCGATGCGACCAAAGACATGCATCGGGCAATCCAATCCTTGATGGAAGAGCTGGAAGCGGTCGATTGGTACAACCAGCGGGTCGATGCCTGTAAGGATCCTGAGCTTAAAGCGATTCTCGCCCACAATCGCGATGAGGAAAAGGAACACGCTGCCATGGTGTTGGAATGGATTCGCCGCACCGACCACGCCTTTGACAAGGAGTTGCGCGACTATTTGTTTACCGAGAAACCCATCGCCAGCCTAGAGCATGAACACAAAGACTGACAATTAGCATTAGGAGAGGGTCGTTTCAACGGAAACTGACGATGTCGTCTAAGCGACGGCGAGCGCTGGGTTCCGGTAATTCCGCCGGATAACCCAGTCCCAGCAAAGCGATGGGGATCAGTTCCGGTTCGAGCGCAAGCACGTCGCGTACCTGCGGCTCATCGAACTGACCGATCCAGATCGACCCCATTCCTGCGGCCACGACGGCAAGCTGTGCGTATGCAGCCGCAATTGTTGCATCTTGTAGAGCATAGAGTTGGGATCCGCGTTCACCGAATGCGCTGGCAGAGCGTAGAGGGTCGGCACAAAACACCAGACAAGCCGGTGCCTCGGCGAGAAACTCCTGCTGTTGTGCGGCGTGCCCCAAGGCAGAGCGATCGGCGGTATTCTGCACGACAAATATCCGATAAGCCTGTAAGTCTCCCGCTGACGGCGCTGCACACGCCATTTCCAAAATAGCGTGCAGTTTCTCCGCTTCGATTGGCATATCCGGTTGAAATTTGCGCACCGAATGACGATGGCGTACCGTTGAGAAAAAATCCCACATAATCGACGGTCCCTTCAACTAACTCATAAGCTCAAGCCGAACAACGAGAACGACGAGGTTTCAATTTCCTCACCGTTCAGCAGGGCGACCAATTCCGGAATATAGGGAGAAGCCGGATAATTGACCCGCAGTACCCGCAAGCTATCCGTCGCTAAATCCGTCAAATCCAGCTTGACATAGGCGCGGGTCATGACGGCCAACGCATCAGGAACTGCTTCGGTCCGCGCATAATTCTCCAACACATATTTAGCTCGGTTGGCAGCCGCAACATAAGCCCCTCGGCGCATGTAATAATCAGCGACGTTGATTTCATAAGCCGCCAAATTATTGTGCAAAAACACCATGCGTTGACGAGCATCCTCAGCATAGGCGCTTTCAGGAAACTTGCGCACCAATTCGGCAAAGTCATCAAACGATTGCCTAGCCGTCCCAGGATCGGTCTTGGCTGGATCATTCGGTACGACCCGATTAATCAAACTGGCGTCGCGGGAGTAGTTAATCAACCCTTTCATGTAGTAAGCGTAATCTACGAAGGGGTTGCGAGGAAAAGTGCGGATAAAACGATCAGCGGCGGCAATTGCCGAATCCGGCTCATTGTCTTTATAGTAGGCGTAGATCAGCTCCAACTGAGCTTGCTGGGCAAAACGCCCGAAAGGGTAACGAGCTTGTAGCTTCTCGAAATACTCGATAGCGGTTTGATAATTGCCGCCTTGTAGCGATTGTTTCGCTTCATTGTAAAAGCGGCTGGCCGACCATCCTTCCGTGGGATCGACTTGATCGGGCAACCAGGAACAGCCGAACACGTTGACCATAAGCAACAAAGCGGCTAATAGCAGGGAACGTCGGAGGGGATGCGTCGACATAAGTATAAATCGCTTGGCTGATAACTTTGTCTGTCAGTATAACTTGCCAACCCTTTGAAACACTATGCCTGAAAGTGAATTGATAGAACAGGTATCCTGTCGCATCCCCATCAACTGTGCTGGCATGCGGCTGGATCAGGTTCTGGCTGAATTACTCCCCGACTTTTCTCGCAGCCGACTGCAACACTGGATCCGATCAGGAGACCTTCAGATTGATGGCCGGAGGGTCAGGCCGCGAGATCGTGTACTCGGTGGGGAACTCGTCAGCGGCGCATTAAACCTGCCAACAGCGACCGAGGATCAAGCGCAGGACATTCCGCTAAACATCATCTTCGAAGATGATGAAATCATTGTGTTGGATAAACCTGCCGGCTTGGTAACACACCCTGCTGCGGGCAATCCCAACGGCACCTTGGTCAATGCGTTATTACACCATGCCTCGGAATTGGCCAGCTTGCCGCGCGCCGGTTTAGTGCATCGGCTGGACAAGGATACGTCAGGATTATTGGTCGTAGCGCGTACTCTGCGCGCTCATACTGAGTTAGTTCGGCAATTGCAAGCGCGGACCATAGAGCGTGAGTACGAGGCGGTGGTGAATGGAATCATGGTGGCGGGTGGTACAGTGAATGCGCCGCTTGGCCGCCACCCGGTAGATCGTAAACGGATGGCGGTGGTCTCTAACGGTAAACCGGCGGTGACGCATTATCGGGTTCTGCAACGCTTTCATGCTTATACCCATCTGCAAGTGAAGTTAGAAACCGGGCGCACCCATCAGATTCGCGTACATCTAACCCATATTCGCCACCCATTATTAGGCGATCCGGTATACGGGGGACGTGCTCGAATTCCGGCAGGATTCTCAGAGCAGGCGCTGCAGATCATCACCCATTTTCGTCGCCAAGCGTTGCACGCAGCACGGTTGGGTTTAACTCATCCCGGGAATGGCCAACAGATGGTTTGGAATGCGCCTTTGCCCAATGATTTGCAAGAACTATTAGCCATTCTGGGTGATCACCGCCCGCTGGAGATACAGTGAAAGAGCATGGAGAATCGGGTCTTGAATTAATTTACCCCCAGTGGCCAGCACCGATTCAGGTAAAAGCGGTCTCGACCACCCGACTCGGCGGTGTCAGCGCCCCACCTTATGACAGCCTAAATTTAGGTGATCATGTTGGTGATGATCCGGTAGATGTTGCGACCAATCGAACGTTGCTCACTAATGCGTTGAATTTACCCGCTGAACCGGCTTGGTTGAATCAAGTGCACGGCAACGATGTGGTCGCTGCAGAAACCGTAACAACGCCAGTCACTGCCGATGCCGCTTACACAAACAAATCGGGATACATATGTGTGGTACAGACCGCCGATTGTTTGCCGGTATTACTGTGTGACCAAGCGGGTACGGTAGTTGCTGCAGTGCATTGCGGCTGGCGCGGGTTAGTCCAAGATCTGTTGGAGGTGACGATAGCTCGTATGGATTGCGATCCTGCGGAGATACTCGCTTGGCTGGGTCCGGCGATCGGGCCGGATGTTTTTGAAGTCGGCGACGAAGTGAAGCTCGCCTTTTGCGAACTGAATCCCGCTTATGCAGCTTGTTTTCACCCATCACCGGCAGGACGCTGGCTGGCCGATATTTATTATTTAGCCAGACTGCAGCTGCAGAGTTTAGGCGTGAATGCGATTCACGGCGGCGAATGGTGCACCTTATCCGAGTCGGATCGTTTTTTCTCCTATCGCAGAGCCCATCCTACCGGGAGAATGGCAAGCTTCATTTGGTTGAATGCATGACAAGCTTCCCTTGAATTGACGGAAATCACCTCAATTTAAAGGAGCAATACAGCATTTTAATCAGGGGATTCCTGCCATGCGAATGGACAAACTAACCAGTAAATTTCAAATTGCCCTGAGCGATGCGCAAAGCCTCGCCGTGGGCCGTGATCATCAATTCATTGAGCCCGTTCACGTGATGGCGGCCTTGTTGGATCAGGAAGGGGGCACAGTGCGCCCGCTCTTGGCCCAAGCCGATGTCAATGTCAATCTATTACGTTCTCAATTGCACGAAGCGCTCGATCGGATGCCGCAGGTACAAGGGGTCGGTGGCGATGTGCAGATCTCCAATAATCTGGTCCGCCTGTTGAATCTGACCGATAAGTTGGCTCAGCAGCGCAAGGACGCTTACATTTCTTCGGAATTGTTGGTGCTGGCCGCCGTGGAAGATAAAGGCGAGTTAGGTAACCTGCTGCGTAAAGCGGGCGCCAGCAAAGGCATGTTGGAGCAGATTATTGATCAGTTGCGAGGTGGTCAGCGGGTGGACGATCCGAATGCCGAGGAACAGCGCCAAGCCTTGGAAAAATACACTATCGACCTCACCGAACGGGCCGAACAGGGCAAATTGGACCCGGTCATCGGCCGTGACGATGAAATTCGCCGGGTGGTGCAAATCCTCGCCAGACGCACCAAAAATAATCCGGTACTCATTGGTGAACCCGGCGTCGGTAAAACCGCAATTGTCGAAGGACTGGCCCAGCGTATTCTCAACGGCGAGGTGCCCGAAGGACTGAAAAGCAAACGGCTGTTGGCTCTGGACATGGCGGCGCTGATTGCGGGGGCCAAGTTCCGCGGCGAATTCGAGGAACGCCTGAAAGCGGTGCTCAACGACATTGCCAAACAGGAGGGGAATATCATCCTGTTTATCGACGAATTGCACACTATGGTTGGCGCCGGTAAAGCGGAAGGCGCGATGGATGCCGGCAATATGCTCAAACCGGCCTTGGCCCGTGGTGAACTGCATTGCATCGGCGCGACCACCTTGGACGAGTACCGTCAATATGTCGAAAAAGACGCCGCGCTGGAACGACGGTTCCAAAAGGTGATCGTCAACGAGCCCAATGTCGAGGATACGATTGCTATTCTGCGTGGCCTGAAGGAACGCTATGAAGTGCATCATAAAGTGGATATTACCGATCCGGCCATCGTGGCTGCCGCCACCTTGTCGCACCGTTATATCAGCGACCGACAGCTCCCCGACAAAGCCATTGATCTGATGGACGAGGCCGGCAGTCGTATTCGTATGGAGATGGATTCCAAGCCGGAAGAAATGGACCGCTTGGAGCGGCGTCTGATTCAGCTCAAAATCGAACGTGAAGCCGTCAACAAGGAAACCGACGATGCATCTCGCAAACGCCTGGATCATCTGGAACAGGAAATCGCCAAGCTGGAACGAGAATACGCCGATCTGGAAGAAATCTGGAAAGGCGAAAAGGCGTCCCTGCAGGGTGCGGCCCATATTAAGGAGGAATTGGAACGTGCCAAACTGGAGTTGGAAACTGCCCATCGTGCAGGCGATTTGTCGCGCATGGCCGAGATCCAGTATGGCCGCATCCCGGATCTGGAAAAGCAATTAGCCCAGGCTGACGAAGCCGATCAGCGGACATTCCAATTGCTGCGTAACAAAGTCACCGACGAGGAAATCGCCGAAGTCATTTCCCGCTGGACCGGCATTCCGGTCGCCAAGATGCTTGAAGGCGAACGCGATAAGTTGTTGCGCATGGAGGACGCTCTGCACCGACGCGTTGTCGGCCAGGACGAGGCTATCACCGCCGTTTCCGACGCGATCCGCCGGTCTCGCGCGGGCCTGTCCGATCCCAATCGTCCGAATGGATCGTTTCTGTTTCTCGGTCCAACCGGCGTGGGCAAAACCGAATTGTGTAAGGCATTAGCAGCGTTTTTATTCGACACCGAAGAAGCGCTGGTGCGCATCGATATGTCGGAATTCATGGAAAAACATTCGGTAGCGCGGTTAATCGGGGCGCCGCCCGGTTATGTGGGTTACGAGGAGGGCGGCTATCTAACTGAGGCGGTGCGACGCAAGCCTTACTCGGTGATTTTGCTGGATGAGGTGGAAAAAGCGCACCCGGAAGTGTTCAATATCCTGCTGCAAGTGCTGGATGATGGCCGGTTGACCGACGGTCACGGTCGTACCGTAGACTTTCGCAATACGGTTGTCGTGATGACCTCGAATATCGGCTCGCAGCTGATTCAAGAAATTGCCGGCGAAGAAAACTATCAGCAGATGAAAGCAGCGGTGATGGATATCGTAGGTACGAATTTCCGCCCCGAGTTCATCAACCGCATCGACGAAGTGGTGGTGTTCCATCCGCTGGGCCGCGAGCAGATTCGCTCCATTACCGATATCCAGATCGATTATCTGCGTCGGCGTTTGGCGGACCGCGATATTCGCTTGACCGTCAGCGAGGCGGCCCTGGATCATCTGGGTGAAGCCGGTTTCGATCCGGTGTATGGCGCTCGCCCCTTGAAGCGCGCTATCCAACAACAGTTGGAAAATACCTTGGCGCAACGTATTCTGGCGGGCGAATTCGGACCCGGCGATACCATAGTGATTGAGAAAACCGACGGTCGGCTGGTGTTCGACAAACGTTAAAATACGGATGAACTAGAGAGATGGCTTCATTGTGAAACGAAAAGTACGCAAGGCGGTTTTTCCAGTGGCGGGACTGGGCACGCGCTTCTTGCCCGCCACCAAGGCCAGCCCCAAGGAAATGTTACCCATCGTAGACAAACCGCTGATTCAGTATGCGGTGGAGGAAGCGGTGGAGGCGGGGGTCGATACTCTGATTTTTATCATCGGTCGCACCAAGAACGCCATTGCGGACCATTTCGACAAAGCTTATGAGTTGGAAGCCGAACTGGAAGCCCGCAATAAACATGATTTACTGAAGGTGGTGCAGAGCATTACCCCGTCTCATGTAAATTGCGTCTACATTCGCCAACCCGAGGCTTTGGGCTTGGGCCATGCCGTGCTGTGCGCCAAGCCGGTAGCCAGCGATGAGCCGTTTGCCGTAATGCTCGCCGACGATTTGATCGACGGTCCTAATGGCAGCGCCTTATCTCAGATGGGTACTCATTTTCACAAATATCAATGCTCCATCCTGGGGGTGGAGCGGGTACCCCCAGCCGAAACCGCGCAATACGGCATCATTCAGCCGCTACCGTTCGCGGAATCCTTAAGCAATGTGGAAAGCATCATTGAGAAACCCAAACCGGAACAGGCCCCTTCCAATTTAGCCGTAGTCGGTCGCTATATTCTGACGCCACGCATTTTCGATTTGTTGGAGAAAACCCAACGCGGTACGGGAAACGAGATCCAGTTGACGGACGCCATCGCCGCATTGCTCTTGGAGGAACAAGTGCTGGCCTATGAGTTTAAGGGCCGACGCTACGATTGCGGCAATAAGCTGGGGTATTTAATGGCCACGATTGAATATGGCCTCAAGCATGAAGAATTAGGCGAACAATTTCGCGAATATCTAGCCTCGCTGACTGATCAGTTAGGTACGCCCCGGTAGGCGCAACGCACGCATCGCCCCTACATGCGATATAATTGACGCATCGCACAAATCTGACGGCTGGCCGTCATAGTTAATGGGGAGATGCGGTGATGCGTGATCTTGATACCACAGTCACTTTTCGCAGCGCGATTGACCGGATGATACGCGCTTCTATCGGGCAGGTAACATTAGGCGTGTCGCCCGTCGCGCTGG
>JAZBPA010000138.1:0-7169 GCA_036351435.1 Candidatus Competibacteraceae bacterium
AAGTGATTCGATGTAATCGGTTGGAGCAACGCCATTTGCCCCGATTTCTCCATTGGATATTTCACGGCACGGCCCAATGTGTTGTCTTGGAACTCTGAAAGTGCGTTGACCAACTCTTTGCTTCAAGAGATTTTATGCTTTGAAGGGACTAGTTTCGATCAGCGCCGCGAAGTATTTGAAAATATCAGGATCCAACTTAGCGCCCGACTCGGCATCAAGAATGCCCATGATCTCGCAGTGCGAGCGGGGACGATGATAAGCCCGTGTCACCGCCATCGCATCGTAACTGTCCGCCACGGCAATAATGCGTGAAATCAGCGGGATAGCCTCTCCAGAGAGGCCATCCGGGTAACCGCAGCCATTGAAGTGCTCATGATGATGGCGAACCGCCGTCGCAACTTGATCGATACCCGGCAGCTCAATCGCCCGCAGGATACGTTCTCCGATTTCCGAGTGCGCCTTCATTCTCTGCCATTCGTCCTGTTCAAGCTTAGCCGGCTTAAGCAACACATGGTCCGGTACACCAATCTTACCAATATCGTGAAAAGACGCACCGACTTCAAGCTGTGCCAGCTCTATACTCGTCAAGCCACACCGTTTCCCGATGGCTTGCGTGATCGCCACCACCCGATCAGAGTGCAAGCGGGTGTTGAGATCACGTTCAGTCAAGGCCACCGCTAACGCTTTGGTATATTTGACCAGAATGTCATAGCCGCCTAGTAGATCTTGCATGGGGATAGCACAATGTCGCGTTACATAAATGTTTTTTTGATTAGCCACACAGTGTGGCCGAAAAGCCGGAATTAGCAAGTCAGTCATTAAGAACTGTCACGACGTACCCCATGTGCTGCAGATCAACTTGCTGTATAAAAGCATGGATTTGTGAACCGGCAAGAGACACGTCAATGTTCGATCATCACTTTCATTACCACCCAGAGCGGCCGACTCGCCGGGCAAGTGCACGATGAGTAGAGCACTGCTCAAATCCACCGGCATCGTCAGCGCCATGACCTTCTTGTCGCGCATCCTGGGTTTCACTCGCGACATTATCTTCGCTCATTTTTTCGGCGCCGGAGCGGGTACTGATGCGTTCTTCGTCGCTTTCCGTATTCCTAATCTGATGCGCCGGTTGTTTGCTGAGGGCGCTTTTTCTTTGGCATTTGTGCCGGTTTTTTCCCAGTATAAAACCCAGAATTCGCATGAGGAACTGCGTCGCTTAACCGATGACGTGGCCGGTACCTTGAGTGTGATCCTGCTCGGTACTACAGCCGTTGGGGTGCTGGCTGCGCCTGTGTTGATTTGGGTGTTTGCACCCGGTTTCAGCCAAGATCAAGATAAATACACCTTGACCGTGGAGATGCTGCGCATCACTTTCCCCTATCTGTTGTTCATTTCACTGACGGCATTGGCGGGCGGTATGTTGAACAGTTTCGGGCGGTTCGCTATTCCGGCACTGACTCCGGCACTGCTTAATATTGTCCTGATCGGTGCCGCTGTCTGGGTAGCGCCCCAGTTGGATGAACCCATCATGGCGTTGGCATGGGGCGTATTTTTCGCTGGGTTGTTGCAATTGCTTTTCCAATTGCCCTTTCTGAAACGCTTAAACCTGTTGCCTCGGCCTCGTTGGGGCTGGAAATCGACAGGGGTACAACGGATATTGAAATTGATGCTGCCCGCCTTATTCGGCTCGTCGGTGGCGCAAATAAATTTACTGTTTAGTACCTTCTTGGCGTCATTCCTAGTCACCGGCAGCGTAAGCTGGTTGTACTATTCCGACCGCTTAGTCGAATTCCCCTTGGGCATCTTCGGAGTGGCTCTGGGCACGGTTATTTTGCCTAGCCTGTCGAAAAAACATGCGGCTGAATCTCATGAAAGCTTTTCTCGCACCTTGGATTGGGCGCTACGTTTAGCGCTGTTAATCGGTGTGCCCGCCACCGTCGGCTTGGTTATCCTGGCCGGTCCGTTGCTGTCAACGCTGTTTCAATATGGCGAATTCGGTCCTCACGATGTGCGTATGGCCAGCCAAAGCCTCATGGCCTATTCATTAGGGCTATTAGCTTTCATGTTGGTGAAGGTATTAGCGCCCGGTTTTTACGCTCGGCAGGATACCCGCACGCCAGTAAAAATCGGCATCATCGCGATGGTGGTGAACATGGCACTTAACATCGTGCTGTTTTTTCCACTCGCCCATGCCGGACTAGCGTTGGGTGCCTCGTTGTCGTCTTATCTCAATGCGCTGTTACTGCTCTATATTTTGCGTAAGAAAGGCGTGTATACACCAGCGCCCGGCTGGATTCGGTTTTTACTGCAACTCATTGTCGCCAATGCGATTATGGGGCTGGCACTGTGGTATGACCGGGGTGAATTGTTGGACTGGTTTCAAGCCGATGTCGGTTATCGGGTGTTGCATTTGGGGACGTTAGTCGGCGGTGGTGCGGCGATTTACGTCTTTGTGGGCGCAGCGGTGGGCATCCGACCGCGCCATCTTAAACTCATCACCTGAAATGGCTCCGTGTAAATTGTCGTCAGGCTCTTTATAATGCCACGCTGATTTAGCCCAGCTCAGTGTCATTATGGAATTCATCCGCGGTCAGCATAATCTTCGCGCACGTCATCACGGCTGCGTAGCCACTATCGGCAATTTCGACGGCGTCCACCTCGGTCATCAGGCGATTTTCCGTCAGTTGGCGGAAAAGGCAGCCATTTTTAATCTGCCCACGCTAGTGATTCTCTTCGAACCTCAGCCCCAGGAGTTTTTCAGGCCAGGCGACGCGCCACCGCGCTTGATGCGCCTCCGGGAAAAAGTGCTGGCTCTGGCGGATTACGGCATAGATCGGGTGTTTTGCTTGAAGTTCGACCGGAGGTTGGCTAACACCGCAGCGCAGGACTTTATTCAAGAGTTGCTGGTCACTCGGTTAGGAGTTCGTTTTCTGGTGGTCGGGGATGATTTCCGCTTCGGGTACAAACGGCAAGGCGATTTCGCATTGTTGTGTCGAGCCGGCGGCGAGCACGGTTTTCAGGTCGCCGATACCCACAGCTTCATTGTCGATGGCAGCCGGGTCAGTAGCACCCGCATTCGGGAAACCCTGAAAAATGGCGATCTGGATTTAGCGCAGCGCTTACTTGGACGCCCCTATGCAATCTGCGGTCGGGTTGTACACGGCGATAAACGCGGCCGACAACTAGGTTATCCGACGGCCAATATTTATCTGCATCGAGACATAACCCCATTGGTCGGCGTTTATGTTGTTGAACTACTCGGCGTTGGAGCGGAACCGGTACCCGGTGTGGCTAATGTCGGTCGGCGCCCCACGGTACAGGGCACCCGTGATCAGCTGGAAGTCCATTTATTTGATTTCCAGCAGGATATTTATGGCCGGCATGTTAAAGTGAATTTTCTGGCGCATGTGCGCCCCGAGCGGCGTTTTGAGTCTTTGGATGCGTTACGAATGCAAATTGACCAAGATGCGCAACACGCTCAGGCTTTTTTCGCCGCACAGCGGCGCAGCGCTTAGCACCCACCCGATTGAATCATGAAATTCACGGAGTGAATCGTTTCGAGGTTAGATGTGGCTGATTATAAAGATACTCTGAATCTTCCCCAAACGCGCTTTCCCATGCGAGCCAATCTCGCCCAGCGTGAACCCGAGTTATTGCGTTTCTGGAAAGAACTTGGGTTATACGCCAAACAGCGCGAAGTCTTTGCCGGACGTCCCAAATTTGTATTGCACGATGGGCCGCCTTATGCCAATGGGGTGATTCATATTGGCCACGCCGTGAATAAGGTGCTCAAGGATATTATCGTTAAATCCCGTTCAATGAGCGGCTTCGATTCGCCCTATGTGCCGGGTTGGGATTGTCATGGTTTGCCCATTGAACAGATGGTGGAAAAGAAACTCGGCAAAGTCGGCGTCAAGGTGGATGCGCCCACCTTCCGCGACGCTTGCCGTAAGTTCGCCGCCCAGCAGATCGATAAACAACGGGAAGATTTCATTCGCTTAGGGATTTTCGGTGACTGGGAAAACCCGTACCTGACTATGGACTTTCACACTGAAGCGAATATCGTGCGCTCGTTGGCGCGCATCATCGCCAACGGTCATGTGTATCGCGGTTCCAAACCGGTGTATTGGTGCATCGATTGCGGTTCGGCGCTCGCCGAGGCCGAGGTGGAATATCACGATAAAAACTCCTTGGCTATTGATGTGCGCTTTCCGGTCGTCGAAGAAGAAGCGCTGTTAGCACGACTCAGCCATGTCGAGGGTCACGAAGGACGCGGGCCTCTGTCAGTAGTGATTTGGACTACCACGCCATGGACCTTGCCCGCCAATCAGGCGGTGACAGTCCACCCCAACTTTGAGTATGTGGTGGTGCAAGCGGAAACCGCCCAAGGCCACGAACGCCTGGTGTTAGCGGAGGATCTACTCAAGGATTGCATGATTCGCTGGGATGTTACTGATTACCAAGTCATCGCCTATGGCAAAGGGTCGGATATCGAACATATCGCCTTGCATCACCCGTTTTACCGACGGCAGGTACCGGTGATTTTAGGTGATCACGTCAATCTGGAAGATGGCACCGGTTCGGTCCATACTGCCCCTGCCCATGGTCAGGAGGACTATGTGGTCGGTCGCCGCTATGGGTTGGATATCGACGAAAATCCGGTCGGACCGGACGGTCGTTTTGTGGCAGGTACCGAGTTGTTCGCCGGGCAGTACGTCAACGAAGCCAACGAGCACATCCTTGAAACGCTGCGCGGCCATGGCCACCTCATCCATGTAGAGCGAATCCGGCACAGTTATCCGCACTGCTGGCGGCATAAAACCCCGATCATCTTCCGTGCTACCCCGCAGTGGTTCATCGGTATGGAGCACAACGGGTTACGCAAGCAGGCATTAGCGGCAATTAACAAAGTGCACTTCACCCCGGACTGGGGACAGGCGCGCATCCAAGGCATGGTGGATAATCGACCGGATTGGTGTATCTCCCGACAGCGCTATTGGGGGGTGCCGATCACGTTGTTCATGCACAAAGACAGCGGCGACCTGCATCCCAATACCGCCGAACTGATGGAACGGGTCGCGCAACGTATTGAACAGGGGGGTATCAACGCGTGGTTCGAGCTGGACCCGGCTGAATTACTAGGCGACGAGGTCGGCGATTACCTCAAGGTAACCGATACTTTGGATGTCTGGTTTGATTCGGGCACCACTCATTTTTCCGTGCTGAACACCCGTGCCGATCTCAAATTCCCGGCAGATCTGTATCTGGAAGGCTCCGACCAACACCGAGGCTGGTTTCAATCCTCGCTGCTGACCTCGATCGCCATGCGTGGTGTTGCCCCTTACAAGGGTCTGTTGACTCACGGCTACACGGTGGACTCGGACGGCAAGAAGATGTCCAAGTCACTGGGTAATGTGGTCGCACCGCAAACTGTCGTCAACAGCTTGGGCGCCGACATCCTGCGGCTGTGGGTCGCCGCAACCGATTATCGGGGCGAAATCGCGGTTTCCGACGAAATTCTCAAGCGTATGGCTGACTCCTATCGGCGTATGCGCAATACGGCCCGTTTCCTTCTCAGCAATTTGCACGGCTTTGAGCCGGATACCCATCAGCTTCCCGCCCAACAAATGCTGGCACTCGACCGTTGGGCGGTAGATCGCGCCTCTCGTTTACAACACCAGATCCGAGACGCGTATGACCACTACCTGTTCCATGTGATCTATCAGAAACTACACAACTTCTGTTCCGTGGATATGGGCAGTGTCTACCTGGATATCATCAAAGACCGGCTTTACACCACAGGGCCGGACAGCATTGCGCGGCGTTCCGCTCAAACCGCCATGTACCTGATTCTGGAAGCTATGGTGCGCTGGTTGGCTCCGGTGTTGAGTTTCACCGCGGAAGAAATCTGGCGGAACATGCCCGGTGAACGGCAAGCCTCGGTATTTCTGGATACCTGGTATGAAGGTTTGTTTACCATGCCTGATGACGACCCGCTTAACGCGGCGTATTGGGAAGAGGTGATAGTAGTTCGAGAAACCGTTGGCAAAGAATTGGAAAAATTACGGGTTGCCGGTGGCATCGGTTCTTCATTGGACGCCGAAGTTGATCTTTACTGCAGTGACCACTTATTCGGCGCACTCAAACGGTTAGAGGATGAATTGCGTTTCGTCCTGATTACCTCTTATGCACGGGTCCATCCGCTAGCGGAAAAACCCGAGTCGATTGTGGTCACCGAAGTCAACGGACATCAATTCGGCACTGTCGTATGTTCCTCGGAACACGCCAAATGCGTACGCTGCTGGCATCATCGTGAAGATGTCGGCACTCATCCCGACCATTCCGAACTGTGCGGTCGTTGCGTGGAAAACGTTACGGGTGACGGCGAACAGCGGCGTTACGCCTGATGCCCATGTACAAACCGTTAGCGCTGAGCGCCGTAGTGGTTACGCTGGACCAGATAACCAAATGGCTGGCGGAGCAGACGCTGACCTTCCATCAACCCCTGCCGGTGCTACCCTCGTTCAACTTGACCCTGATGTACAATCGGGGCGCGGCTTTCAGCTTTCTCGCGAGTGCCGGAGGCTGGCAGCGCTGGTTCTTTGTCGTCCTATCGGCGGTTGTCAGCGTGGTTTTGATGATCTGGATCAGCCGGCTCAAGGTCGGCCAAGGACGCCTAGCAGTGGCGCTTGCGCTAGTTTTGGGTGGCGCGTTGGGCAATTTGATTGATCGACTGCTGTATGGTCATGTGATCGACTTTATCCAAGTGTATTACGACCGCTGGTATTGGCCGGCTTTCAATGTCGCCGATTCTGCCATTACTATCGGGGCATTCCTGCTGATTATCGATCACTTTCTTGAGCAACGTGCTGTTCAACCGGCGAAAGAGCGCTAGCCACCTTCGGAGTATTGATTATGCCTATTCATCTTGCTAACCCACGCGGTTTCTGTGCTGGCGTTGATCGGGCCATCGGCATTGTCGACCGGGCTCTGGACTTGTTCGGCGCACCAATCTATGTCCGTCACGAAGTGGTACACAATCGTTTCGTCGTGGATGATTTGCGTGCCCGAGGCGCTGTTTTTGTTGAAGAACTGCATGAAGTACCCGACGGTGCAACAGTCATTTTCAGTGCTCATGGGGTTCCTCAGTCGGTTCGTCAGGATGCGGA
>JAZBPA010000139.1:0-10598 GCA_036351435.1 Candidatus Competibacteraceae bacterium
CTACGTACGGATGGACTTTACGATAGAGACTTGCATGCCAGTTTGACCAATAAACGCATTTCCAAAGAGCAGCGCCAAGCACAACTCAATCGCTTACTCGGCAAACCTGGCGATAACAAGCTAATGCTGAATTCCAATTCCAACCCAAGAAATCAAAGGCAATCAGTATCTCCGAACCAGTCAATTAACACCGCCGGTATGGATATCGACGAGGACGACGACGACGACGAAGTGAATGTCCCTGATAATACCAATCTCAATCAGATTGATAACAACAAGGACCAGAAATGGAATCCCAAACTGTCGCTCAATATACTGAGTTTGCGCAACGATTTAGCAAAACAGGTCAGGCTTTCAAACAACCCTCAATTACAGCAGGAATGGAAGCAACTGAACGACGATTATATGAACAAAAACCCACCGAATCTCAGCCAGGCAGAGTGGGCGAAAAAATTTGTAGCATTTGACGAGAAGCTCAATGGCTTGAACCAGCAGAATGCATCGCCCGAACCCAAACCACTAACGTCCGCCCAGCACTCGGCCCAGAATTACGTGAGATTTAAGCTCAATGACAAGGAGTTCATGGCCAAAGTCGAAGATAAAATCGCGCATAAATTCAGCAAAATGCAGATCAGACAGCTGACGAATCGTTCCTACGATCGGATTGCCGCCAGCAATGATCTGGAAAACAAGTCGCTACCGGAAATTCAAAAGGCGGCTGGCAAGATCATGATGGATGAGATCCGTAAGATCGGCGCGAAGATGGGCCAGAAGTACGATAAGACCGATCAACAGTCTTTGGGCCAACTGGATAGCCTGGTTAAACCGTCTAAACCGATCACATCGAACAGCAATTTTGATGGGCCGAGCAAGCGGATCAAGCCAGGCGACGAATTTGACACTGAGCCCAACGAAGTGGTTGGCTCCGCCAACAATAACTCATCGTCCGATCCGGCACAGAACAAACTGCAAATTCGCAATTACAACCGCAATCAAGCCAAGCGGTATTTGGAGAAAGACGGCGTGGTGGGCCGATTGATAAGGGACGCCAAACAAAAAACCGATGACGGCAAAGATACCCGCCTCGACGGCAGAAACGGGTTAAATCGACAGGAGCTAAAGGAGCTAAAGGCAGCCATCACCGAAGCCTTCGAAAACAGCCCCAAACCGTTGATATCCTCACTGCACCACCCGGTTGCACTGGAAGCAACGCTGAAGTTCATCGAAATGCCGCCGGACCTGGACCAATAATCAAGATTTATCAGCACAGACAACAGTGCACGTTAACGATTGAAGAGTGGAAGACATGTCAAAAGAAAACATACACCAATTAGTCAAAGATCTGGGTCGGGAAATGGACCTTCCGGATATGACGATGGATGAAAACGATTTCGTCTGCATTTTCACCAACGATGGCGTGGTCTTGAATCTGGATTATCACGAGGACGAAGACGTGCTGGTCATGTATAGCACGGTGGGCGATGTTCCTGATGACCAGCGCCTACAGTTGTACCAAGAATTGTTACAGGCCAATTTTTTTTGGGAAAGCACCGCCGGGGCCACGATGTGCGTCGATCATACCGCCGAACGAGTCATGCTCATGGCCAATATCACCGTTGGTGATCTGGATTTGCCGAAATTGATGACGGTGCTGGATCACTTTATCCGGCTATCCTGGGCTTGGTCGGATCGTATCCGGGAACTGACCGGACAAGAGGCGAAAACCGAACCGCCCAAAGACGACTCTTCACCGGGTATGCTTGATCCCAGCCGCCTCGCTTGAACTGACCTGTTAACCCCTGATTCGGAGGAACTTCGCCATGGCTATGAATCCCATTTCCGGAAAGGTTCCAAACCTGACCACCTTGGACTTTGTCAACAAAGCCAGCACCACTCGCGACAGGACCCAACTGCAACCCAGCCAGGGACACGGTGGCCTTGATGTCAAAGCGTTTCACGCTGATGTGCCGGATATTGCTAATCGGTCAGGCGGCAAGGTGGGTGGCTGGGCCAGGGTCATCGGGTTCGGGGTCGCGAATTTCCTGACCTTGGGCGCGGTGGGTATGGTCGGCAAAATATGTGCTAATTCATCGGTCATGGGCTCGCAGAAAAGCGGTTTTTTCAAGGACTGGGGTCAGACTTATCTGAACTCGACTCGAATTAATCAGGGTGATTCCAAGTTCACCAAATTCCTGAAAGGCGCTGGCAAGTTCTATAGCAACATTATGCCCGGCGCGTGGTTGGGCCAACCAGTCGTGCTGGGACAGAATATTCATCACAACCGGGCAGTCAACCAAGAATTTGGTAACACGGTGCAGCGCGAGTTCGGGGCAAACCTCAATTACAATTCGGTCAAGGACTTGAATGCCCAGACCGCCTTTGAAACGAAGCGGCTTATGTATGGACAATTGAACGCTGAGATGCAGTCTGCTAGTGGACAAGGCCGGGACGGCGATTATCGGGATACGGCGTTACGGAAAGCAGTCTATTCAGGAAGCCCGAGTCTAAGGGCCGCGTTCGCGAATCATGCCCAGGACGTTGAATATAGCCCAGAGAATTCTCATTTCCTCAGCTGGTCCAGCGCCACTCTGGATAAGCTCGACCCAGCTTCGCCGAATCATGACCGGAAATACCAACTTTCCAAAAAAGAACTGCTAACCGCCAAAAACGATTTCGTAAGGTCTGGGAGCCAGTACGAACTCAATCTCTCGTACCACGGTCGGGGACCGATTTATAACGGCTTGAATCAGGTATTGGGCGATTATGAGCAACGGCTTAATCAGGCCAAAACGGCGGTCAGAATGAATCCCAATGATCAGACGGCCAAGGATAACCTAGCGCGCATCGAGAATGAGAAGTTGAATCCTCAGGAGTCCCAACAAGCACTGCCCGCACTGAAACAGGCGGACCACGAAATCTACCAAATGAATGTTAACGATGCTTTCAAGCGTTTCAAAGATGGGGTGGCCAGCAAGGCCCAACAGCTAGGCGTGATGCCTGACAAACTGGAGCAGAAGGTTGTCGACTCGAATGTCACCTACCGCTCGTTACAAGATGACGAGAGAAAGCTCCAACAAGATCTTGCAAAAGCGCAAAAAGAACAAAAGCTGGCGCAAATGAATCTGGATGAGAAGCCCAATGACAAGTGGCTAAAACGGGAACTAGGTATTGCCAAAGATAACGTTACGGAAATCCAAGACGAACTGAATGAGGTGCAGAAGCTCATTGTCGCGGCCGATCGTGAGCACATAAGAGCTCAGGCTGAATTGAAAGGGCATTATCGAAATATGGTACACAACGACTAGCCTCCTCCCTACCAACCTTCCCCCGCGAGGGGGAAGGCATTGAACAGCACCGCGCCCTCCGGCTTATCTGCTTAATCGAGAAGACATCCATGAATTTATCCCGGCGACAATTCACCGTTAGCGCTTTATTTCTCCCTGTGGGATCGTTGTTCGGCTTATCAGCCACGGGTAGCGAGAAACGCGCACCCAACGCCAGCATCGATGCTGAATTCACTCAGGCGTTCACTAACCTTCAGCAACAGTTGATCTCCTTCCTTGAGGCTGCGGGCTATCAGCAGATACCGGCACAATCTCTGATTACCGGCCATGCCTTCAACGGCGGGTTGCGTTACGATGATTCTGGGGTTTTGGCTAAAATGCCTAACGGCGAGATGGTGGTTCAGGATTGCGCCCGGGTTGAGGACATTCCAAACAAGAACCGTCGAGGTGTGTTGCCCTTTTTCCATATTCTGGCCTGTACCCGCCGCGCTGACTCGGATCAAGATAAAACCTTCTCAGAAACCATCAACCTGGTCACTAAAACGCTCGAACTTCCCAGCCAGCGTCTAGCACTGGTCAGCATTGCCGCCTTAGCGGATTTTCGTGATCTATTAACCGAGCAAGACATTGATTGGGAAAGGCAAGTGGTGATTCGCGATACCGAAGAAGCCAAGGCCACCGGTAACGGATCGGGTTATTTCAACCCGGCTGGTCATCCCGAGCAACCGGAGTTTATCACTGCCGGCCTGTATATCTGGACCGGTGAAGGTCAGGCTCCGGCAATCAAAACCTACCCTCTGTCAGAACAGTGGGTAGAAATCGGCGAAGTGGGTTTGGATAAGACTGCGACGTTAGCTTTCGGATTCGGTCTTGAACGTCTGGTATATGCCAAAACCGGCCTGCTGCCCAGTTGGCAGGAACAACGCCAGCAATTGCTGGAAACTGTCAAGGCCGAAAGCGCGAAAACCGGTGCGCCGTTGCCGGAAGGCTACACATTGTTTAAAGACGACATGGCATAAAGGCTTGCGCGAAGCAGCGGGATTCAGGCTTCGGCCTGTTCCGCGTAGAGGATAACTGTCAGGACATCGCCGAGCTTGCTGTGGAGGAGGCAGCGCCCTATTTACCGTCAGTTTTCATGTGCCCGATGATCGGTTCAAGGATGTTTCGTCGGTAGAGTCGATTACACTGTCTTGTGGTGATGTCCTGTTTCTGGCCAGCGATGAAGACTAAAGTATCGCCGGGCTGCTTATGGCCTTAGTAGCAGCCCCGACCAACATAGGCTTCTTGCGGGATGTAATCACACAAGATACTGACTCATTGAGGTAAGCTCCTTAGTTCAGCCATATCCTCTTAAATGTCAGGCAGCAAGGTTGTTACGAGAATCTGTGGTGCCAATTAGATCGGCGATGCGCGCGCGGGCCGCATCTATAGCTTGATCTGCTTTGCTATTCAGCTGATCGGCGGCAATGACTTCAATATCGCTGATACCGACGAAGCGCAGCACCTGCCGCAGGTATGGCGTGGCAAAATCGACCGGGGAGTCTACCGGCACGCCTCCCGAAGCAATCACGACATAAGCATTCTTGCCCTTCAATAAGCCTTCCGGTCCGTTTGCGGTGTAACGGAAAGTCTTGCGTGCTCGGGCGATCATGTCGATCCAGGCTTTCAGGGTGGCCGGTACGCCGAAGTTATAAATTGGGGCCCCAATCACCAGCACATCGGCCTGTTCAAGTTCAGCGACCAGTGCATCAGACACCGCGAGCTTGGCCTGCTGTTGTTCGGTGCGCTGTTCTTCCGCCGTGAAGTTGGCTGCGATCCACTCCGCGTCGACGAAAGGCAGTCCGTCGTTGAGATCGCGTCGTACCAATTCGATATTAAGTTCGCGACGCGCCAACGCGTCAATGATTTCCTGCGTTAGCAGGCGACTGACAGAGTCGCTGTAACGGCCACTGGCACTGACTTCGAGAATCTTGAGTTGGTTCATTATCTGCTCCTTTAATCGTGGTGGCTGCTACCGCAGCCGGTTTCATTGGATACAGTTTGGCTGTTGACGTATTCACAATAAATAGTAGTATCGGCATAATATTGTTCTGAAAAGGACAACAATATGGATAAATTTGAAGATCTGCAGGCTTTCGTAGCGGTTGTCGAAACTGGCAGTTTCACAGCCGCTGCGGAGCGCCTCGACATGGCCAAGTCCGCCGTGAGCCGGCGTGTTTCGGGACTTGAGGAACGGCTTGGCGTGCAATTGTTGCGACGGACGACGCGGCGACTAAGCCTGACCGAGACAGGGCATCATTTTTATGAACGCAGTGCGCGAGTTCTCGCAGACTTGGAAGAAGCTGAATCGGCGGTGTTGCAGGAACATGGCGAACTACGCGGCACCTTGAGGGTTGCCCTGCCATTGTCCTTCGGAGTTCGCCATATGAGTGCGCCCGTTGCCGAATTTAGTCGCCGACATCCGCGATTGCGCTTTGATCTCGACCTTAATGATCGTCGCGTCGATCTGATTGGTGAAGGCATGGATCTCGCCGTCCGTATAGGCCAGTTGGCTGATTCAACGTTGATCGCACGCCGCTTGTTTGATGCGCGCACCGTCGTATGCGGCTCACAGGATTATTTCAATAGGTACGGTATGCCGCAGACCCCAGATGAGCTGATTGATCATCAGTGTCTGGTTTACGGTAATCTCGCCGAGCCGACCAAATGGGTGTGTCGCGATGCACAAGGCAAATCCATTCGCGTGACCGTCAGGGCTGCAATGATTGCCAGCAGCGGCGACTTTCTGAGTGCCGCAGCAGCACAAGGACTCGGTATCGTCATACAACCGACGTTTATCGCTGGAGAGGCGATCAGCCGCGGTGAACTCGTGCCCATACTCACCCATTATCAATGGCCGATTACACCCGCCTATGCGGTGTATCCGCCGACGCGGTATTTATCCTTTCGCGTGCGCAAATTCATCGATTTCCTAGTGGACCATTTTTCCGGTACGCCGTCGTGGGACAAAGATTGCCCGGCGGCTTCCAACCCAAACTGACAGCCTGTAATTAGGAGATTAGAAGACAGTCATGTCTGAGAAACTCGACATTCGCGAGAGCCTACCAGCAGATTGGGGCTCGATTGAAGCTCTTTATCCTGAAGCGTTTCCAGACGAGGATTTGCTGCCCGTGGTGCGCGACCTGTTGCAAGATACGGCGATTAGACTATCGCTCGTCGGGGTGATTAATTCGCAGATCGTCGGGCACGTGATCTTCACGACGTGCGGCGTGGCCGACGGCAGCAGCGAAAGCAAAGCTGCGCTACTGGCTCCATTGGCCGTCGCACCTGCGTGGCAAAGACAGGGTATCGGGCGCGCAATCGTGCACGCCGGTCTGCGACAACTGGAGGATATGGGCATAAGCCTGGTCTGTGTATTGGGCGACCCCAATTACTACAGTCGCCTCGGGTTTGTGCCGGAATCTCTGGTTGAACCACCCTACCGTTTGCCGGCCGAGTGGGATGGCGCATGGCAGTCACAACGGGTGGGCACGCTAACGATTCCCTATTCGGGAAAACTATCGGTCCCCCGGCAGTGGCTTCGGCCAGCTTTGTGGGCTTCTTGATACTGGCTGCAATACTGCCTTCAGGGATATAGCTGAACCCCATAATCAAAACAAAGGGGTTCAGCTATATTGGACGGATTTAGGCTGACTTCTGCCAAGCAAACTTCTGAAATGGCTTGTCTATCGGCGTGTTGACAAGGTGGTTGGTGTAGTTCGACATCACCTTCTGGGCCACGCCGAGGACAACCTCAAGGATCTGCCGCTTGGTGAAGCCGGCATCCAAAAACGCCTGTACCGCGCTCTCATCCACGTTGCCACGGTTTCGAACTACGCTAAGGGTAAATGTACGCAAGGCCTCCAGCCGGGCATTGGGCAGCGGTGTTTCATTACGCAGCGCATCGGTGATGTCGTCACTTACTCCCATAGTCATAGCAATGCCGGTGTGCGCGGGAACGCAGTAATGGCAAGCATGCTCCACGTTGATCGACTGCCAGAGCACGGTGATCTCATCCTTGTCAAAGCTGGAGTTCACAACCAGTTCGTGAGCGTTCCTGTAGGCATTTAGCAGGCCCGGTGCTTCGGCCATAACCGCGTGCAGGCCCGGTATCATTCCATAGTTTTTCATCGAGTCGGCTAGCAACGGTTTGCTGGCTTCAGGCGCGCTCTCGACGGTGTGAAAGGTAAATTCAGTCATTTGGTCTCTCCATCCAGTTCGGTTAATTGTTCGGCTCACTTGTTTGAACCGTTCGGTATAGACTACTTTTAAATATACCGATCGGTCAAGACTATTTTGCACAGTTCAAAGCACTCGTAATTCAATACCCAGAATCAGGAAAGATAGGTATAGAAAGTCACGCGGCGTGCTCCAAATTGCTTTTTCAGAATTGAACGATGGCGGAATTGAATGGAACGTTCAGTATAAATATGCTATAAGGGGCTAACTGCTGCAAACGAGAGAAAGCCGGAAATGCCCTGGGAAAAGTCGTTTAATGAAGAAACCGCCCTTGAAAATGCCATGCAGGTGTTTTGGGAGAAGGGTTTTGAACCCGCATCCATAGCTGACTTGCTAGAAGGGACGGGACTGAACCGAGGCAGTCTTTACAACGCGTTCGGTGGCAAGCGGCAATTGTTTGTCAAAGCGCTACTGAAGTATGACCGGGACCGTCATGCCATGCTGGCTAAGCTAGAAGCATTAGACGATCCAAAAGTGGCCATTGCCAAATTTTTGGATACCACAGTGGCCAATACCGTGGCTGACCAAGATCATAAAGGCTGCTTTTTGTTCAATACCGCCTTGGAAATCACCACGCACGATAAGCAAGTTAATGAAATCGTTACCAATGGCGTAAGAGAGATTGAGGCGTTTCTTCGGCGCAGCATTGAAGTGGGACAGGCTCGCGGCGAGATACCGAAAGAACTCAATCCAGAGGCTACGGCTAAAGCACTATTAGCGCTGATTGTCGCTATTCGGGTACTGGGCCGGGGGGTGTTTGCGGAAGCGGCGCTTTACACGATCGCCGATGAAGGCAAACGACTGATTGGCCTAAGCAACGACGACAACTCTTGACCGCCGCTGCTCAATAGCAGCTGTTGTAATAAATACTACAGCAACTCTGGATGTGGTTATAACTGATAGAGAATTGCTCTGAATCCTCAGCCCATGCCCTGTAGCGTTGCGTAAGGAAGCTCAGCCACCCGACTCGGCGGCAAACCAAAGTAGCGCTTGAACTCGCGACTAAATTGGTTGGCACTCTCGTAACCCACACTTTGCGCAGCCACAGATGCCGTTTTGCCGTGAAAGGCCATCAGATTGCGTGCCGTACTCAGACGAAGTTGTTTAAGGTATTGCAATGGCGTCTCGCCGGTCACTTCACGAAAAATGCGATGAAAGGCGGACAGACTCATGCTAGCGATATCAGCAAGTTCTTCCATCGAGATCTTTTGATTGAGGTGGGCTTCCATGTGTCGCATCGCTGCCGATATCCTTGCGAGTTTGCTGTCGGCGAGCGCCAAAGCCTCTAGCACTCGCCCATCTTCGGACTTCAGCACACTGAAGTAGAGTCGCGTTAGGCATGATGACCCCAATGCCTTGCTTGCGCAAACGTCGTGCAGTGTCTCAATCAGCTCGTCCACTACTTGCTGGATGTCCTCGTTGAGTTTCGCTGACACGAGCGGTCGTTCCGGCACAATCCTGCTCTCATGAGTCCGTCGGCGTTCATCACGCAGCACCTGCAAAAGGCGCTGCAACTCAAGCAAATCTATACCGATGTGCAGCCCTAGCAGTGGCTCTTCGCTGGTTGCTAGAGTTTCGCACCGTACCGCTTGCGCGTTGCAGAGGATCAGGTAGCGGTCACCCCCAGTTCTGAACTCCCTACCAGCCATTGCGCCGATCTTAAAGCCCTGAAAAATGAAAACGAGGCCCCTATCGTAAAGCAACGGGCAAGCCGCTTCATGATGTGCCGCACGAAACAACGTCACCTCTGAGATCGCTGTTGCACAGTAGCCGTGCCCGTTCGAAAAATGCAGTTGGTCGCAAAGAGTATGAATCGTTCGCTTCACCACATGACTAGCCTCTCACAGATTGCCGATAAACACACCTTACACAATCCGACACGACTATCAGCAAAAATCCGCCATTATTTCCTGGTCTCAGCAGGATCAGGCAAACATCGAACGGGATCAGGCATTCAGCCGAAGCTGGCTACCGGCTAACCTGTAAATCACATTCCCTATCGACCTAGCGAGGCATACACTCTCGATGGACAAGGCATTCGTCATTAACGCCCACCAACCCTACCCGTTCGCACCAGGCAATCTTAATCGCGCCCTAGCCGAGAGAATCACCGCGTACCTCGAAGCCGGTGGATACGAGACTCGGCACACCACTATGGCCAGCGATTACAATGTAGAGGAGGAGCTTGAGAAGCACCGTTGGGCAGACCTTATTATTTTGCAAACCCCGGTGAACTGGATGGGTGTTCCCTGGAGCTTTAAGAAGTATATGGATGACGTTTATTCGGCTGGGATGGGCGGTCAGCTCTGCGTAAATGACGGCCGTTCGTCTGATACACCCAAAAAGGGCTACGGCACCGGCGGCGTGTTGACCGATACCCGTTACATGCTATCGCTAACCTTCAATGCGCCCGCTGAGGCATTCGACGACCCAAATGAGTGGCTTTTTGAGGGACGTGGAGTGGACGACCTGTTCTGGCCGATGCATCTCAATTTCAAGTTCTTCGGCATGTCACCTTTGCCTACTTTTGCCTGCTTCGATGTCATGAAGAACCCCGAGATCGAAGCCGATTTTGCTCGTCTTGAGCATCATCTGAATAAACACATTCCTCTGAACCAGCGCCGTGCGGTTGCCAGCGGCTGAGGAGTATGTTTATCGAATTCCACAGAGTAACCCACCATGAAAATACTGCGTACTCCTGACGAACGTTTCGATAATCTCCCGGGTTTTGCCTATGAACCCAACTACATTGACGATTTGCCAGGCTATCAAGGCCTACGCTTTCATTATATTGACGAGGGTCCACGCGACTCGAAGCAAACGTTTCTGTGTTTACACGGCGAGCCCACCTGGAGTTATCTATACCGGAGGATGATTCCAGTATTTACTGGGGCAGGTCATCGGGTCGTCGCGCCGGACTTCTTTGGCTTCGGGCGTTCCGACAAACTAACCGACGGCGCTGTGTACACATTTACTTTTCATCGCAATGCCTTGATGCGGTTTATAGAACGACTTGATCTTCGCGCTATCACGCTC
>JAZBPA010000140.1:0-4701 GCA_036351435.1 Candidatus Competibacteraceae bacterium
AATGCGAATTAAGAGCTACGTGGTGTATGTAGGGTCGCTTAAACCAATCGGCTGTTCTATGGTGTCAGGAACGCAAACCAACGGCGCTATAGGAGGACCACAGTGGACTGGGAATTACACTTGATAACGCTCTATGACTTTATTTGCAAGCAGTATCGGGAGCACTTGTGGGTGTACTGCCAGCGGTTTAGTCCGCATACGGATTTGACGTTCACCGATGAAGAGGTCATCAGTATTTACCTGTGGGGTGTGCTGGATAAGCGTCGGGAACTCAAGGGTATTTATAACGATACCCGATGTCACCTGAAAGCGTGGTATCCGCACCTGCCCTCGTATACGGGGTACGTGCAACGCTTGAACCGGGTGGCGGGGGTCTTTGTGCCGCTCCTGGAAGCGATGCAAGAGGCGTTTCCTGACCGGCAAGCGCTGCGGGACATTCGGTTAATGGATGCAATGCCGATTCGCCTGGCGCACGCCAAGCGGAGCGGACGGGCGCGGGTCGCCGCAGAGTTGGCCAATAAAGGCTATTGCGCCTCGAAGGGGGAATACTACTATGGGGTCAAGCTGCATGTGCTGGGGTTGCGGCGGCCCGGCACGTTACCCTTACCGGATTACCTGGGGTTGACGCCGGCCAGCGAGCACGATTTGAACGCCTTTCGCCAGATTGTCTCGCAGCTGCACGGGGGCCGGTTGTTCTTGGATAAAGCCTATGCCGATGAGCTCTTGGCGCAAGCGGCCCAAACCAACCAAGACTTGGCCTTGTTGACGCCGATCAAAAAGGCCAAAGGGCAAGCGTATCTGGATGCCGCCGATCAGTTATGGTCAACTGCCGTTAGTCGGGTGCGTCAGCCCATTGAATCCCTGTTCAACTGGATCGAAGAAAAAACGGGCATTCAGCGGGCATCGAAAGTGCGTTCATCCAACGGCTTGTTGGTTCATGTCTTTGGCCGGCTCGTCGCTGCCATGTGGCTGTTCGCTCATCCACAAAGCACTTAATTCGCATATAAAATCATATGACATCACATCGAATCAAATGAGCCCATTCACTGGGCCGGCTTGATCGGTTTATCTTGTGATTTTTTGCTGGCATGTCTGATCGAATCGATTGTGACTACCGCTAAGCCGCCGATAAAAACCAAAAAAACACCTGCCACTAACCAAACCATCAAAGTTCCTCCAGTTCCTCGACTTTCGGGTATACGCTTCTATTGATCCAGATAGTGCCCGTAGTGGTGAACGGAACAACATCACATCGTCTCAATTCAAGGCGTACCAGACAAGGCCAACCGCTGCTTTTCAAGTGTCATGGAGCGACACAACAATACGGCCGACCGTCGCATCGTGGTGAGGTGCTGTGACCACGATCTCGACATCACAACCCAGTCGCGTCAGGCAGTCCAATAGCTTGGCTTCACTGATACCGCGAAGTCGCCCGCGTAACATTTCCGAAAGCTTTGGCTGAGGGAGTCCGATAACCTCGGCAGCATGCTGCTGTGTCCAACCGCGATCCTTAATGATCGCCCTAATTTCGGTCGTCAATTGGGCTTTTCTTAACATTTCATCAGCGGCGGGAAACTCCAAATCGGCGTACACATTAGTGCTGCCCTGTTCGTATTCGCTCATGTTAGGTGGCCTCTGACAAGTCTTTCCACGATCTTTAAACGCTCTTTAATCATTTCCAGGTCAGGTTTTGGAGTCGATATGCCGCGAGTCGATTTTTTCTGAAAGCAATGCAAGACATACACGGCGTCTGCAAACTTGACTGTATACACGGCTCGGTAGGTAGCCCCAACAGAATTTTCGATCACTTCCAATACACCAGCAGAACCAAAGCCCTTCAGCGGTTTCGCATGGTCATCCTTGTCGCCGATTTGCGCCAGATACAAAGCATAGCCAAACACATCTTGTACGTCGTCTGGCATTGCTTTTAGGTCTTTTCTGGACGAGCCAATCCAGACCAGTGGTTTAGGGGGCGTAACCATGACTAAATATACCTATATGGGTATAAAATGGCCACTTACATTTTTTTGATACTACCGAAATCCACCGCCGCGCGGATGATGTGCTCAAACTGTTCGCGGCTCATCGAGTTCGCGCAACCACTTCTCTCCGATCCGGCGAATAGAGGTTGCGTTCGCAAAGGGCGCATTACCTACCTTTGTGGTAATTTTCTCTGGAATAGAGAACACCAAAAACTCGGTAGATCAATCGTACCAACTCGGTGGATTGGTCGGTTAATGGCGAAACTTATGCTTCCATCCACCCGGTTTTTGGTACTCTCCAGAACTTTCCAAATCGTGTTTGGCAAACCCGAAAAACGCAACCGCAAAATGGCACAATAGTTTGACAAGATTTCTTTTGCTGGGGAACATCGCTCCATGACGATCACCGCAACCCACCACCAACTGGCCCGCCAAATTGACGACTTCGTGAATCGGACGCTGGCAGCGGGTGGCGGTGATGAAGCCCTCTTGGTCTCCCTGTATGATTACATGGGCAGCTTCAAAGTACTGTTGGATACGCTAACGGGCGATGAGATCAATGCCCTATGCACACAGTACGATGGTTTCTATCATTTTGCCCACTTATTGGAGCACCTGGCCAGCGGCATCGCCGATGGGCGCATCCCGGTGCCGAAATAGCTGTGACGTGCCGGCCCGATGCTTGGAATACGGGATACGAAAGCGGAAAGCCTGGACATGAGGTGCAGTATCCTGATCAATCTCCATAACTGACGCGATTATGCTCATTGATTGATAAATAACGCTGGCGCTGCAGCTCGCTCAGAATACGTTCCCTATCGGCCTCTGATACCCCGCCTTGGAACTGAAACATCGTGCCAATGGCATTGAGCACGGCCGCCTTGCGGGCTGGTTTGAGTTTCAGTAGGCGTTCAGCCACATAGGGAATGACACCGGGGCTGTTGATAGTTGTTGGTGCACTGATTCTTTTGTGGGGATTGCGGGCGTCCTCTTCCCGCTTGGCCTGCTGAATCAACCACTGTGCCAGGCGGCGTTTGTCTTTGCTGTTCAGCGGCTGTACGGCTTTTACCAGTTCATCGTAGCTTAATGGGTCGGTCACAGCTCTAGTCCTTGCTGCAGAGTCTCTCGCTAGTTCACCTGGGTCAGGTCGGAGCCGCGGGCAGCGCCGACTTCATGGGGTAAGTCTACATATTCAGGATAGCGGATCATCGGGTGCGCCAGAAACCTAATCGTCAGCGGGGAACAACGCGACCAGATCAATGACCACCTCGGGTAGCATCACCGGTGATACGGTGCCCGCTTGGTGTTCTGTGGTTTGTTGATAGTGGCCTTCCATCGGTTCGCGGTAGACCTCCAGTCGCTGAGCCGTTATATCCACTATCCAGTATTCCGGAATACCATGCCGGGCATACAGGGGGGCCTTGACCTGCCGGTCAGCCTTGACCGTTGAATCACTCACCTCAATCATCAATAGGACATTATTAGGTCCGGGGTGTGCCGATTGGTAAAAATCATCCCGCCAGCGTAACACCGCAATATCCGGTTCCGGTTCACTGTATTCGTCTAACACGACAGGATTTTGCGGTGCGACAATCGCCAAACCGGCCCGGTTCAGGTTTTGGTTCAACACCCAATTCAGGCGATTAACCTGGCTGGCATGCCGGCTACCAATAGGCGCCATCTTGATGATATCCCCCTCGATCAATTCCAACCGTTCATGGTCACCTAGAACACCCAATTCGCCCATACGATGGTATTCGTCAACGCTCCAGCGTCGGCGGGCGCGGTGCGGGGCGACATCGGTCAGGGTCGGGTCTAGCACTTCAAGATCGTGAGTTTCGACGACACTACTCATAAACCTTTCTCCGCAAAGGGTAACGGTGCGGCCAGTTAAAGCTTAGCTTAACCGATGAAAATCAATTCGTTAAGTCTTTTCCTTATCATTGAATTCTGCACGATTACTTAAGGCTTTACTGCTTTTATCCTAAATGGACTGATCGACGACGACGGGTGAGGAATTAGCGAGATGTTTAGCCCAAACCCGTTTGACCCAGGCTTGACTGCAGCCGGCCAACTCAGCGGTACGCCGGATGGTTTCCCCCGACGTTCGGAGCGCAATAATCCGCTTATGGGTGACCAAGTTGGGCTTACGCCCGGTGTACTTGCCTGCAGCCTTGGCCAATTGCACGCCTTGTCGTTGCCGCTCCCGGCGCGTCTCATAGTCGTCCCGGGCCATTTGCAACGCCAGTTTCAACAGGAGGTCCTGGACGGCCTCCAACACGATCCGCGCCATACCATCCGCTGCTTCGACCACCTCCGACAGATCGACGACGCCGGGCACCGCCAGCTTGGCGCCTTTATCCCGTATCGAGGCAACTAATTGTTCCGCCTCGGCTAGGGGTAATCGGCTGATGCGGTCAATCTTCTCGGCAATCACCACATCACCGGGCTGCAAATCGGCGATCATCCGCAGCAACTCCGGTCGGTCGGGTCGGGCGCCGGAGGCTTTCTCCCGATAGATACCCGCCACGTAGAAACCTGCAGCGCGGGTGTCATGTTCAATGTCGGCCTGGCGAGTCAGATCCTGTTCATCGGTGCTGACCCCCCAAGTTCGACATTAGATTTTGCAACTGTCTGATTTGACTCGGAACCGTCAAAAAAAATGCCACTACAAGGTTGATTCGATCCGGGTGCGGGTCGGTATCTCCACGTCAATTGC
>JAZBPA010000141.1:0-17199 GCA_036351435.1 Candidatus Competibacteraceae bacterium
GGAGCCGACGCTCGAACGAATTGATAGGCGGAGCGGTTTCGCGACGACTGTCAAGGCGTTCGAGTGCGCAGCACTCAACAGCCCGCGATAAGCGGGCCGCGAAGCGGTCCGCTTATCAGTTGTATTATACAGAAATAATTAGTTTATTTACTATACGGATTCAGTATAGTACAATATCTGTAATTCTCTGAAAACTCTTCATCGATTCTTCCTCATTGTAACTCCTTGATCTCTAAACATGCCGGCAGCAATCCCTCGAAATGATTCCCAGACACCTGACGACGCCATCTCTCGATTCTGGGACACTTACATACAACACGTTAATATAAAAGGGATTAAACCACCGTTTGATCGATGGTACGTCATCCGAGCCGAGCACTATATCAAAGCTTTCACTGGTAAACGATTGCGTCAACATGAACCATCCGATGTGACCGGATACTTGGAAAAACTGCTCGAAAATGCTCAGATCAAAGCTTGGCAGTACCGACAAACTGTAGATGCTATACAGATACTGCTGTGTGAAGCGGTACAAATCCCTTGGGCTGAAACATTCGATTGGGATTCCTGGAAAGAACAACCCAACCAGTTCCCCGACGACCCCATTCAGCAGAACGGCAAACACAAACAAGCGGATCAATCGTGTTCGTTTTCCAAAGACTTCAGAGCCCTTGGCACAGTGCGACTAAATCATCGCGAAGTTCTCAATAAACTTACCACGGAAGTACGGCGACGCGGTTATTCCATCCGCACTGAAAAAGCGTATTCTGATTGGCTTTGTCGTTTCATTATCTTTCATAATCAGAGCGATCCTGTCCCACTGAATGGCCCCGAAATTGTATCCTTTCTCGAATACCTGGCCATCAAACGCAACGTTTCTCCCAGTACGCAAAACCAGGCGCTGAATGCGTTGGTGTTTTTTTATACCCAGGTCTTGCAAAAACCACTCGACGATTTGGGTCAATTTATTCGCGCCAAAAGACCGCGCAAGCTACCGGTCGTGCTCTCCCGCCGGGAAGCTAAAGCACTCCTGGATACACTGAACGGTACTTTCGGCTTGATGGCCGGAATGCTTTACGGAACCGGTATGCGGCTGATGGAATGCGTGCGCTTGCGGGTATTGGATGTCGATTTCGACTACGGACAAATCACTGTTCGCGACGGTAAGGGTAACAAGGACCGCGTTGTGCCGTTGCCGAACCGATTGGTCGATCCGTTACAGCGGCATTTAGCCGAGGTAACGCAGCTTTTCGAGCAGGATAAAGTGAATGGAACCAGCGCGGTTTATCTGCCCTATGCGCTCGACCGGAAATACCCCAACGCGGCGCAGGAATGGAAATGGCAGTATGTGTTTCCCAGCCCCCGACTCTCGACTGATCCGCGCAGCGGAAAGCTACGCCGACATCACGTCCACGAAAACGGCTTGCAAAAAGCCATCAAGTTGGCCGCTGAATCGGTCGGCATCGCCAAAAAGGTCAATTGCCACGCGCTGCGCCATTCCTTCGCGACCCATCTGCTGGAAGCGGGCTACGATATTCGTACCATCCAGGAATTGCTGGGCCATGCCGACGTGTCCACCACCATGATCTACACTCACGTGCTGAACAAACCCGGCGTCACGGTGCGCAGTCCAATGGATTTCGTCGATTGAGGCGCTTGCCGCCGACGTCTGATCGTTTGATCATGACTCTCCGGCGGGGTTGATTAAGGGTGAAAGCCCCGGTTCCTAAGTGCCGTTCGAATGGAGCCTAGGGAACGCTAATAATAATGCCCAATGGGGGTCCGGTTTTAAGGCGATTGCCTAAGGTCTTTTACGCCTTAGCGCCCGCTTCGATGCGTTTGGTAATCACATACTGCTGGCTAATCGACAACACATTGTTAACCACCCAGTAAAGCACCAATCCGGCCGGGAAAAACAGGAAGAAAAAGGTGAACACGATGGGTAACGCCATCATCACCTTGGCCTGTATGGGGTCGGGCGGAGCCGGATTCAGTTTTTGCTGAATAAACATGGTGATGCCCATGATTAACGGCAACACGTAATAGGGATCTTTGATGGACAGATCCTGAATCCACAACATGAACGGCGCTTGCCGCAATTCCACACTTTCAAGCAGCACCCAATACAGCGCGATAAACACCGGAATTTGCACCAGGATCGGTAAACAACCGCTGAGGGGATTGATTTTTTCCTTTTTGTACAAATCCATCATGGCCTGATTCATCCGTTGTTTATCGCCGCCATAGCGTTCCTTCATTTGCGCCAGTTTAGGGGCGAGGCGGCGCATATTCGCCATGGATTTGTAGCTGGTTTCGGACAGTTTGAAAAATGCCGCTTTGATGAGGATAGTCAACACGATAATCGCCCATCCCCAATTACGCACCACGCTGTGAATCACTTCTAACAACCAGAATAGCGGTTGAGCGATAACTGTCAGAAAGCCGTAATCCACCGTCAGGCGCAGATTAGGCGCCAATTCTTCCAGCTTGTCTTGGATTTTTGGGCCGACATACAAGCGGGTATTGAAAGCGAGGGTTTCTCCAGGCTCGACCACCCGGTCTTGCGCGACCATCCCAATCACATAACGGTTAAGTCCCGGTGTTTTGCGGGTGAAAAAGCCATTGATCCGATCCTGTTCGGGCACCCAAGCGCCCAGAAAATAATGCTGAATCATGGCCACCCAGCCGCCAGTGACTTCAAGACTGAGGTCTTGTTCAGCCATGTCGTCGAACGAAATTTTCTCGTAACGCTGGGCCGGGGTCGAAATCACTCCACCGGTATAGGTGTATACCCCGCCGGTGAAAAAGCCACCACCACTTTGGGTCGGCGGCGGGGTACGCAAAAACTGCCGATACTGCCGGCCTGTCCAATCTTCGCTGGTGCCGTTTTCCACCTGATGGGTCAGTCCGATGACAAAACTGCCTCGCTCAAAGGTATAGGTTTTAACCAATTTCAAACCTGAATCTGAGGTCCAGGTAAGCGCTACAGCTAATGTTTGCTCACCTTCCTTGAGCTGATATTCGGATTGCTGAACACTGAAACGAGTCTCATTTTCCGAATAATGATTCGGTAAGGTAGGCTCAGTGGCGGACGATAATAAACCGGATTGGGCGATGAATAATTCCGAACCACGGTCTTTCAACAAGGCGAAAGGCAGATCTTGTTGTTGCGAAGACTCAGGATAAGTCCGCAGGCCCACGTAACGCAGATCACCCAAGGCGGTGTCGATCTCAGCCTCGAATAAATCGGTCTGCACTCGTACCCGCTGAGCGCTGGCAAGCTCTGCAGCCGGCGCGGAGGTATCGACAGGGGCCGCAACACTGGGCAGGTCTAATCGGTCAGCACCAACGCTCGGCTGAGCTGGTTGCTGAGTGGTAGGCGCAGGCTGAGTAGTTGTCATAGCTTGCGGTGGCGGTTCAGGCGGGTGTTTTTCCGCCTGAAAATCCAGCCACCGTTGCCAGATTAGAAACATCACGAAAAGCAGAGCGAAAACGACGAGCAGACGTTGATTTTCCATCAGGAATTTTTCTTAGTGGACTCGGGTACGGGATCAACACCGCCGGGATGCCAGGGATGACAACGCAGCACGCGCCGCGCGGCCAGCCAACTGCCCCGTGCGGGGCCCTGTTGGGCTATGGCCTCGATCGCATACTGGGAGCAGCTGGGATAAAAGCGGCAGTGATTACCTAGCAGTGGGCTGATGAGCCATTGGTAGACGCGCAGGACACCAGTCAGGATTTTGCCCATGCAACCAGTCTCGCCCAATGGCGTTGCAGTGATGTGAAAAGCGCCGCGTTATCATGCCCAGCCATTTGCGGACGGCCCATGACAACCACATCAAAACCGTCAATTTCGGTTTGGTGATGGCGGAAACTATCGCGCACGATACGTTTAATACGGTTACGGGCCACGGCGGATTTTGCTGCCTTGCGGGAAATAGCCAAACCGAGTCGAGGGTGCCCTAACTCGTTGGGCCTGGCGAGCACGGTGAAATAACGATCACCGGATCGGATAGGCTGTTCAAAAACGCGTTGGAACTCAGCCTTACGACTCAATCGGGCGCACCGCGTAAAGCGGGCGCTCACGGTAGCGGCTTAGGCTTAAGGCGCCAACCGCGCGCGTCCTCTACTACGACGGGCTTTGATGATACGACGCCCGGCCTTAGTGGCCATACGGGCACGAAAGCCGTGGGTACGCTTGCGGTGGATAATGCTGGGCTGAAAAGTTCGCTTCATGACTCATTCCGTTTATTGGCTGATGGCCTGGCGGGCACTGACAAAGAAGCGGAAATGTACTGTTCGGGGTCCGCTCCTGTCAAGTATTAAGCCCGCCTCGGCATTGAATAATAATTGATCATCTTAACATGACCTATTGTTTTAATAGCGATTATTTTGCAATCGTATTTCCCGACTCCAGTTCCCACTAGCCATGAGGATGGGCGGTTTTCTGGTCTCACTTAGTCCTTGAACTGGGGGATTCTTTTTTGTGTCGCTGCCAGAACGGCTTCCTGACTGTCTTCAGACAACAACATGGCACTATTCCAGGTCGCCACTTGGTTTAGACCATCGGCCACACTGTGCTCCCGATTGTAGTTCATGCTGTGTTTGATGCCGCGGACAGTGAGCGGCGATTTAGCGGCGATGCACTGCGCTATTTCGTGCACACCCGCGAATAACTGTTGCGGCGAATCGAACACTCGATTGACCAACCCCATTGACTGCGCCTCAGCACCGCTCACATCCCGACCGGTAAACGCCAGTTCACGCACCAATCCCTCGCCGATCAAGTGCGGCAAGCGTTGTAGACTGCCGATGTCGGCTACGATGCCTAAGTCTACTTCTTTCAGGGAGAATGTAGCGTCGGCAGAGGCATACCGCATATCGCAGGCAGCAATCAAATCCAATCCGGCACCGAGGCACAACCCATGAACGGTGGCTAGAACCGGTTTGCGGCAAGTCTCTACTGCGGTGAAAGCGGCTTGCAAGTCCAAAATGATTTCCCGTAGTCGTTCTTCCTTGCGGCCCGGCGGGAGCGCGTTTACTTCGGCAAAAAATCCCATAATCAATTCGAAATCGATGCCGGCGGAAAAATATTTACCGGCCCCGTTAAGAATGATGACCCGCGCTTCAGGGGTTTGATCCAGCTCGATAAACGCATCCCGAATTTCATACCATAAGGTTTTATCCAGCGCATTGGCCTTGTGCGGGCGGTTTAGCTCGACTTGGGCAACATGATCGGCAATGGTTACTTTTAGGCTGGAATAATCCGGCATGGATCAAGCCTCTAATACCGGAATCTTGCCGATCTTAACCCGCCATTCGGCAGGGCCGGTCTTGTGCACCGCGTCGCCATTCACATCTACCGCTACGGTAACCGGCATATCTTCAACTTCGAACTCGTAGACCGCTTCCATGCCCAGTTCCGGGAATGCGACTACGCGGGACTTGCGAATTGCCTTGGAGACTAAATAGGCTGCGCCACCCACCGCCATCAGGTATACGGCGCGGTGCTTCTTGATCGCTTCCAGTCCGAGGGGTCCGCGTTCGGCCTTACCGACCATACCGAGCAACCCGGTTTTATCCAGCATCATCTCGGTGAATTTATCCATCCGGGTAGCCGTGGTAGGCCCTGCAGGACCTACCACCTCATCACGGACTGGATCGACCGGGCCGACGTAGTAGATAAACCGGCCATTGAAATCGACCCCTTCCGGCAGACCTTCTCCCTTGGCAAACAAATCGGCAATGCGTTTATGCGCAGCGTCGCGTCCGGTCAATAGCTTACCGTTCAGTAACAGAATATCGCCGGGTTTCCAGGATTCGATTTCCTCGCGGGTCACGGTATCCAAATTGACCCGCCGAGAACCGGGACCACCGGCTTCCCAAGCAATCTGCGGCCAGTCTTCCAGGCGCGGTGCGGGTAATTCGGCAGGCCCGGAACCGTCCATGACGAAATGCGCGTGCCGGGTGGCGGCGCAATTCGGAATCATCGCGATGGGCAGGGAGGCGGCATGAGTCGGGTAATCTTTGATCTTGACATCTAACACGGTAGTCAAGCCACCCAGCCCTTGCGCGCCAATGCCTAGCGCGTTGACCTTGTCATACAGTTCCAGCCGTAGTTCCTCAGCACGATTGGTGGGGCCGCGCACCATCAGTTGCTGAATATCGATGGGATCCATCAAAGCTTCTTTGGCTAGCACCATGGCTTTTTCAGCCGTGCCGCCGATGCCGATGCCGAGCATTCCCGGCGGGCACCAGCCCGCACCCATAGTCGGTACGGTTTTGAGCACCCAATCCACCAGATTGTCCGACGGATTAAGCATGATGAATTTTGATTTATTCTCGGAACCACCGCCTTTGGCAGCTACGGTCACATCCAGGGTATCGCCGGGCACGACAGTCATGTGAATGACTGCCGGGGTATTGTCGCGGGTGTTTTTCCGAGCGCCTGCCGGATCCTCAAGAATGGATGCCCGCAGTTTATTGTCTGGATGCAGATAAGCCCGGCGCACGCCTTCATTGACCATCTCCTCGACGCTCAACTTACTATCCCACCGTATATCCATGCCGATTTTCAGAAACACTGTAACGATGCCGGTATCCTGACAAATCGGCCGATGACCTTCCGCACACATGCGGGAATTGACCAGGATCTGCGCCATGGCATCCTTGGCCGCCGGCGATTCCTCAATTTCATAAGCCTTGGCGAGCGAGTCGATGTAATCTTTGGGGTGATAATATGAAATATATTGCAAAGCGTCGGCGACGCTTTGGATCAGATCATCTTGGCGAATGACTGTCATTGACCTGTCTCCAGAAAGGTGAAATAAGTGAGTCTTGGTTCGAGATTGTAGCAGGCTAACGCCTTTCTTGGCTTGCCTACTGTCATTGAGCGGGCTGCGTGGTTCTATCAGCTGGATTACTCCAGCACGTCTACTAATTCAGCAGGTAACAGGGGAGTCAGTAATCGACTTAATGTCAGTGGATCGGCGGCCCTGAGGGTAATATGGCCGACTTTGCGACCGGGTTGAGGGGTCTTGCCGTAGGCGTGAAAGTGCGCGCCGGGAATCGCCAATACGGTGGTTTGATCGGCTAAATCGCCGATACAGTTGAGCATCGCCGTGTAGCCCAGAGCAGCGGTAGACCCCAGCGGTAACCCCAGGATAGCGCGCAGATGGTTCTCGAATTGACTAGTTTCGGCGCCTTCGATAGTCCAATGTCCGGAATTATGCACGCGGGGCGCCATTTCGTTCGCTAACAACTGATCGTCCCGTTCGAAAAACTCGACCGCTAATACCCCCACATACTCCAGACGGTCGAGAATCCGAGTTGCGTAGTCTTGCGCCTGCTTGGCTAGATCTGCTGCAACACAAGGCGCTGTTGAGAGTCGCAGAATCCCGTTGCGATGATGATTTTGCACTAAGGAATAAAACGCTTTGCGACCCTGCCGATCACGTACGGCCAGGATGGATACCTCGCTTTCGAACGGCACGAAGGCTTCCAAAATCAGCGGCGACCCTTGTGCGGTCTCCCAAGCTTGATCAATGTCTTGCTCAGCACGCAATACGTATTGCCCTTTGCCGTCATAGCCCATGCGGCGCGTTTTCAGCACAGCGGGCAAGCCGATCTCCGCTACTGCAGCGCGTAACTCATCCAGAGAGTCGATGGCTTGAAAAGCAGGCGTGGGGATACCTAAATGGAGAAATAAACGTTTTTCCGACAACCGATCTTGCGCCGTTTCCAGCGCGGTAGGGGGGGGAAATACCGGTACCCGTTCAGCCAAAAAGCCTGCAGTTGCTGCCGGCACGTTTTCAAAATCAAAAGTAACTAAATCGACTTGTTCAGCCAAACGAGTGAGTTTTTCCCGATCGTCATAAGCGCCTTGCAGCAATTCGGCGACTTGACCAGCGCAGGCATCTGGAGCGGGATCAAGCACGGTACAGCGCAACCCCAACGGGTAACCGGCCAACGCCAGCATTCGGGCCAACTGGCCCGCTCCAACAATACCAATTTTCACGATGCTGCTCGGGGATCGGGCTGTTCTAACACTTGAGCGGTTTGCGCTGCCCGAAAAGCTTTTAGCGCGTCGCGAATTGCTGGATATTGATTACCCAGCACGCTGGCGGCCAGCAAAGCGGCGTTTACCGCACCCGCTCTACCGATTGCCAATGTGCCTACCGGGATGCCGGCCGGCATTTGCACGATGGAAAGTAGTGAATCTAACCCATTCAAAGCCTGTGATTGCACGGGCACACCCAACACCGGTAGACAAGTTTTTGCTGCCACCATGCCCGGCAAGTGAGCAGCCCCGCCAGCGCCCGCGATGATTACTTCCAATCCACGTTGTTCGGCATTGGCGGCGTATTCGAATAGTAGATCCGGGGTGCGGTGCGCTGAAACTACCCGGGCCTCGAAGGGCACGGCTAGTTTTTCTAGCGTCGTTGCAGTGTGTTCCATAGTGCTCCAGTCGGAGCGGGAACCCATGATGACACCAACCAGTGTTTTCATATGGGGAGCTGGGATATCCAAAGGGGCTTAATCTCCATCAACGATCCAATTCAACCGTCATTTCCTCGCCACCATAGCCGTGGACTAGATCGTGGGCACGCACGGTCACTTGATTTAAGGCGGGTGGAATTTGCACAGCGTCCAAACTACGGGTAAACGGCTGCTCATCGACATGCGGATGGTACAACACCCGGGTGCCGAGCACTTTGCCGTCCGGCGCAACGATATCCCAACGATCAGCGTAATGCTCCCAGCCTTCGTCCGCGTGACTGACGGTCACGTCGAAGCGATAAGTGTTTTCGTCTGTGAGGGTGGCTTTTACGTCGACCACGTCCGCTTCATCGGCATAAGCCACGCCCGCCATTAATAGCAAGATTGTTTGAACTAATCGAATAGGGTGAATACTCACGGCGGCTAATCTTTTAGAGAAAACTCGGCCCCGCAATAAGGGCATTTGGCCGAACCGGTTTCTTCGATGGGTAGATACACTTTGGGATGAGAATTCCATAACGACATCTCCGGCATTGGGCAGGACAAGGGAATATCGGCCCGGCTGACAGTGTAACGGTTTTGCGCGTTCGGAGTGATTTCAGATGCTTTGGAGTCAGTCATGATAACGCTTCTCGCTCAACTCGGTTCACACCAACGTCAGCCATTCGGGATATTCTTCCCGACGCCCGTACACTTGATCGAAATACAGTGCTTGTAAACGCTCAGTGATCGGTCCGCGTCGACCATTGCCGATCATGCGACCATCGACTTCACGGATCGGGGTAACTTCAGCAGCAGTGCCGGTAAAAAACGCTTCGTCGGCGATATACACTTCATCACGAGTGATTCGTTTTTCCCGCAGCGGAATGCCTAGATCAGCGGCAAACCGAATAATCGTATCCCGGGTAATGCCTTCCAGCGCCGAGGTCAAATCAGGGGTGTAGAGAATACCGTCCCGAATGATGAAAATGTTCTCGCCGCTACCTTCGGCCACATAGCCTTCCCGATCCAGCAGCAGAGCCTCTTCATAGCCGTCTCGCAGCGCTTCTTGGAGCGCCAGCATGGAGTTCATGTAATTGCCATTGGCTTTGGCTTTGCACATGGTGATATTGACATGATGACGAGTGAAGGAGGAGGTTTTGATACGGATACCTCTTTCCATATTCTCGGCACCCAAATACGTGCCCCATTCCCAAGCGGCAATAATCATATGCACTTCGAGATTATCAGCGCGTAGCCCCATGCCTTGCGAACCGTAAAAACACATGGGACGAATATAAGCGCTGCTCAGGCCGTTTTCGCGAACGGCTGCACAGCAGGCAGCATTGATCGTGTCTTTATCAAAAGAGACAGGCATAGCGAGGATGTGCGCAGAACGGTGCAAACGGTCGGTATGGGCCTGTAACCGGAAGATCGCGGTACCGCTTGCGGTGTTGTAAGCGCGTATACCTTCGAAAACACCCATGCCGTAGTGTAGGGTATGGGTCAATACATGGGTTTTGGCCTCGCGCCAAGGCACCATTTCGCCATCAAACCAAATCAGACCATCGCGGTCATCCATCGTCATGCTCATGTCTCCTCAGCACTATTTTATGAAGCCACCTTCGGCAGCGAGTCGATCATAGTCGGATAGGTATGGGCCACTATCATAATCCCCGTCCCTATCAAGATCGGCGGTAAGCAGTAGCATGACGCTAATATCGCGGCCATTTTTACTTGGCGATACCAAGAAATACAGCCAAGCAACGCTCAACCTCCACCATCGCGTCGTTACCAATACGTCCGAATGCTTGGCCCAATTTGTCACGCTTCACCGTCATGGTCTTGTCCACCATGATTTGCGAAGGTTTGTGCAAACCGTTTCCTGCGCTGGGTTGCACAGTGATGCGCAATAATGGCGCATTCACCAACGTGCTAGTAACCAGCAGAACGGTAACGGTTGAATGGGCATCAAACTGATTGGCTTGAATCACCAACGCAGGTCTCGGTTTGCCAAAATCACCCTGCATGGCAATAGTAACCAAGTCGCCCCGCATTATTCTGTCCAGCCATCCACATCCGCCAAAGCCGCATCTATGAAATGCTGCAGGTCCACATCCACCTTGTCTGATTGCGCGACACGTTGGGACTGGCGCTGACATTCCTTGGCAAAGCCGGGTCGGCGGGTATCCGGCACCCAAATCTGAACCGGGCGGAGTCCTGCCCTGCGCAGCGCCTCACGGTGCTTTTGAACGCGTTCGTTCACCCGCGTGGTTGTCATGGCTCAACTCCTCTAATTGCCCAGTAACATGCAACGCAATATATCACACAGCTGTTACATGCAACACAATTCCAAATGTGCAGAATTTAAACCTTACTCACACGCTGACATCGCATATTGCAGCATAAATTCAATATCGGCGATACCACTCAATCAAGGTTTGAGTAGTACCTAACTCGCATTATCGTTCTCAAAAGCTATAGTTCGATATTCCGAAGTTGCGTTTCCACACGGTGTAAAAAGCACTGTGCTCTGTGGAAGGCGGCCATCACCGATCCAGAGGATAACCCATTGACCTATAGCAACATTATTTTTGAAACCAAAGAACCCGGTATTCTTCTACTGACTATTAATCGGCCTAAGCTACTAAACGCGCTCAACCGCCAGACCCTGGAAGAAATCAAATCGGTCGTCAAGCAAATCCGTGAACACCCGGAAGCGCGCATACTCATGATAACCGGTGCGGGGGATAAGTCTTTCGTGGCCGGAGCCGACATCAAAGAAATGCAAAATTATACTGCTGTAGAAGCACAAGAGTTTTCCCGCCAAGGCATGGGTCTATTCCGGTCGTTGGAGAAACTGCCTATTCCGGTGGTGGCTATTGTCAACGGCTTTTGCTTGGGTGGCGGGTGTGAACTGGCTATGAGCTGCGATTGGATTTTGGCTAGCGATACCGCCGTGTTTGGGCAACCCGAAGTGAACTTGGGCGTCACCCCCGGTTTCGGCGGTAGCCAACGTTTGTCACGTTTGGTGGGTCGCGCCGCGGCATTGGAACTACTGATTACTGGCCGGATGGTGAAAGTCAGTGAAGCCCGCTCTATCGGATTAGTCAATCACGTCTACCCTGCCGCATCGCTGATGGATAAAGCGCTTGAGATGGCTCGTACCATTGCCGCTAAAGGGCCGATCGGTGTGCGATTGATTAAAGAATCGGTACAGCGGGGTCAGGATATGGACCTTAGCAATGCCTGTGTGTTGGAACGCCAGATGTTCGGCGTTTGCTTCTCGACGGCAGATCAGAAAGAAGGCATGACCGCTTTCTTGGAGAAACGCGAAGCTGTATTCAGAAATTGTTGATCTCTCGCCAAAACCGAGGCCTAGGCCCTTCTGTGGGGCCTATTTCGGAGCAAAATCGACGTCATTGTGGTCAAACAAGCTGTCTTTTCAATCCTTGCGGAGGTATGGCAATGATTCAGATCACAGTGTGTCGAGTTGTTGTGCTGCTTCTCGGAGCAGTATTGACTATGCCTTTGGCTGCCCAGGAAAGTTTGCAGATACGCGATTATCAGGGCATCGCTTATGTCAGTGGCGGCGTAGGTCTTGATGAGCGCGAGGCCCTGGCAACCATGTCCGGGCAATTCAATCTCAAGCTGACTTTCGCCATGAGCACGGGCAATTATCTCAGTGATGTTCAGGTGCGGATTATGGATCGTTCAGGTAGTCAGGTCTTTGAGGCAACTGCCGATGGGCCGCTGCTTTATGCGCGGTTACCGCCGGGGAGTTATACCGTACAGGTCAGCGGCTTCGAGCAAGACTTTCAGCGCAAGGCGCAAATTCAGGCCAACCGGCAAACTCAGCTGGCCTTTTATTGGCGGTAAACGCAGCGTAATCCCAAGTGACGAGACGGGCTGACGGGCTGATAAACCCGTCTCGTGACGCGCGCTGATTAACTGTTAGGGATTACCAACAACCGAGTTATTTCTCCCCAATCTTCTAACAAAATTTGAACTTCGACAGCGCGCGGCAATAAATCCAAGTTTGCTTCGGCACTATTAGTTGTTGGTGGCCAAACGGTTTGCCAACTGTCATCCTGATCCAGAAAACGGATTTGTACCTCTCCAATCCGATCCAGTAACAGCGTTTCTCGCGGTTCAGTTAAGCCGACGCGATCCAGCACATCCCATTGCAAACGGTATAATTGATTGTTTTCCCAGCGGTAGCTCAACCGTTGCAAACTAGGGCGAGCTCGGTTGAGCGGATTATCCCATCCGGTGCGGGTCAGAATAAAAAGATCATCTTGCAAACCGCCGCTGACTAGCGCTGCTTGCCGCTGACCAAACTCGTCGCGAATCGAGCGACTCACGGTCTGGATGACGTCTTGCTCCAGTATATGAAACGCCATTTGCACCTGCGCCAGACGTTGCGCCTCGGCTTCGATAGCCACCTCGGTGAACAGCACGCTGCGCAGCCCGCCATAAGCCACTACCGACAGAATGGCAAACACCGCCAGAGCGACTAACAACTCCAGTAAGGTAAAACCTGCCTGCAGTCGTTCATTCATGATGCGGTACGTCCTTTGAAGGCGATCAGGCTAACCAAGGGCGTTGTATCACCACGCTGTCGCACCGTAACATCCAAGCGCCGCAGATCTTCATCGCTGGTGTCGCTGACTTGCACTTCCCATTCCCATTCCCGGCCTGCCATATCGACCTGACCTTTACTGACGCCAAGCGCCGGCCAGTCTTCCTCTAATTGGATGGTGTTGATCCGATTCAGCGCTACCCAGGAAGCCAGGGTTTGATCGCGCAGATAACCAACATTGCCGATCCCTTCGCCGGTAGCTTTAATCACAGCGCTCAGAGCTATCGCAAGAATCGCCAAAGCCACCAGAATTTCCAACAGCGTAAAGCCCTGCAGGAATCGTTTCACTGCGCTGCCCCCCACTGCAAGTGTCCGGTCAAATCACCGGATAAGGTTATGCTGTTCGGGGCTGACACCGTACCAAGGGAGACACTGAAGGGGGTTGCTTCGCCGGTGGATAGCAACAGAACCTGCGGTTCAAGGGACGATCTTTGTTGCGCGAACTCGACCGGGCGATCTTCAACGATCAAGCTTAATTGCACATCTTGCGGCAACTCATAGGATTGCGGCAGGTCGGTATCAATCGGTATCCCCCAATCACCTTCGCGGTTGAGTAACAAAAAGGCATAGCCCGTCGAAGTGAAATAAATACCGCGCTGCTCGCCGCGCAAAATCGCTTCCTGTTGACTGAGTTCCAATCGTGCGAATAACCGTTGGGCTTCACGTTCAACGCGTTCAGCTGGGTCGTTACCGCGTATCGACAAAACCGCGAAACTGGCAATGATGCCGATCAGCAACACCGTCACCAGGACTTCAAGCAGGGTAAACCCGCTATGAATCCAGGTTCCAGTTACCGATGTCGGCGTTCTTGCCGTCGCCACCGAGTTGACCGTCGGCGCCTAGTGAATAGATGTCAACAGGAGCCTGCTGACCGGGATTGAGATATTGATAAGGCTGGCCCCAAGGGTCTTTAGGCAAGGTTTCCACATACCCATTCGCTTTCCAGCGCGGTGGCTCTGGAAGGATGGTTGGTTTCTGCACCAGGGATTCCAGCCCCTGTTCGGTAGTCGGATACACGTAGTTATCCAACTTGTAGAGGTCCAACGCGCTTTTCAGCGCCCGGATATCCTGTTTGGCCTTGATGATGCGGGCTTCATCCGGGCGATCCATAATGCGGGGCACCACGACCGCCGCAAGAATGCCCAAGATGACCACAACCACCATGACTTCGATTAAGGTGAACCCGTGGATCGCCCGGAACCTAGAAGGTCGACAGGGATTAGGTTGGTAAGGAGTTATGCGCATGTTTCTGCTTGGCTAATATCAATTATCGAAAGAATACGACGTGAGCTTAACACGACACCCATTGCACATTTTCTGGTTCATCCAAGCACAGTGCCGTCAAGCGTTTGCCCCAGACGCAGCCGCTATCCATGGCATAGATGCCGTGGGTTCGGTAATAGCCTAACGCCGCCCAATGACCGAATACTACATTCAAATCCGCGTTGCGTCGTTTCGGCACCTCAAACCACGGCAAAAGCGACTTTGGTTGGCTACCGGGGGGGCCTTTCTGGGTAAACTCCAGAGTGCCGTCGCGGTGGCAAAAACGCATTCGCGTCAGGGCATTGACAATGAACCGCAAGCGCTTAATACCAGTTAAAGAGTTGGTCCAACGAACCGGCTTGTTGCCAAACATCTGTGCTAGGAATTCCAAGTAATCGGGACCCCGCAACGCGGTTTCCAGTTCCATTGCACAAGCTTGCGCCTGCGCTAAATCCCACTGTGGCGCAAGACCGGCATGAACCATCGTAAAGCCAAGCGCCGCATCGTGATGCAACAGCGGACACTGACGTAACCAATCCAGTAACGCTTCCCGGTCCGGGGCATTCAGAATGGAATCAAAGGTATCTTTACGCCGCGCTTGTCGATACCCCGCAGCGACAACCAGCAGAGTAAGGTCATGGTTACCCAATACAGTAACCGCCCGATCTCCCAGCGACTGCACCAAACGCAATACTTGCAATGACTGTGGACCGCGATTGACTAGATCACCGGCAAACCACAGCATGTCCTGAGCGGGGTCGAAGCGCAGCTGCTCCAATAACCGTTGCAAAGGATCGTAACACCCTTGCACGTCGCCGATAGCGTAGACAGCCACTGTTCAGATTGCCTGAGATTTAATGCAAGGTGCGCGGTATGGCTAGCGTAAAAATAGGAATATCCGCATCAAACGCGCTGCCATCGTCGGCAACCATTTGATAGCTACCCTGCATACTGCCCACCGGTGTTTTCAAAACCGCACCACTGGTGTAGCGAAAGCCCTCACCGGGGCGCAGATAGGGTTGTTCGCCGACCACTCCGTCGCCGCGCACTTCTTCGATATGGCCGTTGGAATCGGTGATAATCCAATGCCTAGTCAATAGCCGCGCTGACACCGTGCCTTGGTTGCGGATGGTAATGGTGTAGGCGAATACGTAACGTTCTTCAATAGGGTCGGATTGCTCTTCCACGTAAAAAGTCTGTACATCGACTTGGATATCATGTTTTAAGTCCATTGTCTGTTCTCCTCTGGCGGCGCTCAAACGGCGGCGGTCAAATCGGCAACCTTGGCTTCAAGACCGGCGAGCAAATTGGCAAAAGACTGAGCGAATGCAGCCACGCCTTCCTGTTCTAAGTGATCGGTGACGGCACGCAAATCGATGCCTAACGAGGCCAGGGAAGCCAGCTCCGCTAAAGCCGTTTCTATCCCGGACTCCAGTTTATTCGCAACTACACCGTGATCACGGAAGGCTTGGTAAGTAGCGGGCGGCACAGTATTCACGGTATCTGGACCGATCAGATTTTCAACGTAGAGCACATCCCGATAAGCGGGGTTTTTGGTGCTGGTACTGGCCCACAACAGCCGTTGCGGCAGGGCACCGGCGGCGCGTAATGCGGCAAAGCGGGTGTCGTTGAAGCGTTCCTTGAACCGTTGATACGCATATTTAGCGTTGGCGATGGCAATTTTGCCTTGTAGCATCGGCTGCTTTTCCGCTAACAGCGGGTCAAGCGTGCTATCCAACCGGCTGACAAAGAAACTGGCCACCGAAGCGATACGATCCAGGGACTTCCCTTGCGCCAGACGCTGTTCCAAGCCCGTCAAATAAGCGTCGATCACCGCCTCGTAGCGTTCCACAGCGAATAACAGCGTTACATTGATTGAAATCCCTTCTGCAATCAGCTGCGTGATGGCCGGCAGGCCGGCAAGCGTGGCCGGCACTTTAATCATCACGTTGGGCCGGTCTAAACGGGCATACAACGAACGCGCTTCACGAACCGTGGCATCGGTGTCGTGCGCCAAATCCGGGGAGACTTCCAGACTGATCCGGCCATCCACGCCGTTGCTCGTTTGATAAGCCGGTAACAGTAGATCGGCTGCAGCGCGCAGATCCTCAATAGCCAAGGCATAGAATAAATCTCGGCTGGATTGCGTTGGTGAGGTCTGTAATTGTTGCCGTATCGTCTCGTCATACACGGCGCTACTGGTGATCGCCTTATCGAAAATCGTAGGATTCGACGTCAGGCCACGCAGGTCGTCCTCGGCGATCAACCGGGCTAGTTCCCCGGAAGTCAGCAGGCCGCGATGAATATCATCGTACCAGACACTCTGGCCGCTGGCGTTTAACTGACGCAGCGGGTTGTTCGCTCGGGACATGCTCGGTTCCTCTTCGGCTGGCTTGAAGCAGGTATTATAGCGACTTGCTCAGGTTCGCCCCAGTGGGGAGGCAAACGATCTTTCTGCATTTCAACGCACTAGTCAACTACTCAATCGCAGCAGTGCATTGTTCAGTCGAACGGGAAATTTCTCAGCAAGAACTTAGATTCGGGGGTCATCAAGCGCGGCAAAATGATTAAGTAGGCTGGCATTCATCAGATTTCTCTCGGCTGAAAACCGTGAGTATCTCTGATCGCCTTGTTTTTGCAAAAGTTCATATGCGGTCGCCCTGCCAATTCCTCGCGAGCAATCAGAAACGCTCGGTGGAAGCGCTGCATGGCCACGCTGTATCGGGCTAGTTTCAACAGACGAAGAAAGCGGAGGAGTCGAATGAGATATTCAACGGTGAAAGCGCCTACCGAGATTACTTCAATGAACCACATTA
>JAZBPA010000142.1:0-5990 GCA_036351435.1 Candidatus Competibacteraceae bacterium
ACAGTGAGTTTCCAAAAACGACCAATGAAAGACCGGGTCATTTTTTGCGTGCGCTCCCTCTTATTACCAGGCTCATCTTTTTTATAGTAGTGCGCGCTTCGCCTCCTCGCATACGCGCTTATCTACTGTCCAACCGGAATGCCAACGCATAAAGCGCGGGCACGAACAAAAGCGTAATGGCGGTGCCCACAACGACGCCACCAATCAAAACGTACGCCATCGGCCCCCAGAAAATATCGGTCGTCAAAGGAATGAACGCGAGCGCGGCAGCCAAAGCAGTTAACACCACCGGTCTTGCGCGCCTGACAGCTGCCTCGACTACCGCGTCTGATAGCAGCATGCCGTCATTAAGGTTATCGCTGACCTGTTGGGTTAGAATTAAAGTATTGCGCATTAATATGCCTGCCAATCCGATCAGCCCAAGCAAGGCAACAAATCCGAAAGGCTGTTTGAAAACCAGCAGCGCCAAGACGGCGCCAATGACGCCTAAAGGGGCTGTTGCCAGCACTATCAAGACACCAGTAAAACTTCGCATTTGCAGCATCACGCAAGTTACCATCAAGGCAATCATTAGCGGGAAAACTTTATTTATAGAGTCCTCTGCTTCTTGTGAACGTTCCAGACTACCAGCTATATCAATCCTGTAACCATCAGGGAGCGCTACACGAATTGATTCCAGATCCGCCCACAATGCTTTGGTGACATCTTGTGGTTGCGCATGCTTTACTTCCCCTCGAACCGCCAGAAATAGCTCCCGGTTGTGGCGTCGAATCATGGCATCTTCGTAAGCCAGTTTCACCTCACCCAGATGCGCAAGCGGTATCTTTTGACCCTCTTCATTCCGGAGTTCATAAATAGGAGGCTCATTTTGGGCTGGTTTGGCGCCTTGGCCACGAACGTAGACATCGACAGTTCTAATGTCTTGCCTGACCTCAGTGATAGGAACGCCTTCTTGTCGGTATTGTATTTGTTGAGCAACCGAGTTTGGTGTCAATCCCATTAGTCGTAGCCGCTGCTCATCCATTTCAAGTTTCAACGTCGGTACACGCTGATCCCACTCCAAGTGCGGATTGACAACATGAGGGTTTTGGGACATAACCTCCCTAACCTGGTGAGCCACTTTCCTTAAGGTTGCGGGGTCTGGCCCGACAATACGGAAGCTGACAGGCCAGTCAACTGGCGGCCCGAATAACAGGCGCCTAATACGAATACGCGCCTCGGCAAAAGCGCCATTGGCAACATGTTGCTCTAATGCACCAATAATTCGGTCACGTTCGACCGGTCCCGTCGCTGTTACGATAATTTTAGCAAACGAAGAGTCCGGATGCTCGGGATTGACTGAGATGAAAAAGCGTGGCGCGCCACCACCGACATAACTGGCATAGTTTTCAATACCACCCATGGAATCCAATAGCTCCTCAAGGCGCTTGACGGTCGCATCAGTTGTGATGATCGATGTACCGGGCGGTAGATTCACATCAATCAATATTTCGGGCCGATCGGAGCCTGGGAAAAACTGTTTTTCCACCGGCCCCGCCATGCCCGCGATGCCTAATACCAACATTGCAAAGGTAATAAAGACCACGGTTCGCCGATGGCGAACGCACCACGTAATCAAAGCCCGTAGATGCTCGTATACCTGGGATGATTTGTAATGATCGTCCATATGGTTGTCGGCTTTCTGCTTGGGTGCACGCAAAAATTTTACGCCCAAATAAGGGGTGAAGGTAACGGCCACCAACCAACTGATAATGAGCGAAAAAGCCAAAACCCAAAAAATATTACCGGCGTATTCGCCTACCCCAGACTTGGCAAATCCAATCGGAACAAAACCGAACATGGTGACCAGCGTGCCAAAAAGCATGGGCGAGGCTGTCGCATTCCAGGCATGAGTGGCGGCACTTACTTTACTCCAACCTTCTTCCAGTTTTACCAACATCATTTCGATCGCAATGATGGCATCATCAACCAATAAACCCAACGCGATGATTAATGCTCCCAAGGTAATGCGATCCAGATTGACATCGGCGGCTTTCATCGCTACAAACGTCAGCCCTAGGGTAATCGGAACCGCGACGCCGACAATAAGACCGGCGCGCAGTCCTAATGCTAAAAATCCAATCCCCATCACCACGATAACGGCCACCAGAAACTTCACCTGGAACAGATTAACTGCCGCTTTAATGGCATCCGCCTGATTGGTGATTTGAACCAGTTCCATACCCAAGGGTAGCTCAGCTCGCGTTTTTCTTAGAAAAGCATCAAGGCGTTCACCAAACACCAACCCGTTTTCACCTTTGTTCATGACAACGCCGACAAGCATTGCATCTTCACCATTGACTCGAGCTAAATATGATGGTGGTTCCTCGTAACCTTGGGTAATGGCTGCAATATCCCCCAGTCGGATTATATGCTCACCAGTACGGATAGGGACTTGTGCCAAGCGCCGAGGATCAGACAGATCTGCATCGAGCCGAAACCGTAAGCGTGGCCCAGTCGTGTCGATCTGACCGGCTGGGATCAACGTATTGTAAGCTCTTATCGCGTCGAACACGGCTTGGGATGTGATACCGCTGTTAGTCATAACAACATTGTTTAAATCTACATAGACTCTCTCCTCGCGCTCTCCGATCAAATCGGCTTTGCGGGCACCGGAAATGAGTTGTAATTCATCCCGGAGCCGTTCGGCGTAACGTGTTAGTTTTCGCATCGGAAGGCCGGGCGCAGAAAGGCTGAAAAGGCTGAAATACACATCGGAAAAGTCATCATTGACGATCGGTCCTATAACCCCTTCAGGCAGATGGGAAGACAGATCCAACATGCGCTTTCTAACCTGAAACTGTAGTTCCGGCATTTTTTCCTGTGGCGTATAACTATGAAACTGGACCTGGATATCTGCCCGACCAGCCTTAACGGTTGTCTTGATTTCGTCAAGATACTCAACTTTTTGAATGTTTTTCTCAATTGGATGCACCACTTGCTGTTCGATCTCTGCAGGCGTGGCGCCAGGCCAAACTGCGGACACCACTAACATTTGCAGTGTAATGGAAGGGTCTTCCGCGCGCCCCAGGGTGGCAAAGGCATAGACGCCTACGAAAATGGACAAAACCAGGAAATAAAGTGTGACTGACCTCTCACGTACAGCAATCGCCGATAGGTTAGGAAAGCTCATTGCGGATACTCCTTAACAGGCATCCCCGATACGAGCAAATGAGTACCCAAGGCTATAACTCGATCACCAGTCTTAAGGCCTTGCCCATGAATTTGAGCTGAGATAGGCGTAACCCCAACCACCACAATGGCCTGAGGCTGCGCCTGCCGATCGACGATTTTCCAGACCCGGGTACCTTCGCCTCGCTCATCCAATGCCGCCAGCGGTACTGAAAAAACCTTTACAGGAGAATCAGCGACCGTCACGTTGACCCTTACCAACATACCCAACTTTAAATCGCTTTCAGAGGACTCAATCTGATAACGTACGCGCCAGGTTCTACTGTGTTCATTAGCGGCGCCAGCGGTTTCACGCAGCTTTAGTGGTATACGAACATCATCGATATGTGCCAGCGCTTCGGTCGGCGGAAGAACGCTCCGGGGTAAAAACACTTCGACCTCTAACTCACGGGTATCGGCCAACATCCCCAGGGGTTGTCCAGCCGTTACCACTTGCCCTGGCATGCCCGTGACATCCGCCAGAATACCTTGCCTTGTAGCCTTTAGGGATGTATGTTGAAGAGCAATCTCGGCTTGCCGAAGCTTAGCCTGGGCAACCTCTTTTTGCGCTTGCGCGGCACGTTTAGACAACAAGGACGCTTCAAATATACGCTGACTGATACTGTTCTGCTCGATCAAGCGGCTGTCCCGCGCTAGGTTGGCTTCCGCGTGTATCAATTCAGCTTCAGCAACTGCCAATTGGGCCTTGGCAGCCTCCAGGTTTTGCTCAAAGTCCTTTGCGTCCAATGAAAACAATGTTTCGCCCGCTTCAACGAATTGACCGGCGTCCACATGCCGCTTCAAAATCCGGCCACTTACTTGAAAGGCTATCGGAACTTCGGTACGCGCTTGTACAGTGCCTGAAAACCCTTGCGGCATGGTCGGGGAATGCTCTGACAAAGCCACGGTGTATACTGGATGCGGTCTGTTCACCCCAGTATCCAACTGAGAGGATTCCTGACAGCCATACAGGGCTGCGGACAAGGTAAGAAAGAGAGCCAGACGCATGAAGAGTAAAACCTCAACAATTAATGAACGAAAGCGTACAGATAACATGTTAGACTCCGATAAGCAAGTCGCCCAGCCTGGGCGACCCATTGATAAGGATAAAGACCAGGCTATCCTGGAAGCAGCAAGGGAACTACTGTTTGGCGAGGGTCCGCACGCAGTCACAATGGAAGCGGTGGCCAAGCTGGCAGGTGTGTCAAAAGTGACGCTTTATTCCCGGCACAGCAATCGCAACGAATTAATAGCGGCCGTCATGCGCCGGCAAGCGGAAAGCTTTGCAGAAACGATCACCCTCATCCCAGGGGTAAAGCCAAATGCGAACAAATCGTTGCTTGATTTCAGCTTGGCTATTCTCAATTTCCTGGTTGACCCAAAGCATTTGCAATTTATGCGGGCACTCAACGCCGCGCATGGCACTGAACTGGATTTGCAGTTCTTTTATCTCCAGGGTCCCCAAAAAACGGTGGAACGGCTCAGTCAGTGGTTAACTGCGCTTGCACAAGCCGGTGAAATTGAGTGCGAAGATTCGATACGCTCAGCAGAGGTATTTCTCGGTATGTTGATGCGTTTGGATCTGGTGCGCGGGCTTTATGGCATTCCCATCGATAACTCTCTAGAAAATCTGACTGCACACGCCGAATTCGTGGTGAAGACCTTTCTTAAACTACATGAAAGCACCGAATAAGGTTGAACATTCTGTACGCACCTAGGTACCTAGGCGCAGAGCGAAATAGGTAACATATAAAAGTTGCTCACCTGGCTTTTGTCTCTGTACCCGACAGCTGGAGGTCGCATTTACGCGACTTATGGCGTTATTTATGTGTCGATCGTCCTGTTGTGGTTGTGGGGTGCGGATGAGATTCTTCCGCATTTGTGGGATTTTGTTGTCGTGGTGATAATGCTAATGGGTATGGGCATTATTATGTTTTCACCGCGATAATGAGCATTTGTTTCTGAATCAGTTGTTTTTAATGCTTTAAGACTGTGGAGCGGATCCTCTGGATGGATTACATTGGCAGCAGAGGAAAGTTACATCAAATCAGACTCGATCGAGAGCAAGGAAGCCATTTTTTCCATCAATATGACTGTCGCATTGTCGGATAGCTGTTGGCCTTCCTCGATGTACTCCCAGACCGTGGCGTCGCTCTTCCAGCCCCCTTGCTTCTTGATCAACTCAAAGTCGACTTTCTCCCGTCCTGCAGACGTGGAGAGGCCCCGCCGAAAACTGTGGCTACTCAGCTCAGGGACAAAGTCAAACTGGCAGGCACCACCCAAGGTTTTGAGCAAATCATTGATGGCCCCAGGATTAAGCTGCTTGGTTTGAATCTGATCCCAGCGATTGACTGGCCGGAACAGCGAACCAGTCACTATATCAGCGATATCCATCCATTGCCTTATTGCGCTGCCTGGGCAACAGACCGGATTCTTTGCAAAAGGCAGGGCTCGCGCCAAACCGGTGGCTTGCTGATCGGTCTTGGAACGGGGCAACCGAATGATCAAACCCGCCGGCTCCCACACCAGGTCGTTGATTTGTATTGCGACCAGTTCACTGCGACGAAAGGCCCCGAAAAATCCCGTTAGCACCAGCGCGATATCCCGATACTTCTTCATGCTATCTGGTAGTTTCTGGAGATGCTTCACCATCTGCGCGATGTGCTCCAGCCGCAGGGCCTTGGCTTTGCGCTTGGGTTGACCATGGGTGCGGCGGATGCCATCCATGGTCTTACGCACCAGAGGATCGCGAACGGGATCATGCAGCCCCTGATAATGAT
>JAZBPA010000143.1:0-19485 GCA_036351435.1 Candidatus Competibacteraceae bacterium
ACGCGGTCCCGGTGCGACCCCTTCCAGCCCCATCCGGCGCATCAGCCGTTGTACCCGTTTGCGGTTGATGGCATACCCTTGACCTTGCAACCAGACGGCCATGCGGCGACTCCCGTAGCAGGGCGTGCGTAAGTATTGTTCATCCAATAGCCTCATCAGCTGAAGATTCTCTCCGCTTTCCCGGGCCGGTTGGAGGTAGTAGCTGCTGCGGGATAGACCCAACAGCTCACATTGCCGAACGACACTCAGCTCCCGATGGGCCGGTTCTACCAGTACGCGGCGCTGACTAACTGACCCCGTCAGCTTTTTTTTTCAACCAATCCAGTTCCATGTTGAGTCGCCCGATTTTCTCGTACAATGCCGTGAGCTCAGCAGCCTGGTCCGTTTCCGCCATACTCTGACCGCGTCGAAATAAACTGGCCACCCCCGTCCCGTAACTGCTTTTTCCATTGATTGATTTGGGTCGGGTGTACCTCGTAGTCGCGGGCCAATTGCTGCGCCGTCTTTAAACCTCGGTAAGCTTCCAAGGCTACCTTCGCCTTGAACTCGCACTATGTCGTTTACGTGGCTTGCCCATCGCTCAATCCTCTTCCCCACCGCCCGTTTTTACCCTCCGAGTCTATCTTAACTACCTGTCCAATTCTTGGGGTCCACTATAGTACTTGCCTTCGTTACTCCCTACCAGATCATTCGAAATTTTCGTTCGTAAACTTGTGGCGTGAGTTAGTTTTCATTCAGGTTTAAAGCAGCGCAGTCCTGGCGTTAGGTGTGTATCAGTTCGTTATCTTATGTTTATATATCTTATAACATCATCATACTTGCTTTGCCCTTAACAGTAAAGTGCAAGGACACCCGTATAATGTTTAGATGAAAACCAACAATACTTCCGCACCGCCTACCCCTTTTCATTACGGTTGGATTATCGTCCTCACGGGCATATTAACGGTATTCATTGCTCTGGGCCTAGGACGATTCGCACTGGGAATGCTGCTGCCGGCGATGGCCGAAACGCTTGCGCTGAACTACGCGCAGATGGGGTTCATCAGTACAGGTAATTTCATTGGCTACCTAGCCGCCGTTCTCCTCTCCGGTTTTGGAGCTATACATTATGGCGCTCGCGCCATCATTGCAGTGGCTCTGTTACTGCTAGGCTTATCCTTGCTGGCAGTTTCTCAAGCGGAAAGCTTCACAGCGGTCCTGCTACTCTATTTCCTGACTGGCTTAGGTAGTGGTGCGGCTAACGTACCCGTCATGGGGCTGGTCAGTCATTGGTTTGCCCCTCGCTGGCGGGGTAAAGCTGCTGGACTGATCGTAACCGGCAATGGATTGGCCATCATGTTCACAGGGCTGCTGATTCCACAGGTTAATCAGTGGATAGGTGCAGAAGGTTGGCGAACCAGTTGGCTGTTATTTGGACTCATCGGTATCGCTGGTGCTTTCGTGAGTCTGATTGGATTGCGGAATTCCCCTCAGTCTCTCGGTTTGGAACCAATCGGTGTCCAGACTTCCACTGGTTCGCAGGTTCCGTCGCCTTCTTCAGAGGTAAAAACCGAGCGCGGTATTGTGGTTCATCTCGGAAGTATCTATTTCCTATTCGGTTTTACCTATGTGATCTATATCACATTTATCGTAACGACCTGGGTACAGGAAAGGGGAATTGCTGAAACCACTGCAGGCACGCTCTGGTTCTGGCTTGGCTTTCTGAGCTTGTTTTCTGGACCCCTGTTTGGAAGTTTGTCCGATCACCTGGGCAGAAAAGCGGGCCTGATTATAGTTTTTGCCTTGCAGGGAATTGCATACGTTTTGGTGGCTGCGACCCTGCCTGATTTTTTCCTTTACCTCTCATTTGGTTTATTCGGCTTATGCGCCTGGAGCATTCCTTCCATCATGGCAGCAGCGGCGGGTGATTATATGGGGCCACAACGAGCCGTCGCCGCATTTGGTGCCGTCACCTTCTTTTTCGGAATCGGTCAGATCGCCGGTCCCGCCGTTGCCGGTATGATGGCCGAGGCCAACAACAGTTTCAGTAGTAGCTACTGGCTGGCAGCCGCCTTAGCGGCAACGGCAATATTACTTACCGCTGCGCTCAGAAAACCGGTAGAGGTTGTTTCGAAAGAGTAAGCTCTATTTGGTGAAAACCACGGTTTTGTTGCCATCGACAATCACTCGATCTTGTAGGTGCCATTTCACGGCTCTACACAACACACTGCGTTCCGCTTCTTCACCCAATCCCTTGAGATCGTCCGCGGAGTGGCGGTGAGAAACCCGCATCACTTGCTGTTCGATGATTGGACCCTGGTCCAGTGCTTCGGTCACGTAGTGCGCTGTGGCGCCAATCAGTTTAACGCCGCGCTCATAGGCTTGTCGGTAGGGATTAGCGCCAGCGAATGCCGGCAGAAAGGAATGATGGATATTGATGATGCGATGACGATACCGTTCGACAAAATCACCGCTGAGAATCTGCATGTAGCGGGCCAGTACGACCACGTCGGCCTGGCCTTCCAATAATTCCAGGATCTGTTGTTCTGCCTCTGCCTTGTTCTCATGGGTCACCGGTACATGGTGAAAAGGAATATCGAATGCATTGACTTGGGGACGTAGCGTCTCGTGATTACTGATCACTAGACTGGCATGGGCTGGAAGGTCGCCGCGCCGCGCCAACCAGAGTAATTCCATCAGTACATGATCATGTTTAGAAACCAATACCGCCATACGCCGAGGCTCATCGGCATAACTGATTTGCCACTGCATGACATACGGTTCGGCCACTCGGTCTCTGAAGGTCGCCGCTAATGCATCGCGGCTCAGATCCACATGCGGGGTGTGAAATTCCAGCCGCATGAAAAAATTACCGCCCTCGGTATCAGAAGAATGCTGATCTAAATCGATGATATTGGCGCCGTGATGATAAAGAAATGTCGAAACGGCGCTGACGATTCCAGGTCGGTCGGGACAGGCAATTAGTAGCCGGGCTGTGTTTGCAAAGCTGGGTTGGGGGGTCATAGTTTCCAGGATAAATAAGTAATCAATGTACTAAGCGGGTATGGGTATAGGCTGAAAACCAGCCGAACCAAAATGCGCGATGTGCCGGTAAGCGGTTCAACACTCGGCCATCAGCGGTTGCGAGGCTATCTTCGCTAAGCGTCCAGACCGTTCCCTGGCTGTCTTTAACCGTGCGGTTTTGATCCCATTCCGAAAACACGACACCCTGCGTTTCATAAACTCGATTGGCCCCGGATTGATCGGTCAGCACCACGAAATCGCGGCTGCCGATACGATCCTGATACACCGGGTGGCGCGCTAGGTAATCCGCTGAAATAGCCAGCGGTTGGTCGGGGGTCTGCGGAAATAATAACGCCAGCACCTCATCTTTGTTCTTGAGTCGGCCATCGCGTTTGGGCACGGTGAACATGAGATTATCGGTTGCAAAATATTCACGATATGCCGCCCCTTCACCATAGTCGCGGCGATGTCCGGTATCCAGGGATAATACCAGGGTATCGGGATGACGCCGCCGCCATTCTCCCCAAGTCGTGGTGACGATAGACAGCCGTTCCAGGGTGATGTCCTGTTCTACTAGTGGACCAATAACCGGTGATCCCCACAGCGTGTTCCACAGTGACTGGGTCGCCTGGTCGTACATCAGTTTATTGGAACGATACAGAAACCCGCTGGTGCCCAACTGATGGTTGACGTCGTTATAGGTGGTCACATAAGGGATTACGGTGCCGCATAACGTACAGTACACCCCTGCCACGGGTACGCCCCCTATCGTGTCGACGAACATCTCATGCCAAGCCAGAATCCGTTTCGGATAGGCACGCGCCGCACTATTAATCACGACACCGAAAACGATATTGTCATCTTGTAAATAATCGGCCTCGGCGGCTTTGATCATATTGGGCGAACGCAGTGGTGGAATACCATCCTGGCGCACGCCGCCCCACCGCACTTCATCCAAACGAATCTTGCTAACCCGTTCAGAACTGAAGTAGCCGCTAAATTTGGGATCGATCAGACCATATAACCGGGATTTGAACTCCGCATACAGCGGATGATCCTGCGGTGGTTGGTTCCACAACCATTCATACCAGGCATTAATGTTGTAACCGAGGTTCTGCCCGGTTTTTTGATCCATGATTTTGATGATTTCAACCGCTGTAGATGCGCCGCGGGTGAGATAAGCGGCTTCCAGGACCATGGGCGTGAAGTTGGCTTGCCAATGAGTATCAATAAAGCTAAGCGCTTCGGTTTGTGCTGCCTCATTGCCCGTCACCAGTTGTAAAATAGTCTCAATGGTTTCTTGGGGGTCTGGCTCGGAAGCGGCTATGGCCGCCATACTCAGGCAACCAAAGAGCAGCATGCTCCAACAACGAAATAGTTTATTCATGAGAGCTCAGCAGGTGTGGGTTTAAGATCGGCGCAGAGTATACCGTATGGGAATAGGACTTTTAGAATCAAGCGGGTGCGTGAGAAGTTTTAGATTTGTTCAACTTAAAAACGAATGTTGAGGGTTGCACCTAAGAAAGGAGCTGTTTCGTAGTCTTCTTTGGCGATACTTCGGCCATTGTCGTCATCGATACGCAGTTCCCCGTTGAGTTCGGCTCCTCCGATCACACTAATCTGTAGGTCCCGGCCACGGTTGAAAGTGGCACTTAGATAGATCGGGATAGAGCGATCTTCACCCACTCCATCCGGGGCCACGCCCTGGTCGTCCAAACGGAAACGCAGTGACTCATAACGGCCACCCAGGCCAAAGCTCCAGGTGTCGGAAAAGCGATAATTTAAATTCAAGCCGGGTCCTTGAGTAGCACCTAACCCCTGGCCCGTACTCAGGCTTAACCGGTCAGTAATCTTCCAGTCAACGATTAGGATAGGAAAGACGCTGGTACTGTCCTCCAACTGGCTTAGGACGCCGATACCCGGCCCGATGGTCAGGTTGTCGCTGATGCGATAGGAGAAACCAGCAAGTGCTCCTCCTGTTACTGAATCGCTGGAACTGGCCCCGGATTCGCCGTAGAAACGTACGGTAGGAATGGCAAACAGCGTCCATTGCTGGTCAAGGGCCCATGTGACGGGGGTGCTGATTCCGAAGCGATCGACTCGATCCCACGGCTCAGCGGTTAAGCCAAAATCGCCGGAAAAATCATACTGGTCGCGCCCACCGGAAATGGCTAAAGAGATGCGGCGTTGTGGCCCCATCGAGTAAGACAAGCCGCCTTGGATAAAGAACCGATCAACATCGAAGCTGCCGCCGTTATCCAGGTCGGTATCGAACTGATGGACGTAACCGCCTCGAACATAGGGCGTCCACTGGGACGGCGGCTTGGACCCGTCGTTGGGCCTAGTGTCACTTGCCAGAATAGGAGCTGAAGCGGTGAAAGCAGTTAGGCCGAGTAACAACAGCCAAGTCCGTAAAGTAGGTTTTTGCATGTTTGCTATAGATGAAAAAAAGCGAATTGGAACAAAATCTTTGGTTATTAATTTGCGTTCAGTAAAGCGGCATTACGAGCCATTTTCGTAAGTTATGACCTTCACAGACCGTATATTATCCGCGTGCCACGATATATGATCATGCCGGATCATCATCTGGGACAATAACGTTGACTGCTCCGGCAATGACCGCAATGTCGAGGTTTTCCCGCTTGAGGGATTCGCCATCGCCGCGGATAGGAACTCGTTTGTGTGGCGCGATCCGCAGTCGGTTGGTTACCTGATAATAATCCACCACCTCAGCGTCCCGGTGACGATGGCGTAATACATGCCACAACATGACGAGATGATCCAACAGGGTTCGGGCATGTACGATACAGACATCAATGCGACCATCATCCGGCTTGATATCCGGCCCCCAGCGCAAGCTGCCGGCACCGACCGTGCCGACATTAGCGATCATGATGAACGCCGCACGGGTAATGATCGCTTTACCATCCAGTTCAATGGTAAAGCGCCAACGGTGACCACCTAACAATTCCGGCACCGCATTCCAAACATAAGCCAATTGACGAAAGCGCTTTTTCGCCTCCGGCGACGTGTTTTCCGTGATTTTGGAGTATGTCCCCAAACTGATTCGGGTGAACAGCAATTGATCGTCTACCTGCATCGCATCGAGTGGACGGGTGCGTTGCCCAGCGAACGCCAACTGACAAGCGGTTTCCAAATCGGTGGGCAGATTCAATTCATGGGCGATCAAATTCGCTGTGCCCACCGGCAGGATCGCTAAGGGGATGGCTGTGCCGACCAAACCGGCGGCAACTGCCCCTACCGTTCCGTCGCCGCCCGCCACCACTAAGCAGGCAGGGTTTTGCTGAACAATGCTTTTAACCGACGCTGTCATATCTTCGTCGGCTGTGGTTACGCGAATGACACAGTCTTGACCGGCTGCGACACAGAGTCGCGTCAGTGTGGCATGCACGCTAGCCGGGTCACAGCTTCCGGCGACCGGATTGATCAGAGCGAATAGTTGTGTGGACTGCGAAGAGGGGTGGCTAGGCTGAATTGCTGTCACGCACAATACCCTCTTGCAGCCAACCGCGACGGGGCCGGGCAAACTCGTGGCGTGATACCGGCGAAAAAGCTTCTTGATCGGCGAAATACATAAAATGCTCCACCTCTATCGTCGCGGTACGTAGGCGAACCCAGTTGAAGGTGTTTTTTTCTCGCTCTAAACCGCGCCCACGCCGCGAAGTGCTGGTACCACACTGGACGATGATGATGCCATGATCGCGCTCTTTGCCAGAATAGACATCCAGCGAGTTGCCGACATAGGCGCGATGGAGGTGACCGGCGAGAATCAGATCCACCCGCCATTGAGTGAATAAATCTAGCGCTCGTTTAGCCTGAGGCATGGGTGCAATGCTTTTGTAACCCGGCGCTGGTATGAGATGGTGATGCAGAACTACAATGCGGGCGATTTCCGGCGGTAAGCCCTCGAACGCTTCGGCACAAAAATCCAGCTGTTCAGAAGTGATGCGACCGTTGGTAATGGCCCGATGGGGATCAGTGGAATCGAGGCCGACAATCATGGCGTTATCCAAGCGTAATTTGGAATTGAGTGTCGGGCTAATGAATTCCTGGTAGTTGCCGTGTGGATTACTGATTCGCTCCCAAATGCGATACAACGGTACATCGTGATTACCGGGGATTAGAATACGCGGTACATCAGGCAGACGATCAAAAAACTCGCGGGCCTGGCGAAACTCTTCCCGTTTGGCCCGTTGGGTGAGATCGCCGCTAATCACCATCAGCGGTGGTTGTAGTTGGTTGCAAGCCTTTAACAAAGCTTCGGCGACTGGGGGTAAAAAGTGTTTGCCGAAGTGCAGGTCGGAAAAATGCATCAGTTCTAGCATCGAGTAAAATATCCCGTGTTTAGCCCAAGGAGCTACGATAAGCGTGGCTTAGTAAGTAAATCCTACGATCCCAGTAAATGTATCGCAAAATCGCTGCCAACTTTGCAGTTTTATCGTCCTGCACGACCTTTACTTAAGCGGAAAATCCGAGTGAATTTTATGTTCGAACAAGCTAACAACTGTTGGCAGATTGCCGATGCTAAGCGCGTCAGTGTTCTGGTTGACGGCGCGGCGTATTTTGCGGCTTTTCGCGAAACCGTTAAACAAGCCCAACATTCTGTGCTGATTGTGGGCTGGGATATCGATAGCCGCACGCGCTTGCTGCGCTGTCCTGTTCCGGACGATTTGCCGGTTGAATTGGGCGCTTTCTTAGATGCCGTTGTGGAACGTCGACCGACGTTGCAAGTGTATTTGTTGAGCTGGGACTTCGCCGCACTGTATTTGCAGGAACGGGAATGGTTTGCGCGTTTCAAGCTGCAGTGGCGTACCCATGAGCGATTTCATTTTGCGTTAGACAGTACCCATGCGGTTGCCGGTTCGCACCATCAGAAGATCGTGGTGGTCGATGATGCGGTGGCTTTTGTGGGTGGTCTGGATCTGACTAAGCGGCGTTGGGATACGCCCGCAAGACGTGCCGATGATCCGCGTCGTACCGATACCGAAGGTGAACGGTATCCGCCGTTTCATGACCTTCAGATGATGGTGGATGGTGAAGCAGCAGCGGCTTTGGGTCGGTTGCTCAGGAAACGTTGGCAACAGGCAACCGGTGAACAGTTGAGCGCGCCGGCAGCCGTCACTAGCGATCCTTGGCCGAACTCAAGCAATCCCATCATACACAACGCGAACGTTGCAATCGCTCGTACCGAACCCGGTGATGACGATAAGCCTGCCGTGAGGGAGGTGGAGCAATTGTATTTGGATATGATTGCGACAGCCCGCGAGACTATCTACATCGAAAATCAGTATCTCACTTCGCATGTTGTTGGTGCAGCGTTATGTGACTGTTTACAGACAGCGGATGGACCGGAGGTCCTAATGGTTTTGCCTATGCAAACCAGTGGCTGGTTAGAGCAAGTCACTATGGATGTGCTGCGGGCACGGTTGTTGGAAAAGTTAACAGCTGCCGACACTCATGGACGACTGCGGATTTATTATCCCATCGTGCCGGAGCTAACTGATGCCTGCGTGAATGTGCACGCCAAACTAATGATTGTCGATGACCGTGTGCTTAGGATAGGTTCAGCCAATCTTAGTAACCGTTCAATGGGGTTGGATACGGAATGCGATTTGGCGATTGAGGCTCATACTGACGAACATCGCGTGGCAATTAAGCAGTTTCGCAATCAACTACTGAGTCAGCATCTGGGTGTAGAACCCGCAGTGGTTTCCCGTGCGATTGCCGGCCAGCGGTCGTTAATCGCTGCGGTGGAAAGCTTACGTGGCGGAGAGCGAACCTTACAAGAATTAGATGGCCAGGTCTCGGCGGCATTAGATAATACGGTGCCTGCAGCAGCAGTTATTGACCCGGAACAGCCGTTAGCGACAACAATTTTACTCGCTCATTTTATGCCGGGAGTACAATTAGAGGGTTCTGAACAACTGTTGTTAAGTGAGCGGGCGAATCATATAGCGCTGCTAAGTTTTGGTTTGGCGTTACGCTGGACGCCACTGGCACGTTGGTTAGACGCCGGCCTGGATCGTGTGCAGCGACCGTTGGATGTCAGCCTGAGTGTGTTAGAGACGTTAAAAGCGCGCTGATTTGGCCAGCAGGTCTTGAATCGCTACGGATCGAATACCCCGGAGCTTGCTCCGAGAAAACCTGAAATTGCGATAACCGGCAATCTCTGATTGCCCGGGTAAGCACTTATTAATACCCCGTTGCTTGGGGCGGGGTAGTTTATTGGCATCTTTTATGATTCGCGTGGATACAACTCTCCCCTTTTTTAGCAGCCTAAAGAGCGAACCCAAGCAACGATGAAACGCTTTCATTGTGATTGTTGTGGACAATCGGTTTTTTTCGAAAATATTCAGTGTATCCGTTGCGGGCATATGTTGGGTTATCTTCCTGAACTGATCTGCATGAGTGCGCTGGAACCCGTTGATAATGAACGATGGCGTAGCTTAGCACCGGTGGCCGAAGGTCGATTGTTTAAGCAATGCCAAAATTATCGCCAAGCTAAAGTGTGCAATTGGATGGTGCCCGCCGAGAGTGCTGAGCCGTTTTGTCCGGCTTGTCGCTTGAATCGAACTATTCCCGACCTGAATCAGCCAGGGCATTTTGACTGTTGGCAACGCATGGAAAGCGCCAAGCGTCGGCTGATATACAGCCTAATCAATTTAGGTCTGCCTTTGCTTAGCCAGCAGGACGATCCCGAACGTGGTTTGGCTTTCGACTTCTTGGCCGATCCGAATCCTGAATTCGGCGAGTCACAGCAAGTAATGACTGGCCACGCTAATGGCTTGATTACGCTCAACATTGGCGAAGCTGACGATATGGTTCGGGAAAAAATGCGCTTAGATATGAATGAGCGCTATCGCACCTTGCTTGGGCATTTTCGTCATGAAATCGGCCACTATTACTGGGAACGTTTCGTTCGTGATACGACTTGGTTGCAGCCGTTTCGTAATTTGTTCGGGGACGAATGGGTTTCCTATGACGACGCGTTACAGCATCACTACCAACAGGGGCCACCGAACGACTGGTCGCAACGCTTCATCAGCAGCTATGCTAGCGCCCATCCTTGGGAAGACTGGGCAGAAACCTGGGCACATTACCTTCATATTACCGATACTTTGGAAACGGCCACCGGTTTTGGGCTGACGGTCGATACCATTGCCTCGACTTCGCTTAAATTACCGGACCACGCGGCAGAGTTGGCGGGATCATTTGAAAACTTGCTGTCCCAATGGTGGCCACTGACCTTTGCGCTGAATAGTCTGAACCGCAGCATGGGCGTGAAAGACCCTTATCCTTTTGTGCTGTCGGAGGCAGCGATTGAGAAACTGGGTTTTGTGCACAGCGTGATTGACCAAGCCAAGCAGCGTTAACGAAGGCTTCTAGCTATGCTTGCGATTATCTTTCTAGAAGAACAGTTTGATATGAACTAGTCACCAACCCCGTGATCTTCGGTCCTGCCGCTGAATTGGCACTGCCCACACGGCGTGCATCCAATGGCGTTTGCTAAAGCCCAGGTGATATGCGAGCATCGGGGCACCTCGCTACGCACAAACCTGACAAGAACTCTACTGATCCACGTGACAGAACACCTTGCTCTCCTGATTGCCCTCATTGGCTTGCTGGGTATTTCTGCTCAATGGCTTGCTTGGCGCTTACAAGTGCCGGCCATTTTGTTCTTATTGCTAATCGGCTTGGTCGCCGGCCCGATGACCAATCTGATTCGACCCGACGAACTGTTTGGTGATTTACTCTTTCCGCTGGTGTCTCTGGGCGTGGCCGTTATTCTGTTTGAAGGCAGTCTGACCTTAAGGTTGGAAGAGATTAAGGGACACGGTAACGTGGTGACCCACTTAGTCACTATCGGTGTATTTGTGACTTGGTTGAGCACAGGAATAATTACTTGGTGGTTATTGGATATCAGCGCTGAAATAGCGTTTTTGTTCGGTGCTGTTGTCACGGTGACCGGGCCGACAGTTATTGTGCCGTTACTGCGTTCGGTACGTCCGGTAGCCAGCGTGGCGAATATCTTGCGCTGGGAAGGGATTCTGGTTGATCCGATCGGGGCGCTGTTAGCCGTGTTGATGTTCGAGTTTATCGTCTCGGGTCAGCAAGAGGGACATACTGCTTGGTTGTTCGCTAAAGCGCTGCTGGTTGGCGGTGGCGCCGGTGCCGGTGCGGCATTGCTGTTGGCGCATGTGCTGCGTCACCACCTACTGCCGGATTATCTACACAATGTTGCCACACTGGTATGGGTGTTAAGCGTGTTTGCCCTAGCCAATACACTACAGCATGAGTCGGGTTTGCTGGCAGTTACCGTGATGGGTATGTTACTGGCTAATCTCCGTCAAGTGCAGACCGATGAAATTCTCGGTTTCAAAGAAAGCTTGAGCCTGTTAATTATTGCTCTGCTGTTCATTGTTTTGGCGGCACGGGTGGAACTTGCTCAGCTTTTGACGCTGGGTCCTCAAGCGTTGCTGGTGTTGCTGGCCTTAATGGTGCTGGTGCGCCCGCTCGTGGTGATAATATGCAGTGCCGGTGCTGGACTGAGTTGGCGGGAGAAAACCTTGTTGGCCTGGATTGGTCCGCGCGGGATCGTCGCTGCCGCGGTGTCGGCTGTGTTCGCGCTGCAACTTGAAAGCAAGGGCTACCCGGAAGCACCGCTGTTAGTTTCACTCACGTTCATGGTCATCATGGGTACGGTGGTTATCCAGAGTGCAACCGCACGACCTCTAGCGCATTGGCTAGGAGTCACTGAACCTGAGCCGCGCGGTATTCTAGTTGTTGGTGGCAACCGAGTCGCGCAAGCTATTGCAACTGCATTGGCAGAGCAAGGTTTTAGCGTGTTGATAGCGGATAACGATTGGCAACATATTCGGGCCGCGCGTATGAAAAATATGGCGACCTATTTCGGTCATATCGTTTCCCAACATGCCGATCAGCATCTTGATTTGGTCGGGATAGGTCGCTTGTTTGCGTTGTCTCGTCAGCCGAGTTTGAACGCCTTGGCTTGTGTGCGCTACCGTACGGAATTTGGCACTGGGAATGTGTTTTTTTTGACCGCACCAGAAGAAGAAACCGCTGTTAGATCGGACAAGCGTAGTGTAACGCCGCGTCTCAATGGTCGCCGGTTATTTGGCACAGCCGTTACCTTTAACTGTCTAGCAACTTTGTTGGATGACGGCGCGGAGATTCGTGCGACTCCCTTGACGGAGACCTTCGATTTCAACGCTTATCTTCAGCGCTATGGGGGCGATGTGATTCCTTTATTTGCCGTGGATGACAAGGATCAGCTACGCATTTTCACCGACGAACAAACGATCACCCTCAACCCCGGTTGGCGGATAATTGCATTAATCCCAAATAAGGCGTTGGGTGACACAGCAAAAAATGGCTAAGTGAACATTAATTTTCAAGCTTTGTAGGATTAAACGCCAGGGCGCACATACTCCTCACGATTTGCGGTTGACGATTCACTCACTTATTGTTAGGAAACAATTGAAACGGTCTTCCTAGCGCTTAGAAATACTCAAGAAACGGTCCAGCGGCATAGTTGATCTCAATTAAAACTTATTGGGATCACGATCATGCTGCATATATTTTCTACAGTTAATCCAGTTAACCGTACTGGGCAAGTTGCCACAGACAATAGCCTCATTTATCAAGCTCAAACGCCATCCGACTTTAACCACATACGGCGGCTCTTGGAATCGTACGCTGCTTCTTTCAAGGTTGACTTATTTGCGCTAGATGGGCTCGCCGAAGAACTGCGTGGTTTGCCGACTTGCTACAGCTCACCCGGTTTCTTGTTGCTCGCCAAACAACAGCAAACCACCGTGGGTTGCATTGGCCTACGAGAGAAAGCATCCGGCGTGGGTGAGATGAAACGCCTATTCGTAATACCCGAGCATCAAGGTGCGGGTATCGGTCGAGCGTTGGTTGAACAGTTGCTTGAGCATGCTCAACAGCGCTGTTTTCATACAATTCAGTTGGAAGTGCTGAGTTCGGGGAAGCCCGCCTTGTCGCTTTATCGAAAGCTTGGGTTCAGAGAAATCCCCCGCTATCGTAATCGACCGGTCAGCGAGCTGGTCGCCATGGAATTAACGCTCGACTGAAAGCAAATTAAACAACAGGCGAAGTGGAGATCTAGGCAATGCTGTTATCGTCGCTTGAATTTTCGCTGGCATGCGCCTCAATCACTTTGGGCGCCGTGTTACAGGCTTCAACCGGGCTCGGTGCGGGATTAGTCATCGTGCCGTTGCTGGCGCTGATCGATCCCGGTTTGATACCCGGACCTGCCGTATTCGCGAGCCTGGGGCTTTCGGGAGTCATGACATATAAAGGACGACAGCATATCAGTTTTACGCATATGGATGCCTTGTTGATCGGTATTGTGCTGGGCTCCATCGTGGGTGCGTGGTTGCTTTCCACGATACGAGCGGATTCATTGCAGGTGTTTTTCGGTGTGTTCATCATTACTGCCGTGGCGGTTAGCCTGACTCGGTTGCGGATTCGCTCTTCCGGTAGGAACGCATTCGTTGCCGGCTCGTTATCGGCATTCATGGGATTATCGGCAGGGGTTGGCGCACCGGTGCTTGCGTTATTTTACCAACATGAGGAAGGGCAAAAGCTACGCGCTACCCTAGCTTTTATCTATTTGGTCGCGACGCTAATCATGTTGGTAACGCTCAACCGCTTCTCTAAGTTCGGCACTCCAGAAATGCTGCTGGGTGTGCAATTGGTACCCGGTTTCATTTTGGGTTATTGGTTGGCCGGGAGGACGGCAGCGTTGTTGGATCGTGGTTATTCACGTGCCGCCGTACTGATTCTGTCGATTGTCAGCGCATTGACCTTGATCGGTCGCGGAGTGGTCTGAAGCGTTGCCGTTAACGCCAAGGTTGATGGCGTTGCAAATCCAGACTGCGGACGGTACTGCCGTCTTTAAAAAAAGTGATTTTTATCGGCACGCTATCGCCAATTTTGGGATAAGGCGGCTCCAGCCGGATTCCGACCTGTTTGCCATCTGGAAGGCGGACTTGCGCACTGTAGACAGTCGTGTCAGAAAGTTTTCCCCGTAAGCTATGCTCTCTAATGCTCAGGACAGTTCCTGTAGTGTGCTCCGAGCCGGTCACCTCAAAGCTATCGCTGTGAGTTATGCTAAAGACATAACCCATGATCCCCATGATAATCATCATGAGGATCACACCAATACCATAGCCGGCAGGATTACGGTGGAATAGCAGCACGTTATGTCTCGCAATTACCCTGAGTGCTTAGAAAGCACTTTTTATGAGACCGCCGTCTACACGCAACGCCGAACCGGTCGTCGCCGATGCTAACGGACTAACCACATAAGCAACCAATGAAGCCACCTCTTCCGTCGATGCAAAACGTTTAATCAACGAGGTCGGTCGTACCGTTTCGAAGAATTGCTTCTCGAATTCAGCAAGGGATTTTCCTTCTTGAGCGGCGAGCTGCTCGACAAAATCTCCAACTCCGCGAGATTTAGTGGGTCCTGGCAGCACGCAATTAACAGTGATTGCTGTTCCTGCAACGGACTCGGCAATACCGCGCGAAACGGCGAGCTGCGCCGTTTTGGTCATCCCGTAGTGAATCATCTCTTCCGGGATTTGCACCCCACTCTCGCTGGAGATGAACACGATACGCCCCCAATTGCGTTTCTTCATGCCGGGAAGATACAACCGGCTGAGACGCACCCCGCTGAGTACATTAACCTCAAAAAAACGTCGCCAATCTTCGTCTGGAATATCCTCAAACGGTAACGGTTCGAAAATACCCAGATTATTAACCAGAATCTCGACATCGGGATAGACCTGAGCTAGTTTTTCCGCACCTTCAGCGGTTGCTAGATCGCCGGCAAAACCCAATAGCTGGCCGGTGGCTTTGGGGGTCATTTGCGCAATTGCCTTGTCAACGGAACCCTGGCTGCGCCCGTTGACGATCACTCTGGCGCCTTCCGCGGCCAGAGTTTCGGCGATAGCATAACCAATACCCGCCGTGCTGCCGGAAACTAGGGCTAGTTTGTCTTTCAGTCGTAGGTCCATAGTGGTTCCTTACTGTAGTTGTTCATGCCGAGGAGGAAATAGATACGGAATGAATGCAGTATCACTCATTCGTCCCAAATGTTCTCTGTCGTATATGGGCTGCCGGGCATGGCCCAAAAGTCACCACCGACATAGCGTCGATGGCGGTCAAGTCTAGCAATTTCTTGCATATCCTCCGGCAGCAGTTTTACATCGGCTGCGGCTATGTTTTGCTGCATTCTCGCCGGATTGACTGATTTCGGAATGACTGCGGTATTCCGCTGCGTCGCCCAACTGATGAGCACTTGAGCCGGTGTAGCCGAGCGTCGCTCGGCAATGGACAAGATCGTGGGGTCTTTCAGCAGCACCGGTTCGTCCTGCGCTTTCAAGCCGGCGGGTCGATCCGGCGAGCCCAATGGCGAGTAAGCGGTCAAATGAATACCTTGCTCGCGACAAAACTGCAGCATCGTGGGCTGTTGCAGGTAAGGATGGAGTTCAATCTGATTCATTGCCGGTTTTAGCCGCGCTTCGTCAACTAAAGCTCGCAACTTAGCGATACTGAAATTACAGACACCAATATGTCGGCACAGTCCTTTGTCGACCAGCGCTTGCATGGCGTCCCACGTCCGGGAGACCGGCAGATCAGCGGGTGCGATTAGGTCTGCAGCGGTTTTGGGAAAGGAAACGCTGTTCTTAAAGGCGACCGGCCAATGCATCAGATAAAGATCAAGATAATCCAGTTGCAGGTCGGTAAGGGTCTTTTCTAAAGCAGGTTGCACGTCCTCGGGTGCATGAGCGTTACTCCATAGTTTCGACGTGACCCACAACTGACTACGGGCAACGGTGCCTGCTTGGCAAGATTCGGATAACGCTTGACCGATTTCAGCTTCATTGTCGTAGGCGGGTGCGCAATCAATATGCCGATAACCGAGTCGTAGGCCCTCTTTAACCGCATGGTAAACGTTGCCGGGCGCTGACTTCCAGGTTCCCAAACCCAGCATAGGCATTTGATCGCCGTTAGCGTATGCGAGTGTTTTCATCGTAGTTTCTCCGCTTGTTGGGTTGGTAGGCAACAGTCTGTCCGGCTAAGCCGGTACACAAAACACGCTTGGTCACCAAAATATCGGCGTTCGAGAAATTTGAAGCCCAGCCGCTCATAGAAGCGATGCGCACGGGTGTTACTCGCCAACGGATCAATGAGCACGTGGGTCACCTCAGGATCAGCGAAACAGCGGGCAACGGCAAGCTGCATCATGGTAGTTCCGTAGCCTTTGCTAAGATTTGCTTCTTCACCGATCCAGATATCTATCGCCCGAAGTCCGGCAGAGACATCTCCCCAATAGTGGCTTTCCTCTAAGAGCGGGTCAATGATTTGCATAAATCCGATGGGGAACCCGTCGATTTCAGCGATCAGTTGCTCTCGCCAATCCGGGTCGCGGTCCAACTCCACTTCCCAAGCCCAGTCGTCGTCGGGATCGGAAGCGATGACATGAGGCTGTTCATCCCAATGTCGCAGCAGTTCGAGGTCTGCCGGGGTCGCAGGACGTAAGATCATCATTAAGGCAGCTCAACGTTACTGACTAGCTGCCAATGCAAGAGCGACAATAACCCAAGTTGGCGCAAATCTTCACTGATCCGAATGATTAACGAAGATGAGTTCCTGGCTGGGAAAACCACGTTTTTTCGCTGCCGCGACAAATCTATTGGTCAATGCTTCGCTAACAGTCGGGGTTCTTGATAAAAACCAAAGATAAGACTGATTCGGTCCAGAAATGAAGGCGTATTGGTAGTTATCCTTGTCTAGCTCAAAAATAACATAAGAACCATAAAATGGGCCGAAAAAAGAAACCTTCAAATACCCTTCATCTGCTTCACGGGCAAAATAGGCTTTGCCTTCCGCTTCATTCCATTCATTCTCTTCAACTGAGAAACCCCGATTCAGAACCCGTACACCGCCATCGTCACGAAGTGAATATTCAGCGGTTACTTTTTCTAAGCCACGTTCGAAAGAATGGTCTAGTCGAGCAATCTCGTACCATTTACCCAAGTACCTTTCAAGCTCAAAATCTTTAACCGGTGTTACTGTCTCAGGGTATCCCATACAGCCGGTCAGTAGTAATGACGAAATAGCTACAAAAAATTTTCTCATGATCGTATGTTATCGTGAATTCCAAGTGAGATGGACAAGACCTACAACTAGGCCTCAGTGATAAACCTTATGAGCTAACCGCAGCAATCTATGCTCGGATGATGACAAAGCCGCCTGCGGCAATCATGATAAAGGCCGCTGCAATGGTCATTTTCTGCCCTGCTTTAGCCCCAAAAAACGTACCTGCTCTATCAGCCGCATACGCTATAGTGAGTTTCACCCCACCAACTGCTAGGATAGTGACTACAGAAACGATCCCGATGTCGTGGTATGCCATTGCGTGCAAATCAAGGAAAGCGGGCAAAAAGCCCAGATAGAATAAAACTGCTTTCTGATCCCCCAAAGTAATGAGTAAACCCGACATGAAACTGGATTGTATGGAAGAGGCCTGGATGTGACCGGTTTCCGTCGGTCGTGCTTGCCACATAGCAATGCCCATCCAGATTAGATAAGTACCGCCGAGGTACTTAACCAAGAAGAAAAAGTTGCCCATCGCTTCAACCAGAAGCGCAAGACCAAATATAGCCAGCATGATGAACATCAAATCCCCGACTACGATTCCTAAGGCGGTAAACGCGCCATGGACGAAGCCAAATGATGCCGACCTGGCCGATACTGCCAAAACACTAACGCTTGGTACTGCAGCAAGAACTACCATCGCACCAAAAAGCGTCGCAGTGTTAGTCAGTGTCACGGGACTGATAACACTTTATTGCTCCATGGGAGATTTAAGAATTTTAAGGACACTTTGTGCTGAGTGGGTAATATATTTCGATCATGATTCAGTAAGCTTTTCGCTAAAGTGATAACTGGCAATGGTGAATCCATGCTGAAAATAGAATTTATGCGCTTTACCGCGATGAGTGCCTGAGTCGAGATGGTAGAAGTTACAACCCGAGCGAGTTGCTTCTTCTCGTAACCAGTGTAATAATTCTGCGCCGTAACCCTTAGAGCGAAACCTGTTAGAGGTCACAAGATCATCAATATAAAGATTTTTGCCCATAAATAAATTGCTGTATAAACGGTAACCTGCAACGGCGACAACTTTATCATTGGCCTTAATAAATGCAAGCTTATAACCTTCTTTCTCCATGCTTCTGACAGTGGCTAGAAATTCGCTTTTCTTTAAATGAGGACGCAATTCTGCGATCACATCGAAGCAATCTTCTATATCTTGATCTGTTATTGCTTGTTTGATCATGTTAATCCCTAAGTCAATGAATCTCGCGTGCAGTCTTTTAACCGATAATAACATGGGCAAGACTCGTTGAAATTACAAATTTTATTGATGAGATTTACGGGGTGAGAGAGCGTCATGTAGCCATCTACGTGCTTGTGCGTTATCCGAAATAGGAAAAGACGTTATGGTCTACCCCATTAAATTCGAAACAGGCGACTTCATGCATTCCCATTTTTCCGTGAGCGCGTAGGGATGCCGGGTTATCTTGTCGGATGAATAGGATGCCTTCGCGTCTTGGCTCTAAGCGCCGCAATTGCGCGAACATAGCCTGTGCTAACCCCTTGCCGCGCTCTTGTTCAGCAACACAGATGGGACCGTAAACGTAGGCATCGTCTGTGGCGGGATAGGCAGCCAGCATCGTGCTGATAATAGGAACATCGGCATTCATTGCCCGTGAGCTTGTCATTAGAAAGCCAATAATGCGACCGTCGCAGCGCGCGACAATAAGCGGCATGTCATTCATCATAATGGCAATCCGTGAACGAGGTAGATTGGCGGATAAACTACCCCCATTTTCGGGCTGATTTGCTGACTGAAGTTCAAGGATGCCGTCAAGATCAGCTTGGGTCGCTCGGCTGATTTCCATTATTATCTCTTGACGGTTTTCTATCATTAGACGCCTAGTTGGAATCCACGGGCTGATTGACAAAACTCACTCTTGAAAGCAATCATAATGCCGCTCGCATGGGTTTAGACGATGCCGATAATTCACTTGCCATATTAAATTACTGAACAATAAAATAAGCACCTCGACAAAAGTTTCCCGGTTTTTTCGCGCCTGCCTAAAGGTACCAATCGGCGGACGCCCTTTTGGTACGTACATAATAGAGTTGTACCGAACGATAAGTGTTTGACTTTAGGTTATTTTAAGGTTTCATAAACCGGCGCAGACGCCGAAAAACCGGTCGATTAACGTCAGGGAGCAGGGCTGTTCAGTGCTGTAATAAATTGCTAGTTTAGCGCGTTTTAGCGTGTTGTTAGAGACTCAGTAGTTCCAAGTTTACCCGAAGGTTAAGGACCGCGCTCAG
>JAZBPA010000144.1:0-13522 GCA_036351435.1 Candidatus Competibacteraceae bacterium
ACAGGTTTCGCAGATTTGTCTGACTCACCCGGAGTTAGCGGAATTGGATCTCAATCCCGTCCTCGCCTATCCAAGTGGCTATGCGATTGTCGATGCGCGGATGATTTTGGCGGCGGAGTAAGACTTTTGAGCGCTACAGTACCGGATCGTTCTGGGAGTCACAGAGGTTAGCGTTGACAGCCACAAATTATCGCCAAAAGTGGATGGTGGGCTTTCTATCAGCACCTGCGCCCATGCGTTTTCGCAAGTTCCAGAAGTTGTTGTACGAGATGATGAACATGGGTAGACGGGTTTTGCTGGCCAGACAGTTCAACATCCTGTTCTACCTTCTGAGCATGCCGGATAGCTGTGTCAATCCGGTGTCGTGATTGACTATAGATGTCTCTTTGCGCCTTGGCGTAAGCGTTAAAGCCAGATTGTTTGCGCAGTTCATGGATAACGACATCGCAAGAAGAACACCGCCCCTTTTTCGCAAAAGGTTGACGGGTATAGATGAAATGCAGCAACAACCAATATTCGAAACAGGGTTCAGAAGGGACAGCTTTGAACGGCTTTCCCAGTTGCTTAATACGGGCTAGAGCAGCTTGGTAAGTGGAATGCTGATCGTGGTCAATGACGCAAAAAACATAATCGTACGGGTCCACACCTAACTGAGCGTCTTCCGCATAAAGCTGTTTTGCGTACGCCACTACTCGGTCAGGAGATGAGCCGGTTTGACCGGGCTCTACCCGCACTCGGGATGTACGGAGTTGATGGAACTCGCACAATTCCTGGAAGTAGAAAGGCTCGGTTTTCATGCCTTCACAAACAATGAGGAAACGTGGACCTGCGACACGATCACGCTGTCGCCGCTCCAATTCAGCTGCCTTTTGTGCCTTCCGCTTCTTGAACAGATCATTTGAACCCATGAAAATCTAAATCCTTCAAAAACGGAATACCTCCATAGCGTCCGTTGAGATAACCGCGTTCGACAGCTTCATTGTCACGCGGGCTGAAATCGGACAGTGAGTAAAGCTGGGTAGTGTTCCGGGCGTTTTTCTCCGTGAACCAAACCTGATCACGCCGAAGGATTTTCTGACTCAGGATTGTGGTGTCATGGGTGGTAAATACGAGTTGCGCCTTGCAATTCTGGTAGTGCAACAACTTCACCAGGTAATGGACAATCAGCGGGTGCAAGCTGGTGTCAAGCTCATCGACCACCAAAACCCTTTCATTTTCGATCACATCTAACCAAGGACCGGCAAAGGCAAATAGGGCGCGGGTTCCATCTGATTCTTCTTGCTGCTCGAACTCGACCAGTTCTTGTGTTTCGGTGTCCTTGTGCAGGAAAGCAACCTCAGCGATTTCTTTGTCGGCCATCTCTTGGCTAATTTCATCGCGTAAGCTGACTGGCATATCTTCGGGCAGCATATCCGGTGAGAAAGGGCGAGTATCGATGCGGATATCGGCAATAGCCAAATCCGCCGAGTTCATGAATTCGAGAACAAATCGTTTGTTTTCTTTGTTATTGCAACGGCTGATAGTAACCCCGGGAGCCATCAGGATATGATGCGCCTCAAAAATCCTTAGACGTTGCTGAAACCAGTTGAGCACAGGTTTAAGTTGTTCGTTATTAAGCAGGAGTGCGGTGGAAAGGAATAAGGCATTGCTACGGGTCTGCTCCTGCCAATCCTGACGTTTGCGACCACCTTTAAAAACTGAACTGAAGCGATACTCGTCCTTTCCCGTATCGCGGTTGAACACTCGTTGGAACCACCTCTGTGCGCGTCCTTGAGGGTAGGCGAATAGCCATTCCTCAGTAAAACGTTCCCGGTTGCAGCGGAAACCGTACTGATAGCGCACGCTGTCTTCGATAAAGATGACCTCGAATTCGCTATCAGCTGCCCGCGAAGCAGCAGTCAATTTGAAGGGTGTAACCTCAATTTGCTCGTTGGCCTGACTATCCTTGGCTGAATGGATAACCCGGTAGCGCATGAAATCAAGGGCGCCCACCAAGGTACTCTTACCGGACGCATTAGGACCATAGATTACGGCGGAGCGGAGCAGGCTCGGCATGGTATCCGAGGTGCCGGTTGTGAAAGTGTTGAGTTGTTCTAGTTCCTTAAAATACTTCGAGGCCGCCATGCTTAAAGTTTGGCGTTCCAGAACCGAACGATAATTTTCAACACTAAATTGAACGAGCATAATTTATGTCAATTAGAAACATTTGCTTATTTTCTACTTGTTGACGCAAAAAATGCAACCAATTGCGCGAATTTGACAGGATAATTACCCTGAATAACATCCTAACTCAACTTGCAATCAAACCAAGAGTTTGTAATGCTTTCCTCGCAAGCCCGCCCGGACCGGCTCACCGCAACGATTAGTCTAAATGTACAAAGCTTTACGTGTCGCCTACGTCTTGCTGCTCGTCACTGGCGTGATCTTCGGTTATTTTTGGTACGCCTTTTCGACTCACGTCGAGACAGTCCTTAAAGCCTTGGAGCCGGATGTCCGGGTTGAATACGCTTATCTGCGTGTCTCCCCATTTGTTGGCGTCAGCATTCACGATGTCGACGTGCACAGTCCCCATTTTGCAGACAGCATTCATATCGCCGCCGTTAAATTGGATGAACTGAACACGTTCGGTTTGTTCAATATCGATCGTTCGCTGAAACGTGATACTTTGCCCAAATCATTGCGATTGCGCGTTCAGCAACTGACTTTCGATTTATACGGTGATGCCTTCCGGCAACGGCGGGAGCTGTTTTCCACTTATCATTCTTTGGGTTGTGACGATGCTGCCGCATGGAATCTCGACATGCTACGCGGCATGGGTTACCGAACGATCCGGGTCGATGGTGCGGTGGATTATAACTTCGATGAATTCACCCATCGGCTGGCTGCCAAAGCCCTTGTTCATGCCGACAAAATTGCATCGTTTGAGGCAGAGGCGACGTTCGCCGTGCCTAGGCCGTCAGCCCTGTTGGCCACGTTGCCGACGCTATCGTTTATCACGTTACAGCAAGCCCCGCCGCAATTGGTTAACGCCGAGGTTATGCTGCGGGATGACTCATTCAACTCCCGTAAGAATCGTCTATGTGCGCAAAAAAGAGGCGATTCAGTGGAAGGGTTTATTGCCGAACATCTCCGTCAAGCACCCAAAACAATGCAGGCGCGTGGCATGACCTTCGGCCCTGGGTTGGTCGAAGCATACCGACAATACATTACCGCTCAAGATGGTCAGGTCACGGTTACTGCTCAGCCCGAAAACTCACTCGAACTTGCTGAGTTTTCGTCTCGCCCCCCTGAATTACTGCTCAAGTTGATGAATCTTGCGGCTCAGGTCAATGGCGAAGCGATCACCAATCTATCAGTGGCTTTTCATGATCCGATCCTACCGGAACCCTCAGTAGTTGAGTCGCCTGCGCCGATTGAAGATACTCAAGCGCCGTTACCTGAGACCACTCTGTCCGATAACCCCCGATTATCTGCTCCGGCAACGAGACCTGCTGAAAATGCCGCGCCATCCACCACCGCAAGATCGACAGCGCCGCCAAAGTCATTACTGGCTTTACCAACGGTTAAAATCTCGCCAGAGTTGTCCGCAGAATCGCCTGCTACCCGCTGGCTTACCTTGAAGACACCACAGAATCGATCGCTTCGAATACCCACTACCGAACTGTCTGAGTATGTTGATCAGTCGGCGATTGTGACATTGACTGACGGCAGAGCCCATAAAGGCAAACTCGCTGCAGTCACTAGGAGCAACTTGCAACTGGGCTTAGAGATTCCGGGTGGCACAGTGGGTTTCACGATACAACTGGACGAGATTGAAGAGATTCGCCTTTTGCCTTGAAAAAAATTCCGCTGTTTATTCAATTTTAACTTAATCGCAATACCCTTCTGCCCGATGAACAATCATTCGCTATTGCACTCAATCGCCGGATAGGACAAATCGATGAATGCACCCTTACAGTATCCCACCGAAGTTGCCTCGGATTGCGCCACCACTCGTGAGACTGTGCTGGCTCGTTACCAAAACGTTCGCAACCAAACAGAAGCATTATGTCAACCACTGGAGCCAGAAGATTATTGCATCCAGACCATGCCGGACGTGAGTCCGACTAAATGGCATATTGCCCATGTGAGCTGGTTTTTCGAGACGTTTCTGTTAATCCCTTTCCTGCCGGGGTATTCGGTTTTTAATGAGCGGTTCGATTATTTATTCAACTCGTATTATCTCACTCACGGCACTCCCTTTTCGCGTCCGCAACGCGGCTTGCTGTCGCGTCCGACGGTAGCCGAAATTTACCGTTACCGGGCCCATGTGGACGAGGCCATGAGACAGGCCATCATGAACTTGGATGAGTCACAGTGGGAAGCGTTCGCCAACCGCACTGTGCTAGGGCTTAATCATGAGCAGCAGCATCAGGAATTATTATTAACCGACATTAAACACGTATTTGCCTTTAATCCGCTGCGTCCGGTTTACCATGAAGCGAAGCCGACAACTGTGCCAACCCATTCGGCGGCTCAGCAATGGGTAGATTACCCGGGCGGCATTCATTGGCTCGGGAATACCGGCGAGGCGTTTTGTTTCGACAACGAAACACCGCGCCACCGGGTTTTTCTGAACGATTTTGCGCTAGCGTCACGGTTGGTGACCAACGGCGAATTTCTAGAATTCATGACCGCTGGTGGGTATCAAAATCCCGAGTATTGGCTCTCCGAAGGCTGGAGCACGGTACAGGAACAAGGCTGGCAAGCGCCGCTATATTGGGAACAACTCGAAGGACGCTGGTGGTCAATGACCTTGTCTGGGATGCGCCCCGTAGACGAACATGAGCCGGTTTGTCACGTTAGTCTCTATGAAGCCGACGCTTACGCTCACTGGGCCGGCAAGCGGTTGCCCAGCGAGGCGGAATGGGAGTTAGCGGCGATCCAGCAAGCAATAAAGGGAAACTTCCGCGAATCCGGGCAACTGCATCCCCGTGCAATCAATACTGAACAAACTCCAGCCCAATTGTATGGCGATGTATGGGAGTGGACCCAGACGGCGTATTCGCCGTATCCAGGCTTTCGAGCCCTGGCCGGTTCGCTGGGCGAATATAACGGCAAGTTTATGAGCAGCCAAATGATCCTGCGCGGCGGTTCTTGCATCACCCCCCAGTCTCACATTCGTCCTTCTTACCGCAATTTTTTCTACCCCGGTGACCGATGGCAATTTTCCGGGATTCGGCTGGCGGATGATCGATAATGGCTGAAACGCACGCAATCCGTTTTTACGATCATCAACCCGACTTCGCGAGTCTGCGTGATGAAGTTCTGGCTGGTTTGAATGCGCAACCGAAGTTAATCCCACCCAAGTTTTTTTACGATGAACGGGGTTCGCAATTATTCGATGCCATTTGCGAGTTGCCGGAATACTATCCCACCCGCGCCGAGATCGCGATTTTACAAAATCACGCCCATGAGATCGCCGAGCTTGCCGGGCCGGAAACGCTGTTGATCGAGCTGGGCAGCGGTGCCAGCAAAAAAGTGCGCTTGTTACTGGAAGCGGTACGGCCTGCCGTGTACATGGGCGTCGATATTTCCAAAAACTTTTTGCTGCAAGCAACGGCCAGGTTGGCCGTTGATTACCCCTGGCTGGATGTACATGCGGCCTGTGCTGATTTCAGTCAAAGCTTGAATCTGTCTTACTGTCCGACAGAGTTCAGAAAGTTGGCGTTCTTCCCCGGTTCCAGTATCGGCAATTTCGATACGGCCCAGGCCATTGTTTTCCTAGAACAACTTAAAGAAACGTTGTTGCCGGACGGCGCTTTGCTGATTGGCGTCGATCTCAAAAAAGACTCCCGCATACTCAATGCAGCGTATAACGATGCTCAAGGCGTGACCGCGGATTTTAATTTGAATCTGCTGCAACGGATTAAAAACGAGCTGGATACTGATCTAGACCCTGAGCAATTCGAACACCGCGCCTTTTATAACGAGTCTCAGGGACGGATAGAAATGCATCTCGTCAGTCGCCAGTCGCAGCAGCTCAGGATTGAAGATCAGCGTTTCTCGTTCGAGGCGGGTGAGACGGTTCATACGGAAAGCTCTTATAAATACAGCGTCGATGAATTTCAACACTTAGCCATCGCGGCAGGTTACCAACCCGAGCAAGTTTGGCTTGATAACCAGAATCTATTCAGCGTGCATTATCTGCATTTAAGCGGGATTTAAGCGCGGCAAACTCAACGCTCCTCAGCCGCATTCAACATCAGAGGTATCTGTTCCGCATTACCGAGCACGATTAGTTGACTTTGTGTCACGCCCGCTTATTTTTAAACAGTCAACTTTAGAGTAAACGTACTATGTCCTACGCCGTTGGTATCGATCTGGGCACGGTGAATTCCGTGGTGTCGGTTTATCGTCGAGGGGTGGTGGAAACGATTCCTATCGATGGGCGACGTTCCATGCCTTCGGTAGTGTCTTTTTGCAATGACGGTAGCGTGCTGGTCGGTGCGCCGGCCAAATCCCGGCTATTAGTAGATTCTGTCAATACGATAACGTCTGTCAAACGTTTCATAGGCGATCACGCTAAGGTATACCATGTGGGCCGTCGCGCGCTGTCGCCAGTGAATATCAGCAGCCTTATACTCCGCCGACTGATTCAAGGTGCGCGGGAGTATTTGGGCGAAGACGTTTGGAATGCGGTGATTACAGTGCCCGCTTACTTTACCGAAGCACAACGCGAACAGACCAAGCGTGCCGGTGAAGCAGCCGGCTTGAATGTATTGCGCTTGATTCCTGAGCCAACAGCGGCGGTAATTGCCTACAGTCTGGACCAAGACCGCGATCAAACCATCATGGTATATGACCTAGGCGGTGGCACGTTTGATGTGTCCATCCTGCAGGTTAAAGGCAATGACTTCGAAGTACTAGCCGTTGGGGGCAACAACAACCTGGGTGGCAATGATTTCGATCAGGAAATTATGCACTGGGTTAGTGAACAATTTCGCTCTCAGACCGGACTCGACGTGTTGGGATCGAACTCACGAGAAGCTATCCTGGCACGCCAGCGTCTCAAAAAAGCCACTGAAGCCGCCAAGATTAAACTCTCGCAGAGCGAATACGCAGCCATCACCGTACCCGATTGCATGGGCTATCCATTGGATACAACGATCAGCCGGGCCCAGTACGACACGCTGATCGAACCGCAACTGCAACTCACTGTAGCCAGTATGCGTTCGGTGTTGCACGATGCTGAACTGCTCCCGCGCGATATTGTTCGGGTGATTTTAGTCGGCAGCTCTACCAAAAGCCCTGCTGTGCAGGCGGCGATCGCGCGGGAAATTAAACAACCCTGTATCGCCAACCGAGTTGATGAAGTGGTTGCGCACGGTGCCGCCATCATGGCGGCTAATCTATTCTTGCCTGAAGCCAGCGACACTGTGCCGGTGCGGGTCAGCAACGTGACCGGCCATTCGTTAGGAGTGGATATGCTCAACGAACACAGCGAACTGGCTTTCCAGGCGTTGATCCCCCGGCAAACGGCATATCCTTGCAAGCGCGGATACTTGGGTTTTACCAATCGCCCCGGCCAGGAAAAAGTCGTTCTCACCGTCTATCGTGGTGAGGACTGCAACCCCCGGCAAAATACTTATTTAGGCCAGCTGACTTTGCCGGTCGCCCCGCCGCAGCAGAACATGGTCCCTATCGGTGTGGTATTCGAATTAGACGCCGATGGAATTATTCACTTTACTGCGGTGCAATTACCAGGCAACTTGAAAAGCCGCCCCATCGTGCAATACGCTAACGAACATAATGGTGCGCTGGATGTGCCCGCTGCCGAGGCGTTGCTGCGCTCTGGAGATGCGCGAGCAAAAACAATTCGGATCATAAGCGAATAGAAAAATCGACCCGATAATCAGACGCGGAACACTCCATTGAGCACGGCAACCGCTATCGCCCAACTGACCACTGAAGCACAGTACCGGGAAGGCGAATCCTATCAAGCCGACATGAAAGCAATAGTCGCCTGCGAGGCTGCTTGCGCGTCTTGGCGTACTCGTGCGGCGCGCCTTCACGATGGGGTTAAATCAGCGCAGACGCTCTTTGAAGGCGAATTAGATCGATTTTCTGAGGTACAGACCGAATTACCGAATCGCTTTCATGATGATTGGTACAACCGATACGAAGGACTACGGTTATTAACCAAAACGCTGACTCAACTACCTGATCAGTTAGCCAAGGTTTCAATGGAACAGTATCAGCAACCCTTGGATGCGCCGTTGACTGCTCAGCAATGGACCGATTTGTTACAGGACACAGGTGAATGGCCTAGTGCCTATAAGCGTCGTGAACAAATCCTAACTGAGCGCGGTAACGCCCGCTATCAACAGATATTTCAGGCACGCGAACAGCTTGTGCAGCTAAAGCAAGGCGTGTTGGATTGCATTGTTGAGTATGTCCTACCGGTATTGGATGGGCTTGACGAAGGCGAACGGCTTTCTCGCCCACTGATCGAAGCAAGCCGGCAGGAATCCACGGCAGTCGCCAATATCTTAATCGCCTGGCGCAACAGTTACGCGATTTTGCGCACCCAACTGTTACCCATTTTAGAGCAGGTCGGAATTCGACAGATCACAATCAAGCCAGGGATGCTTATCGATTACTATCGTCATGAACCCTGTGCCGTGGAATTTGACCCGAATGCTGTCGCCGAATCCATTAACGCGGAAGTCCGCAAAGGCTATGACTATGTGGACGAGGATGATCGGGTTTATGTGCTGCGGCCTGCACAGGTCGTTGTTTTCCAGCATTGAGGCCGAGAAACTCCGGCAGTGGTTGACGACTCATTTAAGCCAGTCTTGGGGCCTTTGCTAAAAGGTTGAAGTTCTCTATTCCTAAATTGTACTAGGCAACCTCAGTGGTTAGACAAACCCGGTTACGTCCCTGAGCCTTCGCCCGGTAAAGAGCCTCGTCCGCCGCCTTGAGGATGTTATCGAAGGTCTGGTCTCGGGTGGGATCAGAACACGCCACCCCGAAACTGGCGCTCAGGCCCAGTGGTTCCCCACTGTCTTGCTGGACGCGGTGCGCCAACACCCGGCCACGCAATTTCTCGGCGATGTCCGTCGCCTGGACGCAGTTGGTCTCCGGCAGCAGGATCACAAATTCCTCTCCGCCGTAACGGGCTACTACATCTCCGGTACGCACGTTGCTGTGCAGCAGTCCAGCGAAGTCCGCCAGAACCCGATCCCCTAGCTGATGACCGTGGCGATCATTGAACTGTTTGAAGTGGTCGATATCGCAAATCACAATGGCGACCACCCGCCCACTGCGTTGTGCACGCGCTAGCTCCTTGTGACAGAATTCCTCCAGAACCCGGCGATTGTACACCTTGGTCAGGGGGTCTACCTTGGCCATCTCCCGCAGCTCCCGTTCCAGGTAGTCGCTGGCAATCCATATCACCATGAAGGTGACAAACAAGACGATAAACTGAGAAGTGATAACGGTGATGGCGTGTATGGCGCCCGCTTTCATGAAATCAAACAACGGTGCAGCGTCGCTGGTCAAAATCACTCGATAGACATGGAACAGCCCGATGCTAATAAAAGTAGCTACCAGGAACTGGACCGGCAGGGGCGCGAAGGTGCGATCGCTCTTCATCAAGCCGTATCCGGCGATGAAACAAAGCAGGGCGTAACAGGTCGAGAAGCCCATGATGCGCGCGTTGACGTTGGGTGCCTCGTAGGTGAAGTAGCTGAGGATGAACACCAGTAGGAGCAACCCCGCCCTGCTGAGATACTTTTCCCGGGGTAGGGAAACGTTGAGAAAGCGGAACAGCCCCTGGTAGGCCATGATCAGGGATAGGTAGATCAAGCTGTTGGCAATGACGATGGTGATGAAGTGCGGCAGTTCGTGGCGCATGCCAAGCAGCACGTACCCCAAACCCATAATGACAAAGCCGCTGCCCACCAGGGCCAGAGACCGGAACCTGTTGTGCTTGATAGCGAACACCACCAAGCCGAAACCAAGAATGAACGAGAACAGCAGAGTGACGAAGGAGAGGGTGCGGAAGTCTAGGGCGACGACGGCGTTCATTGTAGTGCAGGACAAAAAGTTGTAGCCATCGTCTTACTTTAGCTTACAACGCTTGTTGAATTATGCGGCTATTTGCCAACGATAGTGTGTTTTAAAGTCATTGAAACAACCTTCGCAGACCCACCGATATCTGTCGTTGGTGCAGTAACCTTTAAATAACACGCCTTCTTCGACGCTAGGCGGTTCTACAAATTCAGCGAAGCAAAGCTCGCAATGATCATGGTCCCAGTCTTCTCGATAGCGGGTATATGCTTGTTTGGAAAAGGCGAGATCGTTAAGGAAATCGCCGCCGTTGGATAACCGCCAATCTTCTTGTTCTTCTGTCACTGGAGGTGTTGTCTAGACGCCAAACGTCTCACATCACCGAAAGAAAAAAGCAGAGCGACAAAGAAGCAGTGCTTTTTGCTGTCCGAGTGCGTTTGCCCTGTTAAATACAATTTTAATCACCATCGCCTCCATCTGCGCCTCCACCATCGCCTCCATCTGCATCAAAGCCTCCGCCATATGTAGAAGAAACTGTTGCTATATCGGAGATTTCAAAACCGCTATTTCCATGAAAATGCTGATCTGCTATTTCAGAGCGTATCGCATCATAATCGCAACTTTCGCCAATTTCTTGGTGATAGAGCTCAAATGACTCCCGACTCGAAAACATTGCAATACCGTAACAAGCATCCGAAACACTGAGACCTGAGCGCTCGATTGTTCTCTTAACTTGTTCAGGAGTATAGGTTTTTGCTTTCCCATAATCTTTGGCCAACAAACTCGGAAGCCTCTTTATATACGACTTTATGGCTCTTTTTCGTTTGAAGTTTGTAACTAGCTCCACATTTTACCTCCATCTGGCATCAAACAAGTACCGTAGGATGTGGTGAGGACACGAACCGCATCGCTCGTGTTAATTGCTGTGTATCGTTTAACACAGTTTACGCTGAAAACAGCGTCCCTGAATGCGGATATTCAGTCATTATTTGGGTAGTTCGTTTTTGCCGAAATTCAATTGATGCGGTTCGTACCTCACCACATCCTACCGTGCTTGGCGGACCCGATAGATGGTTGACGTCTCACAGTCGACCGCCTCGGCGATCCGCGTGTTATCCCAACTCGCAAGTAATGCATCATTAGCATTACAATCGAAGTGGAAAATAACTCAGTGAGGTAAGCCCCCGGCTTTGCCCTTGTCCTTACCCAAATTGCCTTCATTTACTAGAGTAGGCAAGATCAGAGAGGGCAAAGCCATGACCACGCTGACCGTTACTACACGGGGGCAGGTGACGTTTCGGAAAGAGGTACTGCAACATCTCGGCATCAAGCCGGGTGACAAGATCGAGCTGAAGCTGTTGCCGAGGGGACGGGGTCTGCTCAAAGCGGCCCAGCCTATGTGAACCATTGCCGAGTTCATCGGCTTGCTCGCGGGCCGAACCCCGAAAGTTGCCGCCATTGAGGAGATCAGCAGCCCGCGGTTGGGCCAGCTACCTTAGGTTCTGTTGACACTTCAATGAGTCCGGATATGGAAAGCGACTAATACATCCCTGTAGGCTCACTGCGGTATCCCCACCGCAGTCGGTCTTGTCACATTTACCCGCTCATCAAGCCCGGTAAACCACCCAAACCGTGGCCGCTGTAACCAAAGCTGTCAATCGGTAAGCCCATACCATTGGCAATACTGACCAGCAGCTTGCTATGGGTTTCCTCGGGATAATCCAGATAGCGCCCGGTGGATAAACTACCGCCCCCGCTGCCGGCCAGAATGAACGGCATATTGCGGTGATCATGGCGGTTGCTGTCACCCAACTCAGAAAACAAAAACACCAGGCAGCAGTCCAGCAAACTGCCGTCGCCATAGGGCCGGTCTGCCAGTAATTGGATAAATTCAGCGAATTGTCCCGTGTACCAGCGTTTCAATTTGACAAAATCGTCAGCGCCCTGAGTGTCTGGATTGCCGTAATGTGAAGCGTCGTGATGGCGCTGACTGGAACCGGTCCACGCCATGCGGGTCGGGCTGACGGGATGCGACCACTGCAATGATACGACATCGGTATGATCACAACTCAAGGCCAGGGTCGCCAATTCCATTTGTAATTGGCCCATCAAGCGAAAGTTTTCCTCCCGGTTATATACCGGCGGATAACCGTGCCAACCTTCGGGAACGGTAAGGCCCTCGTCGTTCCAGCCACTCGTGGAACACGCCTGTTGCACATCGGGGCTGACCAGGCGCTGCTCCAACTCGCGCAAGGCATCCAGGTGCAGCTCTAGCTTGCTCGTTTCCGCCACTCCCAAGCGGCTCTGCAAGCCGGCCAGATCACCCATAGCAGCATCCAAGATACTGCCGGTCGGATCATTGCTGCCGCCGTCACCCCCGGCGGTGCCAAACACCGACTCGAAGGCATTGATGGGATTGTCTTCCGGGGTGCGCACCTTGGAGCCTGGCAGATAGGAGAAGTTTTTGCCGCCGTTTTGAAAATTGGCCGCTACGCCCAGATACAGCGACGAAATCGGCCTTGCCGTCGGCAATGACTGCGCCAGCAGCACATCCAGGGACAGATCAGCATTGCCTGTGACGACCTTGGCCATACCACCTTCATGGGTAGCGCCCCCCTCGTACATGGTCAAGCCGGAGACAAATACACAGTGTTGACGCACAGCGGCCAACGGCTCGGTCATGGTTGAGAGGGTAAAGTCGAACTCGGTGCCGGTCGGATGCCAAAATGACGGAATACAACCGTCGGGAATGTAGACGAAAATGGCCTTTTTGGCTCCAGTTCCTGCCAGTACCGGGCGCAGATCAAAGCCCATAGCCAGTGGCACGGTGGCACTCAGGCTTTGCAGAAAGCGGCGGCGATTCATCATAGGCATCAGCGGTTCTCCTCAGTCACATCCCGGCGCAGATCGAAGGTGGGCGCGGTTACCAGGCCGAGTAACAGGGTCCGCAGATCGTAGCCACTGTCGGCAAAGCGTTGGTGTAGATTGACGATGCGGCACTGGTCCGCGGCACCGTTGGCGTAACCGAAGGCGAAGCGATGGTACTGGGTCGCCAGACATTGGGTCGCCGATTGGCTGGTGGAGATCAAGTCGCTCAATTCTCCGATACCTTGGAATGGCATCAGCGTCACCGGCGCTTGTAGGTCGGTGGCATCGAAATCCTCCAGACCGCGTAGTTCTCCGCTGTCATCGACGGCGATACCGTTTTCCAATTCACGGTAGCTACCGGCGCCGTCATAGCGCTCGAAGCCGAAGCCGACCCCGTCGATATACTGGTGACAGACCTGACAGAATGGCGATTCGCTGTGCACCGCAAACCGTTCTCGGGTCGTCAGATTGGGGTCCAGGCCCGGCGGGGTGTTATCGACGGTTGGCGGCGGTGCTGGCATAGCGTGACATAGCACCCGCTTGCGCACGAACACACCTCGACGTACCGGCGAGGCATCGTCGGCATGGGCATGATGCGCCA
>JAZBPA010000145.1:0-4028 GCA_036351435.1 Candidatus Competibacteraceae bacterium
GAAACGGCCCCTGCACGGAATGCAAAACTAGAATTAAATAGAATGTTAGCCAGTTGCCGCGAAGTCGGGAAATAATACCCTTCCTCTCTGAGATGTCGCTCTAGGCCCGGTACCATAATTCAGCCCCCTATTTTGCTCAGCCCAGTATTCGGGGTTTGAAGTCCAACGGAACGAAAACGTACGCTAAGGCTTTATAGTATTGATTCTTTGAATATTTTATAAACAGTTGAGCGACCTATCTGGAGTCGTTTGGCAATATCCGTAGCACCCACACCTTGGGCTTTCATCATCAGTGCTTTCTCTCGATCGACGGTGCGTTTACGGCCAAATTTTACCCCTTTGGCCTTTGCCGCTCGACGCCCCTCATTGGTTCGTTCAAGGATACGTTGGCGCTCAGCTTGGGCCACAGCGGACAAGATCGTCACGACCATTTTCCCCATCGTGCCTTCAGTGCTGATGCCATCATCTAAAAAACGAAAGGCCACTCCCAGGTTATCGAAGTCCTTGATCAATTGAATCATGTCGGCGGTATCTCGACCGAGGCGATCCAGCTTGGTCACCAGAATCACATCGCCTTGTTCAACTTTCACCTGCAACAATTGCAATCCCTTGCGCTCGATATGGCTACCGGAGACCTGATCGGTAAAGATCCGGTGTGAGTTGACGCCGGCGGTCTTAAGCGCGTGGATCTGGAGATCCAGTGATTGTTGGTGAGTCGATACCCGGGCGTAACCGAAGAGTCTCATCGCCTGAAAATGTCTCCTAAATCGATTCATAGACAGTACTGTCTACAAACCGCTAAAAAACGATTTAATAGACACCTTATTCAAGCTCAATTATGCTGTCCACTAAATTATAACATATTAGATAACCTAATCGCTTACTGTTTTAACCACGGGGTGGTTTAGGGGAGCAAATGCCCGTCGATTTTCTCACTGCGGAGCAGAAAGCCCGCTATGGGCAGTTCTCCGGTGAGCCGAATGAAGTGCAGCTGGTTCGCTACTTTCATTTGGATGAAGCGGACCTCGCATTCATCAATAACCGCCGCGGCGATCAAAACCGTTTCGGTGTCGCTTTGCAGTTGGGTTGTGTTCGATTCCTCGGGACTTTTCTCTCCGACCTGTCACGAGTGCCGGTGAATGCCCAATGGTTTGTCGCTCGACAGTTGGGGATCACGGACCTAACGATCATATCCGTGTACGCACAGAGGGAGACCACACGAAGGGAACACCATGCGCTGATCCGCGATCGGTACCAATACCGGGAATTTACCTGGCCCTGGTCTTTCCGGCTGAGTCGGTTGCTCTACACCCGCAGTTGGATTAGCAACGAACGCCCCAGTTTGCTCTTTGACGGAGCGACCGGTTGGCTGATCCAGCATAAGATTTTGTTACCGGGTGCTTCCACATTGACCCGCCTGATTTCCGAGGTGCGCGAACGCGCCACAAACCGCTTTTGGCTCCGGTTGTCGGCCTTGCCGACACCGGAGCAAATCACCCGGTTGGAGACCCTGCTTGAGGTTCCGGAAGGTTCACGCACCTCTCACTTTGACCGTTACCGCAAGGGGCCGGTGACGATCAGCGGTCCTGCCTTCAATCAAGCCGTCGATCGTTATCTGGAGTTGCAGTCCTTCGGTATGCAGCGCCTGAAACTGACCGGCATCCCACCGGTGCGTTTTAAAAATCTTGCCCGCCACGCCGGTGTGATCTCCATGCACAAGATTGCCCGGATGCCGACCATCAAACGCACGGCGATCCTGGTGGCTTTTGCGACAGCCTATGAGACGATCGCGCTCGATGAGGCCCTGGATGTACTGGATTTACTGATCACCGCGATCGCCGGAGAAGCGAAAAAGCGGGGCCAGAAAAAGCGGTTACGGACCCTGAAGGATCTGGATCAATCCGCTCTGGCGCTGGCCGAGGCCTGCACCCTAATATTGAATGAAAATATGCAGGACGAACGGCTGCGATCGGCCGTTTTTGCTCGGATATCGCGTGCAAAACTAGCGGAATCGATTGCCACCGTTCATGAACTGGCTCGGCCTTATCATGATCATTACCAAGATGAACAGGTAGAACTGTACGGCAGAGTGAGGCGCTTTCTGCCGAAACTGCTTAGGGACATCGAATTCAAAGCAGCGCCCGCAGGTGCTGCGACATTACAGTCTTTCCAGTACCTGGCTCGTCTTCTGGACTCGCGCAAACCCCGCTTGGAGGAAGCGCCCCTGGAGATTGTTTCTCCCCCCTGGAAACGCCTGGTGTTCGATAAAGAGGGGCGGGTCACCAAACGCGGTTATACCCTTTGTTTTCTCGACAAACTGCAAGACAGCCTGCGCCGCCGTGATGTTTATGTCGAAAAGAGCGATCGCTGGGGAGATCCGCGCGCCAAGCTGTTACAAGGCCCGGAATGGGAAGCCCACCGAATCGGGGTTTGTCGTTCACTCGGTCACCCGCTGAATCCCCGTGAGGCGGTCCAGCGTCTGGTGTGCCAATTGGAGGAGACCTACCAACAGATCGCCGCCAACTTCAACAACAACAAGGCGGTGGAGTTCGATCGGTCCGGCAAATGGCCCACGCTGACGATCACGCCCTTTGACAAACTGGATCAACCGCCCAGCCTGATCTGGCTTGCCCGGCAGGTCGAAACATTGCTACCCAGCATTGATCTGACCGAGCTGCTGTTGGAGATCCATGCCCATACCGGTTTCGCCGACGAGTTTACCCATATCAGTGAATCCAATGCACGCGCCGAGGATCTGACGATCAGCGTCTGTGCCGTTTTACTGGCGGAGGCCTGCAACATCGGATTAGAACCTCTGATCAAAGAGCAGATACCGGCCTTGACCCGGCATCGCTTGAATTGGGTCAAACAAAACTACCTGCGGGCCGAGACGCTGGTTAAGGCCAATGCCAAACTGGTGGACTACCAATCCACATTACCCTTGGCGAGAATGTGGGGCGGCGGTGAGGTGGCGTCGGCGGATGGCATGCGGTTTGTAACCCCCATCCGCACCGTCAATGCTGGCCCTAATCGCAAGTATTTTGGCTCCAGTCGGGGTATTACCTGGTACAACTTTATTTCAGATCAATTCTCGGGCTTTCATGGCATTGTTGTTCCGGGAACACTCCGGGACTCTATCTTTGTCCTGGAAGGGCTACTGGAGCAGCAAACCGGCTTAAGTCCGATGGAGATCATGACCGATACCGCCGGAGCCAGCGATATGGTGTTCGGTTTGTTCTGGCTGTTGGGGTACCAGTTTTCACCGCGACTGGCGGACGCCGGTGAAGCGGTCTTTTGGCGAGTGGACAAAACAGCGGACTATGGGGTACTGAATGACCTGGCGCGCAGTTGCGTCAATATACACAAGATCGAACAACACTGGGACGACATGATGCGCATTGCCGGGTCACTGAAGCTGGGCACCGTGCAAGCCTCCGAGTTGATCCGTTCCTTACTGAAGAGTGACCGACCTTCCAGTCTGGCTCAGGCCATCATCGAAGCGGGCCGGATCAACAAGACCCTCTATTTGCTCCACTATGTCGATGATGAAGATTACCGCCGCCGTATTTTGACCCAACTGAATCGGGGCGAAGATCGTCATGCGGTTGCGCGGGCTATCTGCTACGGTCAACGGGGGGAGATCAAAAAGCGGTACCGTGAGGGTCAGGAAGATCAGCTCGGCGCTTTGGGACTGGTGACCAATGCCTTGGTACTTTGGAACACCCTCTATATGCAGGCGGCACTGGATCACTTGAGACAGCAAGGCAAAGAGGTGAAAGCGGAAGATGCAGCCCGGTTGTCACCGCTGAGCCATAAACATGTGAATATGCTTGGCCATTATTCATTTACCCTTGCAGAGCAGGTCCTGAATGGCCAGCTCAGGCCGCTGAAACAGCCATCAGAGCTCGACGAATGGCCTTAGCGTACGTTTTCGTTCCGTTGGACTTCAAACCCCGGCTAGGAACGAGATTGCTGTGATGTGCATGAGGAGGCTTCTCGGGTTGCTAGAGAAACTAGCATTATTGAAA